>NZ_CP015029.1:610372-915558 GCF_011455495.1 Frederiksenia canicola
TAAGCGAGAGCAAGATCACGCCATTATGATTTATAAACTAGAGCCTACAACAGGCATGATGAAAACCCGGGCTTATATTGGGCAACATTTGAAACTGTATTGCTCAGCGATGGGGAAAATTTATCTCGCGTATGAAGAGAATAGTGAGTATCTCAACAATTATTGGCAAACACACCGCAACACGATCGAGCAGCTCACCCCAAATACGGTGACAGACTTAGCGATGATGGAAAAAGAGTTGTCAGAAATCCGCCAAGAACAATTCGCCATGGATAGAGAAGAAAATGAGTTGGGGGTTGTTTGTATTGCAGCCCCCGTATTTGATTATCTCAACAAGGTGGATTATGCCATTTCGGTATCCATGTCAATTTACAAACTACAACGCCAAGGTATTCAGTTTTTCTTAGATGAAATTAAACAAGCGGCAAAAAATATTTCAAAAGAACTGGGTTATGTTTTACCACAGGAAGAAAGCCACGAAGAGAAAATATCAGGCTAATATAATCTCCAATCCTTTTGTTTTTAGCAACGCAATAATCTCGGGATCGGCTTCTTTACCTGTAATCAACACATCAATGTGCTGAATATCGCTAAACAACATGCCTGCTTGTTTACCGAGTTTGGTGCTGTCGAGTAGCACAACTAATTTACCGATGCGAGAGAGCATACGTTGCTCGGAATTGGCGATCAGCATATCGGTTTTGTACAGCCCATCTGTGGTCAGCCCTTTGCCACTGGTGAACATCACATCGGCGGCATATATTGCTTCCGCATTCGTGTTGAGTGACAGCATAATGGCTTGGTTTTTGTTGTATTGCCCGCCCATAATTACCACGTCGTTGTGGTCGTGTTCAATCAGATAATTCGCAAGCGGCAGAAAGTTCGTCATAATTTGCACATTGTGACCACACAGACTACTGCCGAGCATCAGCATCGTTGAGCCACACGTGAGAATCACGCTTTCGCCATCTTGACAAAGCTGGGCTGCTGCTTCAGCAATCCGCTGTTTTTCATCGGCATTGTTGATGCTGTTCGTCACAGCAATAGGGCGTGGACGGAAAGGCTTTTCTTCCACGGCCTCTGCTCCGTTTCGGACTTTTTTCAGTCTGCCTTGCTCGTTCAATTTGGTGATATCACGGCGAGCGGTGGCGGGTGAAATATTCAACAAGGTGATAATTTCTTGTGTCGAAAGGGCTTTGCGTTCTGCTAATAAATTGAGTAATTGTCGATGCCTGTAATTTTCGTTCATTATTTTTGAGCTAAATTTGTTAAAAATGATTGGAATCTATTCTATCAATAATGAACCGATAAGCCACGCAAATTTGCGTTCAAACAAGCGGTCACTATTTGCAAAACGTTTGCGAAAAGTGACCGCTTGTTATGCCGTCACAACATAGATTTGAATTGGATATTCGGCTCCTGCTCGAAGCAATCGTCAAAACCACGTGGGTGGTGATATTCAATCAAATCTTTATCTTGTGGATAAACGTACTTGCCGCCGACTTCCCAAATGAATGGGTGGAATTTATATTGCAAACGGTCTTTACGCATTTTCCAAAGCTGAATAATCTCATCGGTGCTTGCCATAAAGTTAGTCCAGATGTCGTGATGCACAGGGATGATCACTTTACAACGTAAACATTCCGCCATACGTAGTAAATCAACCGAGGTCATTTTGTCTGCGATACCAACTGGGTTTTCACCGTAGTTGTTTAATGCGACATCAATATCAAACTGCTTACCGTGTTTAGCAAATTGAATTGAATAGTGGGAATCAGCACCGTGATAAATGTTACCGCCTGGGGTTTTGAACACATAGTTCACTGCTTTGCGGCCCATTTCTTCATCAGACGGGCAAAGACCGGCTAGTTCGCCACCTTGTTCTTCTGCTCCTTCCACTGGTAGCGTCACTAAACACGTGCGGTCGAACGAGTCAAGAGCGTGAATTTCCACGTCTTTCAATTTCACCACATCACCTGGTTTGACGATGATGATACGTTCTTCAGGCACCCCCCATTTTTTCCAAAGTTCAGCACAGTGCCAAGGTCCCACAAATTTCACATGGTCAAGTTTTGGATTGTTCACAATCGCTGCCGCCACATTCACATCAATATGGTCACTGTGATAGTGAGACGCTAAGATAAAGTCCACTTCATTGATGGCAAATGGGTCAAGTACCATTGGCTGTGCACGCAAGTTCGGCTGTAATTTACGCACGCCTGCCATATTTGCCATTTGGTGACCACGCACCATATCTTTTACTTTTTTAGTGGATTTACCACGACCGCACCATAAATCCATGCAGATGTTGGCTCCCGCTGGGGTTTTGATCCACACCCCTACACAGCCTAGCCACCACATTGCGAAGTTGCCTTCTGGCACGACTTCATTTTCAATTTCTTCGTTTAACCAAGTCCCCCACTCTGGGAAAGTAGAAAGAATCCAGCTCTCGCGAGTAATTTCACTGATTTTGCTCATTGCCAACTCCTAAGTTGTTGCATTAAATAATCATAAGTAATCATATATAATCATTATATTTATCTCAACAGCCAAATGTGAAAACTGTGATCTAGATCTAATTTTTTATTTGTGTATCTGTTTTGGCATTGATTTGCAAAATATTCTGCGGATCTGACCGCTTGTGTATGCATTTTGCTCATCTTTACAAAATAAAATGTGAAGTTGCTCACAAATAATCAAATTAAATCTTTTTTAATCTTTTTGAGCTGTTATGATTTGCTCCGATTAAATTCCATTTTATGGATTATCATTTTCAATATGGTAGGGTGTTTCATCACCCTTTTCGTAAAAAATCGATCAAAATAAGAGGTACTCTTATGGAAATGCTCACCGATGTGCTGGTCTTTATTAAAGATCAGGTATTGAACAAAGCCCCATTTTTGCTTGGTATTGTGGCTTGTATTGGTTACATTCTACTTAAAAAAGATACAACAACTGTGATTAAAGGTACGATCAAAACCATTGTGGGTTTTATGATCGTACAAGCAGGATCAGGCTTCTTGGTGTCAAACTTCAAACCTGTCATTGAAGGTTTATCAAAATTCCATAATTTAACCGGTGCGGTTATCGACCCATACACCAGTATGCAAGCCACCATTCAAACGATGGCGGACAACTATGCGTGGGTCGGTTATGCGGTGATTGGGGCGTTGTTCTTAAATATTTTACTTGTTGTATTTAGACGCTTTACGGGAATTCGTACCATTATGCTTACGGGGCATATTATGTTCCAACAAGCAGGCTTGGTGGCGGTGTTCTATATGATCATCGGTGCATCAATGTGGGAAACCATTATTTATACCTCCGTGTTAATGGCACTTTATTGGGGGATTTCTTCTAACATTATGTATAAACCAACCCAAGCGGTTACTGGTGGTGCAGGTTTCTCAATCGGTCACCAACAACAAATCGCCTCTTGGATTGCGGTTAAACTTGCCCCAAAACTTGGGGACAAAACGGACAGTGTGGACAATATGAAGTTGCCAAAATGGTTGCATATTTTCCATGACAGTATTTCTGCAACTGCACTTGTGATGACCATTTTCTTTGGCATCATCTTGCTGTCATTCGGTTTAGAAAACCTACAAACCATGGCAGGCAAAACACACTGGTTTATGTATATTCTTGAAATGGGCTTAAAATTTGCCGTAGCCATTCAAATTATTGTCACTGGCGTGCGGATGTTCGTGGCGGAGCTTTCCGAAGCTTTCAAAGGGATTTCTGAACGCGTCATCCCAAATTCTGTGCTTGCGATTGACTGTGCGGCAATTTATGCTTTCTCACCAAATGCGATGGTATTCGGTTTTATGTGGGGGGCGATTGGTCAATTCGTGGCAGTCGGTATCTTGCTTGGCTTTAGCTCGCCAATTCTGATTATTCCAGGCTTCATTCCAATGTTCTTCTCAAACGCCACAATTGGGGTGTTCGCCAACCAATTCGGTGGTTGGAAAGCGGTCATGAAAATCTGTTTTGTGATGGGGATCATCGAAGTATTAGGTTCAGCTTGGGTCATCCAAATGCTTGCCAGCCAAGGTACGGTATTTAACGGCTGGATGGGGATGGCAGACTGGGCATTGTTCTTCCCACCAATTTTACAAGGTATCATCAGCGTACCGGGTTTCTTCTTCGTGATTCTAGGTTTAGCAATGGTGTATATGGCATTTGCTTCTAAACAATTGCGTGCTGAAGAAGCAGAAGCTGCAGCAAAAGGCTTAACCCTTGAGCAGTTAGACGGCTACGGTTTAGACGAAGTAGTAGAGCCTGCGGAGGTTGCAAAAGTGTCGCCAGAAGTGACCGCTTGCAGTAATGAAAATGTTAAGCCAATCCGTATCTTAGCAGTATGTGGCTCTGGCCAAGGTTCATCCATGATGATGAAAATGAAGATCAAAGGCTATCTCGACAAACACGGCGTACCAAACATTATGGACTCTTGTGCGGTAACTGACTATAAAGGCAAACTGAACGAAGTGGACATTATTGTTTCTTCTCGCCACCTTGCAGGTGAAATTGAAGTGGGCGAAGGCAAATCCGTGCTAGGTGTCCAAAATATGCTTAACCCGAACTCATTCGGCGAAGAATTAATTGCCTTGATTAAAAAACATCAACAGCAATAATGTCAAAATAGATTGGGGCGTGCTGCACGCCCCTAAACATTAAGGATAGAAAAATGAATTTAAAACAAGCCCTTATTGATAACAACTCGATTAAATTGCATCAGTCGGCAAGCAACTGGCAAGAAGCGATTAAAATCGGCACGGATATGCTGATTGCCTCAGGTGCCGTTGAACCACGTTACTATGACACCATTATTCGCTGCATTAACGAAATGGGGCCTTACATTATTCTTGCTCCTGGTTTGGCAATGCCACACGCTCGCCCAGAAGACGGCGTAAACCGTACTGCTTTTGCTCTCGTCACGCTAAAAGAACCCGTTTATTTTGATGGCGAAGACGAACCTGTAGATGTGTTTATCACCTTAGCAGGCAGCGACTCTGATCAACATATGCAAGGCTTGATGGAAATCACCCAAGTGCTTGATGACCCCGATAGCGACACAGGCGTTGATCTTGATAAAATCCGCCGTTGCCAAACCGCCGAAGACGTCTATGCCGTGATTGATGCGGTGCTTGGCTAAACAAGCGGTCAGATTCTCCCAACATTTTGCAAATTTATCGTAAAAGGACAACACTATGGCAAAACCAGCATTACAAATTGCACTTGATTCATTAAGTTTAGAAAAAGCCGTGGCTGATGCAAAACAAGCAGAAAGCGTGGTCGAAATCATTGAAGTTGGCACGATTTTAGCCTTTGCCGAAGGAATGAAAGCCGTCAGCACTTTGCGGGCTTTACACCCAAATCATGTTATCGTGTGCGATCTGAAGACCACGGATGGCGGAGCAATTCTTGCTAAAATGGCATTTGAAGCCGGTGCCGACTGGCTCACCGTTTCTGCTGCGGCTCACCCAGCGACCAAAGCGGCGTGTAAAAAAGTGGCAGACGATTTCAATGCCGCTCATGCAGAACTCAAAGTAAAAAAAGAGATCCAAATCGAAATCTACGGCAACTGGACCTTCGAAGATGCGAAAGAGTGGGTCGATTTAGGCGTAACTCAAGCGATTTATCACCGCTCCCGTGATGCCGAACTTGCAGGTAAAGGCTGGACAGACGAAGACATTGAAAAAATGAAACGCCTAGAAGAAATCGGCTTAGAACTCTCTATCACTGGCGGCATCGTGCCAGAAGATATTCACCTGTTTAAAGAAATCAAAAATGCCAAAGTGTTTATCGCAGGTCGTGCCTTAGTCGGCGAAAAAGGTAAAGCGACCGCTGATGCCATTCGTGCAGAAATCGACAAATACTGGGCGTAAAGTTCCTAAGAAAACCGACCGCTTGTATCGCGACAAGCGGTCAGTTCCTTCCAATTTTTTGCAAATATGACTTTTCCAAGCATGTGCTAGAAAATGAGATACCATAATTTCTTTGAATAAAAAGAGAGCGATAAAAAATATTATTAGAAATATTTTTTAAAAGCCGTCGCTGTTTTTATGCCTTGAAGGCTTCAAGTAAAGTATCGCAAATATGATTTTCTACACTCGAGTAATTATTCTTTTTTAATCGGCATAGCGTCACTCTCCAAGGGATAGGATCTTTTATTCTTCGACATACAAAGTTGTTGGTAAGATATTGTTCTCCTGTTGGCAACGGAAGTAGTGTTAATAAATTTTTATTTGATTTTGCTGAGTGAAATAAAAAGTCCCAAGAACTCGATTCAAATATTATTGAAGGGTAAATGTGATGCCGTTCAAATGCTTCTTTTAATTGATGGTAAATCATAAATGTTTTATCAAAAATAATAACGTTTTCATTGTGTAAGTCTTGCCAGTTAATTATTGATTTTTTGGCGAGTTTATGCTCTGAAGAGAGAAAGGCAGCTAGTTCAGAGCGATATATTTCAAATGAATCTATGACGTTTTGTGGAATACCCTCTGGGTATAATAAAACCGCAAAGTCAATGTTTTTTAAAAGTAATTCATTTCTTAAGGAATATGCTCCTTGTTCTATAATTGAAAAATTAATAGTAGGATTATCAAAAATTATTTTTGGCATTATTTTAGGAAATAATACAGATAAGATAAGAGGGGGAATGCCAATAGAAATGTGACCTGTTATTGTTTTTTCTAGACTATGTAAGTTTTTATTCATCTCATTGTACTTCTTAATCACATCTTTTGCATCATTGTAGTAATTTTCTCCAGCGTAAGTTAATCCTACAATTTTACCTTGTGAACGTTTAAATATTTGAATGGATTCTCGGGTTTCAAATTCACTTATCATCATGCTTAAAGCAGGTTGAGAAATATAAAGATTTTGAGACGTTCTGCTTAAATTGAAGTTATTTTCCACAATGGCAACAAAATAGCGTAAATGCTTTATATCCATTTTATTTATCTCCATTCCTTCGTTATAAACTTATTAATAGATTATTGATCATTGTATACCTGACGCCCTATAAGTATAGCTTATATGTGAATAAAAAATAAGTATTTCAGATTATGAATTTTTATTGTTACTCTCTTGTGTAAATAGGTAGTGAATTGGTGTTCTGTTATAAATATGTAAATAATTTTTCAATTGTTAATTGATAATTACATTTTATTAAATTGAATTGTTATTGGTATTTAACTATTCACTTTTATGGACGCTGTTTTTATAAAATTAATTTATATAACAACCACTGGAGGGACGCTATGTCTAAAGTCATTGCAATTACAGAAATAAAAAAACATTTATTTGATGGGATGACCATTCTATTTGGTGGATTCATGGGGGTGGGGACACCATCTCGATTAATCCAGGCTATTTTGGATTCGAAGGTAAAGGATCTTACTATTATTGGTAATGATACGGCATTTATTGATACAGGAGTCGGGCCATTGATATCCAATAAGCGTGTAAAAAAAGTGATTGCATCTCATATTGGGACAAATGCAGAAACAGGTAGACAAATGATCGCTGGCGAAATTGAAGTGGAGTTAGTTCCACAGGGTACATTGATTGAGCGGATACGTGCAGGCGGTGCTGGTTTAGGTGGTATTCTCACACCGACAGGGGTTGGGACCATTGTAGAAAAAGGTAAGCAAGTAATTGAACTGGATAGTAAAAAGTATCTTATTGAACGTCCTATCCGAGCTGATATTGCCATTATAGGAGCACATCTTGCCGATAAAAAAGGTAATTTAACTTATCAACTTACAACTCGTAATTTTAACCCAATAATAGCCTTTGCTGCGGATAGAACCTTTGTTGAACCTGATGAAATCGTAGAAGTTGGCACAATAGATCCAAATCATGTTATGACGCCAGCTGCAGTAATTGATTACATTATTTTACCCGAGGAACATTAATATGAACGCAAAAGAAATAATTGCTCGCAGAGTTGCATTAGAGCTTAAGGATGGAGATGTGGTGAATCTAGGTATTGGTTTACCAACTCAAGTTGCTAATTATCTCCCTGAAGGCATTGATATTACATTGCAATCGGAAAACGGCTTTCTTGGTTTAGGCCCAGTTATTGATATTGATCCTAATCTTGTGAATGCAGGGGGACAACCTTGCGGAATGGTGCCAGGAGCAGCAATGTTTGATAGTGCAACTTCATTTATGCTTATTCGTGGTGGACACGTTGATGCCTGTGTATTAGGGGGGTTGCAGGTAGATGAGGAGGCAAATCTGGCTAACTGGATGATCCCGGGAAAAATGGTCCCTGGTATGGGAGGTGCCATGGATCTGGTAACAGGGGCGAAGAAAGTGATTATTGCAATGGAACATTGTGCAAAAGATGGCTCATCTAAAGTACTAAAACGCTGTACTTTACCACTTACTGCCGTAAATGCAGTTCACATGCTTGTGACAGAATTAGCGGTATTTGAGTTTATTAATGGCAAACTTCACTTAATGGAAATTGCGGAAGGTTATTCTATTGATGATGTTATCAGTAAAACTGAAGCGGAGTTTGTGGTTTCTTCATCAGTAAGAACAATGCCGTTAGCATAATAGGAGGGTAATATGATAAGTGCTATTTCTCGAGGAATGACACGTCTTGTCAGTCGCTATCTTCCAGATCCTCTTATTTTTGCAGTTCTGCTTACGATTATTACTTTTGTAGTTGGGGTATCACTCACAGAAACAACACCTATACAGATGGTGAAATATTGGGGAGATGGTTTCTGGAACTTACTTGGTTTTGGTATGCAGATGTCATTAATCGTGGTTACTGGACATGCTCTCGCTAGCTCACCGCCAGTTAAACATGTACTGAGAACAGTTGCGTCTCTTGCTAAAACACCTACACAAGGTGTGATGCTTGTGACTTTCTTTGGTTCCATTGCATGTGTTATCAACTGGGGATTTGGTTTAGTGGTAGGGGCAATGTTCGCGCGCGAGGTGGCTCGCCGAGTGAAAGGATCGGATTATCCTCTACTGATCGCATGTGCATATATTGGTTTTATGACATGGGGAGGTGGATTATCAGGTTCAATGCCACTATTAGCGGCGACACCAGGCAACCCAGTAGAACATATTGCAGGACTCATTCCAATCCAAGATACGTTGCTCACAGGTTTTAATCTGTTTATTACTATTGGGTTAGTTGTTGTCCTTCCTTTTCTGACCAAAATGATGGTACCAAAATCAACTGATGTAGTGATGATTGATCCAGAGCTACTAAAAGAAGAAGCAAACTATCAAAAATCTTTGACAGAAAATGCCCCGCCGTCAGAAAAATTAGAAGAAAGTCGTCTTTTAACTTGGATCATCGCAGTATTCGGTATTGGTTATCTAGTGATGTATTTTATGGATAAAGGCTTCAACATTACCATCAATACGGTGAATCTGATTTTCTTAATTGCAGGTATCATTCTTCACAAAACACCTATGGCGTATATGCGAGCTGTCAAAGCGGCCGCAGGTAGTACTGCGGGAATCTTAATTCAGTTCCCATTCTATGCGGGTATTCAGCTAATGATGGAGCATTCTGGTTTAGGTGGCTTGATTACAGAATTCTTTATCAATGTATCAAGTAAAGAAACTTTTCCTCTGATGACATTCTTTAGCTCAGCGTTTATTAACTTTGCAGTACCCTCAGGTGGTGGGCACTGGGTAATTCAAGGACCATATGTATTAGCTGCAGCACAAGCATTAGATGCTGATTTAGGGAAGTCTGTAATGGCCATTGCTTATGGAGAGCAATGGATGAATATGGCACAACCATTCTGGGCATTACCTGCACTTGCTATTGCAGGACTCGGAGTGAGAGATATTATGGGGTACTGTATGACGGCCCTCATATTTACCAGCGTGATCTTTATTGTCGGATTAACATTATTTTAAGAGGAAATTAAGTATGAAAAATATAGTTATTGCGAGTGCTGTTCGCACTGCGATCGGAAGTTTCGGTGGCTCTCTTTCAACCGTTGAGGCTGTTGAATTAGGTTCAGCTGTAATCAAAGGCACCATTGAGAAGTCAGGCGTTGATATTCAGTTGATTGATGAAGTCATTATGGGTAATGTCTTGCAAGCAGGATTAGGGCAAAACCCTGCGAGACAAGCATCACTACGTAGTGGAATTGCACAAAACGTAAGTGCATTTACGGTTAATAAAGTATGCGGGTCTGGTTTAAAGAGTGTGGCATTAGCCGCTCAGGCGATCCGAGCGGGCGATGCTAAGATCATTATTGCTGGTGGTATGGAAAACATGAGCCAAGCACCTTATTTACTTGATTCCAAATCAAGATGGGGATATCGATTAGGTAATGGCTCTGTCGATGATGTTATTTTAAAAGATGGCTTAATTTGTGCGGAAAACCATTACCATATGGGGATTACGGCGGAGAATGTAGCCAAAAAATACGGTATCACACGAGAACAGCAAGATCAATTAGCTTTCGAATCTCAAAGAAAAGCGTTTGCTGCGATGGATTCAGGAGCATTTGACAAAGAAATTATACCAATAGTTGTGAAATCTCGAAAAAAAGAAATTGTATTTAATATTGATGAATTTCCAAAACCAGATTGTAGTTTAGAAGCTCTTGCTAATTTGAGACCTGCTTTTGATAAGGCTGGCACGGTTACTGCGGGGAATGCATCAGGAATTAATGATGGTGCTGCGGCATTGTTAATTGTTGAAGAAGATTTTGCGAAGGCATTGGGTTTACCAATTCTTGCTCGAATTAAAGGTTATGCCACGGGTGGTGTTGCCCCAGATATTATGGGAATGGGGCCTGTGCCAGCAACACAAAAAGTGTTAGAAAAAACGGGGCTTAAGTTGAGCGATATTGATCTAATTGAAGCAAATGAAGCTTTTGCCGCCCAATTTCTCGCAGTTGGAAAAGAGTTAGGTTTTGATGAGGAAAAAGTCAATGTCAATGGTGGTGCGATTGCATTAGGGCACCCTATTGGAGCTAGTGGTGCAAGAATCCTAGTGACATTACTACATGCGTTGCAGGCAAGAAATAAGACATTGGGGCTTGCTACTTTATGTATCGGTGGTGGACAAGGTATTGCAATGGTCATTGAACGAATTTAATGCAATATAAATTCGGATTTCTAATTAAGAAGCCATCGTGTGTGGTTTGACATTAAAAACGTGCTTATTAGCATCAATCAAAGCCACCTTCATAGAAGGTGGCTTATTTACGAACAACATTCACCACACCATTGATCGCACTTAGCTTGCGTAATAACGTATTTAAGTGAGCCAGATCAATAATACTCACCCTGATGCACACTTGATACACTCCGCCCGCTCTTGCTTCACTTTGAATGCTCAGAATATTGCTACGCTGCTTGGCAACGGTACGAGTAATGTCGGCAAGCACGCCTTGCTGGTTAAGAATATCAATACAGATCTCGGTTTCAAATTCAATCGCTCTATCTTTGGCAATTTCCCAGCTAACAGGGAGATAGTGGCGTTGATCGGTAAGATGATCTTGTACATTTCGGCAGCAGACATTATGAATTGTCAGCCCTTTTCCTGAACTGATATGAGCAATAATGTCATCACCAGGCACAGGTAAACAGCATCTTGCAAAGCTGATGAGGCTACTATCCACCCCTTGAATTGTCAGTGATTGGTTATTCTCTGGATTGCCGTCCGTGTCGATTTCTAATTTTTGCCCTGATAAACGTTGTGCAACAACGCCACTGATTTGATTGCCTAACCCAATTTCGGCGAGTAAGTCATCAAACGTAGGAAGTTTCAGTTCGTCTAATACTTTTTGTTGTACAAGCGGGTCGATTTGCTCAAAATTTTGCGAATTGAGTGATAACAATAATTGACGTCTTCCCAAAGAAATCGCTTCGGTACGTTCTTGGCGTTTTAATGTGTTTCTAATGCAGGAGCGGGCTTTTGCCGTGACGACAAAGTTCAGCCATAGGGCATTTAACCGAATGGAGTCGGCGGTTTGAATTTCAATGGTTTGCCCTGACTGGAGGGGCTGTGAAAGTGGGTATGGATTGTGATCTACCACGGCGCCAATGCAGCGGTCGCCTACATCGGTATGTACCGCATAAGCAAAATCGACCGCGGTGGCATTGGCTGGCAGTTGTACAATCCTGCCTTTTGGTGTGAAGACATAAATGTCGCTAGAGAACAGATCGGATTTTACATTCTCAATAAATTCAACCGAATTACCTGCACTTTGTTGCATTTCAACGATGCTTTTCAGCCATTGTTGGGTGCGAAGTTGTACATTGGTCGCATCTTGATCTTTATATCCCCAGTGAGCAACGACACCCAGCCGTGCTTGTTGATCCATTTCTTCAGTACGAATCAGTACATCGACAGGCACGCCTTTAGGGCCGATCATTGACGTGTGCAATGATTGGTAGCCATTAGTTTTTGGTACCGCAATATAATCTTTTACTTGAAATGGACGAGGTTTATACAAGCTGTGCATTTGTCCTAAAACCCGGTAACAGCTATCGACAGAATCCACGACCACACGGAAAGAATAAATATCTAAAATTGAATTAAAATGCTGTGCTTTTTCCCGCATTTTCAGGTAAAGATAATAGAGCGGGCGTTCTTTGCCGTAAACACGAGCAGCGATTCCCACTTCATCTAAACGGGCTTGAATATCTTGTTTGATCTGCTTGATTAAGCTCTGCAGGTTTCCCCGAGCGGTTTCAACCGCTTTTTTAATAACCTCATAACGATAAGGATACATCGCTTTAAAGCAGAGATCTTCTAACTCATTTTTAAGCGATTCCATCCCTAATCGGTGGGCAAGCGGGGTGTAAATTTCGAGTGTTTCTTTAGCAATTCGTTGACGCTTGTCTGGACGCAACGCCCCTAACGTTTGCATATTGTGCGTGCGGTCAGCCAGTTTGATAAGTACCACTCGAATGTCTTTGGTCATTGCCAAGATCATTTTGCGGAAATTTTCGACTTGAGCTTCTTGACGGGTACGGAATTTGAGTTTATCTAATTTTGAAACGCCTTGAACAATCTCCGCCGTGCTTTGCCCAAATTCATTGGCGAGCTGTTCTTCTGTATAAGGCGTATCTTCAATGACATCGTGCAACAATGCAGCCATAACGGCTTCATGATCGAGCCGCATTTCCGCAATAATGCAGGCTACTGCCACAGGGTGAGTGATGTAAGGCTCGCCACTTGAACGAAATTGCCCTTCGTGAGCATCTCGGGCAACCACAAAGGCACGTTCGATTTGTGCAATTTGTTCTGCAGGCAAATACGCCTGAATAATGGCATTAAGACTCTCAAAATACTGCATATTTGCCCCCTTGCTGCTCGACATCAAAACTATATCAAATACTCACCTTAGAATAGAGACAAAAATGGACAACCCAATTTGCAAAATAATCAGCGAATCTGACCGCTTGCAACGGCGTTGTCCATTCAAAAATTATGAATTTGCTTGAACATCAGCAAGGAATGAAATGGCTTCTTTTTCGGCAATTTCTTGGCGAAGCATTTCAATGTTTTCTTGCTGATCCATAATTTGATTGTTGATCAAGCCTTCTTCAATCTCACGCAACGCAATCACGGTTGGTTTATCGCCTTCTTCGGCAACCAACGGGTCACGCGTGTGAAGCTGTAATTGTCTTGCACGGCGAGCTGCCGTTAAAATTAAATCAAAGCGGTTGCCAATTTTATCTACTGCGTCTTGAACCGTTACACGAGCCATTGTTTACTCCAAATGTTGCAAAATTTTCAGATTCTAAAAGGGTAGGAATTATACAGAAGATCCCGCAGTCTTACAATAACCCTAAGACGAGAAGCCACGGATAACAAGCGGTCAGATTTCTCACATTTTTTGCAAAAAAAGTTCTGCCCTTAAGTTTTTGTTAAGATTTATTGTGTTTAATACGTACCAACGACGGCAAGCTGCTTTCGTTATCTTGAAAAATTTTAACCATACACTCGGAGTAATTTATGAAAAACGTTATGTTAATCACATCACTTTTAGCCGTTTCTACCGTCGCAGCTGCAAAAGGCGGATTCCAAGATGGCAATCACCATAAAGGGGGTAAAGGCGAGCACGTTCAGCAAGGCTTTGTGGATGAAAGCCGTATGGTAAAAAGTGTTAGCGAGGCGCTAAAAGCAGACGACTACACACCTGTCTTATTAGTTGGTTCTATTGTGAAGCAAATTGATAGCGATGAATTCATCTTTAAAGACAGTACAGGCGAAGTGCAAATTGATGTGAAAAAACGTGCCTGGGGCGGACAAACCATTACCCCGCAAGACACCATTGAGATTCAAGGGAAAGTGGATAAAGAATGGTCACAAACCGAAATTGATGTGCATCGTGTCACGAAAAAATAATCGTTGAAACCCACAAGCGGTCAGATTCTTGAAATATTTTGCAATGTGCAACATTTTGATGGGAACTGACCGCTTGTATTTTAGATTTCTGTTAATTCCAACTGCGTCGTTTCGGCCAATCGCCATAGGGCTAGGCACGAAATCAGCGAGATGGCGGTGAGATAAAGACCGATGCCGATGAGGCCAAAATTGGCATTGATTTTGACCGAGAACACGGTAAACAGGCTGCCACCCACGATGCCTGCGATGGTGTACGACAATGCCGCACCTGAATAGCGAACTTGGGTTGGGAACAGCTCGGGCAACAGCACCGCCATGGGGCCGAAAGTCAGCCCTTGGATCACAAAGCCAATCGCCAAGAACCAGAACACGCTCGTCGGCGTACCATTGTGTAAAAATAGCGGTAGAGCCAAGCCAAATATCGCCATTGCGAGAGTGGACCACAACAACAAGTTTCGCCGCCCAACTTTGTGAGCGTACACGCCCGATAACGCAATGGAAATGCCGAAAATCACCGAGGTAATCAGCAAAAAGGTCGTGAAGGTGCTGGCGGGAATGCCTAAGCCAAGCGGATGCCCTGCGGCTGATAAGGCTGGGGCGTTTTTGGCGTAAAGTTGAGCGAAAGCGACTAAAATATAGAAGAGCACATAGCCTGAAGCGGCAATCAACATTCCCACCGTAAACGGCTTGAGATGATGCTTGAAAATAGTTTTAAGCGGCACGGCAACGGTTTTGCCTTGCTGTTCCGCTTGCATAAACACGTGGCTTTCATTCAATTTTGCCCGCAAGTACAAGCCAATCACCACCAGCACGATCGATGAAATAAATGGAATTCGCCATGCCCATTCCACTAACGCGTTCTGACCGAAAATCGCCCCCACTAAGAAAAATGCACCGTTTGCGAGTAACAAGCCAATCGGGGCCCCAAGTTGGGGGAAAATGCCGTACCATGCTCGTTTCTCTTTCGGCGAATTTTCCACGGCGACCAATGCCGCACCTGCCCATTCACCACCCAGTCCGATGCCTTGCCCAACACGACACAAGCACAAAAACAGTGTGGCCCAAATGCCGATGTCACGATAGGTCGGCAATAAGCCAATCGCAATGGTTGAAATCCCCATTAACAGTAACGATGCCACCAAGGTTTTCTTTCGTCCGATTTTATCGCCAAAATGCCCAAACAATATCGCCCCAATCGGCCGAGCAAAAAAGGTTAGTGCCAGTGTGGAAAGGGCATACAAGTCATTGGCAAGCGGGTCGTTGCTGTTAAAAAATTGCGAATTGAACACTAACACTGCTGCCATGGCATAGATGTAGTTGTCGAAATACTCAATCGCAGTGCCGACCATTGTCGCCACCGCGATATTGCGTGGAGTATTTTTCATCGTAACAACTCCTTCACTGTCGCAAAAATATCTTCCGCTCGAGCGATCGCCGAAATCACCGCCACACCGTCCGCCCCTTTGGCACGTAACATTGCCGCAGTGTCCACGCCAATACCGCCAATGGCAACGATCGGCTTGTCGATGTTGTTCTGGCGAATGGTGGTCACAAAGTCAGGTGTGACTACCGGTTTCGGATCTTCTTTGGAAAAGGTCGGGAAGATCGGACCGACGCCGAAATAGTCCACATGCGGATCGGCTTGTGCGACCAAACCTTGTGCTAAGGTATTGACCGAGGTGCCGACAACACATTTTCCGCCGGAACGCTGTTTTGCTTCCGCTGGGGACATATCGCTTTGCCCAACGTGAATGCCATCCGCCCCCACTTCGATCGCCAGTTTGACATTATCATCGATCACAAAAGGCACATTGTGCTGGCGGCAAAGGTCACGACAGCGGATCGCTAAGGCTTTACAAGCGGTTGGATCTTGTAAAGATTTTGCACCTTTCTCACGAAATTGATAGCAAGTGATCCCCGCCTGCAATGCCTGTTCCAATACTTTCAGCAAATTGTCGGCAGGATTACCGCTTAAATGTGCCACATCTTGCGACCCTGCAACAAAATAGAGCCGCATCGCCGCCCGCACATCAAATGTAGCTTGCATGGTATCTCCTTTATTTTTTCCATTGCGAATATGCCCAATGGTTTGTTGGGCCGTGTCCGTGACCGATGTTCAATGAATGGCTGATGGCGGCGGTAATGAAATCTTTTGCCGTTTGCACTGCACTTTTGACGCTTTCGCCCTTCGCCAATTCAGCGGCAATGCAGGCGGAGAAGGTGCAGCCTGTGCCGTGGGTGTGGCGAGTGTTGAAACGTGGGCTATCGAGTCGCAGCATATCATTTTGAGTAAACAACCAATCCCGACACACGTCGCTTTGCGAATTTTGGCTATGTCCACCTTTGATCAGCACGTTTTTCACGCCCATGTTGAGTAGCTTTTCTGCCGCCAAACAAGCGGTGCGATCATCGACAATTTTTACCTCGGTTAAGGCTTCTGCTTCAGGCAGATTGGGGGTAATCACTTCGGCGTTCGGCACTAATAGCGTGCGTAATGCTTCCACCGCATCGGGTTCGAGCAACGCGGCACCACCTTTGGCGTACATCACAGGGTCTAGCACCATTTTACCGAACTGGTATTTTTGCAAGCTGTTGGCGATACACTGGATAATTTCGCTGTTGCCAAGCATGCCAATTTTGAACGCATTCACGTGATAATCATCGGCAATGGCTTTCAACTGTCCTTCAATAATGTGCAGTGGCACAGGGTGAATATCGTAAACACCGAGACTGTTTTGCACGGTAATGGCGGTGATGGCGGTCATTCCAAACACATGTTGCATTTGGAAGGTCTTGAGATCCGCTTGACAGCCTGCACCGCCAGAGTTGTCTGAACCTGCGATAGTTAAGGCGATAGAAATGTTATTCATAGGAAATCCTTGCATATTGATTGAGGTGTTCAGGGGAAAGGCAGGCCAGTTGATCGAGCAAACCAACGAAAAATTGTCCGTTTTGAGTAGCACTCAGCGGTTCGGCGGCAATTTCGCCTGCAATCGCATAGGCAGAGCAGCCTTCGATCAGTGCCGCAAAGTAGTCTTGTGGCTCTGCAACCGCTAGAAATGCTCCGCAAATCGCACTCAGTAAGCAGCCTGATGCGGTGATTTTGGGAAACAATGGCGTACCGTTTTGCAGTTTGGCAAGGCGGGAGCCGTCGCTAATAAAATCGGTTTCTCCGCTGATAATCGCAATACAGCCATATTGACGAGCGACTTTATGGGCGATTTCGCCTAAATTCGCTTTGCCATTGCCTGCATCCACGCCTTTTGCTGCCCACTGCACATTAGCCAAATACGCCAATTCGCCAGCGTTGCCACGAATGGCCGTGAATTTCACTTGGTTGAGCAACGCCGAGACGGTCTGTTGGCGGAACGTGGTCGCCCCTACACCAACGGGATCAAGCACCACAGGAATGCCGATTTCATTAGCCGTTTTGCCCGCCAACACCATTGCATCGATCTCTTTACCGAGCAGTGTGCCGATATTGATCACAAGGGCTTGGCTGATTTTCGGTACTTCTACCATTTCTTCGAGGTTAGCAGACATTATCGGCGATGCCCCGATTGCGAGTAGCCCATTTGCCGAAAAGTTCGCTGCCACGATATTGGTGATGTTATGCACCAATGGATTGCGTTCGCGGAGTCTGGAAAGGAATTTGGATTGCATATAACAGCCTCGTAGGGGCGGACCTAAGTATCCGCCTATCTATAGATAATGTAGAACTATTTAATTTCCACCGCATAATCCGCCACGGGCAGCACCTTGTCGGTGAGTTGATGTTGTTGCAGGAATGCTGCCATTTTTTCGTAGCGGGCCGTATCCAACGCACGTGGGCGGTGGGTAAGACGTGGTAAAGTGTCTCGCCACGCCAAACGGTTGAGTTCGGTGTCGAGCTCTTTTGGCTTATAGCTCACATAGGCTTCCCACGCTTCTTCTGGGTGATTTAAGGTGTAAACGGTGGCTTGCTCCAAAGCGGTCAAAAATGCGGAGATTTTTGCTTTTGGCATGGTGTGTTTGTTCGCCACTAAAATCAGCTCGTCATACACGGGCACGCCGTGCTCTTCAGGGTAGAACGCCTTTCCTGGGTGTTTTTCGAGTTTGAGCTGGTTAAGCTCCACATTACGATAGCCGCCAATAATCGCATCCACTTTGCCGCTGATTAACGACGGAGAAAGTGACCAGTTTACGTTCACTTTTTCCACATCGTTTACCGAAAGCCCTGCATCTGCCAACATTGCCGAAAGTAGCACATCTTCAAAGCCGCTGACGGAATAGCCGACTTTTTTGCCTTTCAGATCCGCCAACGTTTTGATATGGCTACTTTCTAAGAAAGTCAGGGTATTTAACGGGGTGGAAATCAGTGTACCAACTCGCACCAACGGTAAGCCGTTCGGTACGGCAAGTTGCAATTGCGGCTGATAGTCCACCGCCAAATCCGCTTTGCCTGCCGCAACCAATTTGGGAGGCATTGACGGATCGGCAGGTTCTACTATTTCCACTTCTAGATCGTTATTGGCAAAAAAGCCTTTTTGTTGTGCGACAATCAACGCCGCGTGGTCAGGGTTCACAAACCAATCGAGTAACAAGGTGAGTTTCTCTTTGGCAGTGGCTGGGGTGCTGAAACAGAGCATGGCGGCACTCAAAAGTGCGGTCAGTGTTTTCATTTTTGGTCTCCTTTATTAACTTAAATCTAATCCCATTTGCCAAAATGCCACTTCCATTCGAGTGGCGGTGTTGAAAATCTGTTGAATTTTGGCAAGGCGTGCTTCATCAAGCCCTTGGCAGAGCAAATCTAAATTGTCGGCAAGAGCTTGGGTGGCGTGTTGAAATTCTGCGGAGGCGTACATCTCAATCCAAACTTGATACGGGTTCTCGGCAGGACTGCGACCGCGGGTCGCCAAATTCCGCCCAATTTCGGCATAGCCAATCGCACAGGGGGCAATCGCCGCATAGAGTTCAGGTAAACCGCCCACCATTCCGCAATCCAACACATAGCGGGTATAGGCAACACACGCCGCCGACTCAGGCGTAGCGAGCAAGGTTTTTTCATCAATACCCCATTCTTTGCAAAAGCCGATATGTAACTGAATTTCGTGCAACAAGGCGGCTACTGACTGATGTGCGATTTCCATTTGAGTGAAGTTATCCGCCTTGTAAATTGCCAAAGCAAAAGCTCGGTTGTAATGCAATAGATAGAGGTAATCCTGTTTTAAGTAATGTTGAAAATTCATTAAGGGCAAGGTGCCATTTTCAAGCTGTTGCACAAAGGGATGTTCAATGTAGTTTTCCCAGTATGGCTGGGCATTTTTAATCAGTGTTTGTGTGATGGACATGGTATCTCCTTAAGTTATATTCTGCCCCCGCTTGCGGGGGAAGTGGTTGAGCGTAGCGAAACCGAAGGGGGGAATTTGCAAAATTTTGCAAAAATCTGGCCGCTTGCTTACCCCCTACCCCGCCTTCGGCGGTACTTCCCCCGCAAGCGGGGGCAGAATTTGTTACCGAACATTCATCCAACTTTCCCCACCCACGGCACCGCTTTGCGTAGTCCATAATCCACGCTGAAGTAGAGTAGTAAGGCAATCACCAGCAAAATCAGCAAGGCAGAGAACATTAAATCCACTTGCATTCGGGCGTTGGCGTGTAGCATTAAGTATCCCAAGCCTTGCGATGAACCAACCCATTCGCCCACCACAGCCCCGATAGGGGCGACGGAAACCGCAATGCGTAGCCCAGATGCCAAAGACGGCAAGGCGGCAGGCAAGCGAACTCGAAATAGCATTGCAAGCGGTGAGATTTGCATCGTTTTTGCCAATTCCAACCACGGTTTTGGTGTGTTGCGTAGGCCGTCATAGCAGGCGGCGGTCACAGGGAAATAGATGATTAAAATCGTCATGGCAATTTTCGATGCTAGACCATAGCCGAACCACAGTACGAGCAGTGGAGCAATGGCGAAGACGGGAATCGCTTGGGAAATTACCAATAGCGGCAGCAATAAATTGGCAAGCCGTGGCGAGAGGGCAAGCAGCAGAGCGGAACTTAGCCCTAGGGCGAAACCGAGCGTTAGCCCTAAAAAAATTTCAAGCAGGGTGATTTGGGTGTGCGACCACAGCATTTCGGCGTGGGAGCCGAATTGGGCGAAAACGTTCGCGGGTGGTGGCAGTAAATAGTGTGGCAAGGCAAACAGGCTGACAACCGCTTGCCATAAGGCGAGTAGCATTAGGCTCAATAAGGCGGATTTGAACAACGCTCGCAAACTCATTCGTCCCCCTCAAGCAATGCGGATAACAATTTTTCTTGCAATTGCCATAACGCTTGATCGCCAAGCTCCCGTGGAGCCTTCCCTTGTGGAATAATGGGTTCAGAAAGGGTGGCGGGTTGAGATTGCAAAATAACGATCTGATCACCTAAGCGGATGGCTTCTTGCGGATCGTGCGTAATCAACAACACCGTTTTTTCTCGCAATAGTTCACAGGCGAGATCTTGCAACTGACGGCGGGTAACGGCATCGAGTGCAGAAAAAGGTTCGTCCATCAGCACAATATCTGCTTGTTGCATTAATACCCGAGCCAATGCCACACGTTGTCGTTGCCCGCCTGACAGTTGGTAGCAGGCTTTGTCAGCATGGGATTGCATTTTTACTGCAGAAAGTAACCGCTTGGCGTGGGCGGTGGTTTCGGTATTTTTCGTGCCCTTGAGATGATGGGCAAGTTGGACGTTATCCAGCACGGATAGCCAAGGAAACAGTGAGTCTTGCTGTGCCATATAGGCGATGTTGCCCTGTCGTACGATGTTGCCCGCCTGAATGGCATCGTCTTCTAAGCCAGCAATCGCACGTAGCAAGGTGGATTTACCAATCCCCGATTTGCCGAGCAGCACCGTCCATTGCCCCGCATTTAACTGAAAATCAAATTGCTGGAATAGTGGTTTTGCGTTAAAACACAGTGTCAGCTTTGCGATCTGCACACACATTTTTGCCCCCGAAAATGATCGGTTTAGTGCAGAAAATAGGGGCGAGATAACGAAAAAGGCGAAAAATTGAAAGGGAAATAGAGTTGCATAATTAGTTTCCTACGTCAGTATTAGCTGTATCAGGTTCACGGGTATCATCTCAGCTGCCAAGCAGCACCCCGACTAAATGGAGCAGAAGTTTATAGCATTGGATGAGAAAAACAATAGGAATGTGGGAGGTTTGTGACAAAAATGTGAACTAGTTCACATTTACAAGCGGTAACTTTACGCTGATTTTTTGCAAAATGTGGGGTGGAACTGACCGCTTGTTGTGTCACTCTGTGAAGAATGCCATCACTTTACATTGCTCAACATGATTTTGATTACAGCCTGAAAGGGACGTCATAATCGCTTTGATTTCAATAGGTTGTGCGATTTTTTGTTCAACTTGCAGTAAGTGCTGTGCGACGAATTGGTCTGCGTTTTGACAATAGGGTAAAAATAAAGCGGTGAGTGCCAATTGCAAAATATTTGCAGGATCTCACCGCTTGTATATGATTAAAGAATGTTCTCGAATTGTTCTAACATTGCTTTTGGCCACACGCTGGATTGCACTTCACCAATATGTTTTTTACGAAGTAAAAGCATCGCTAAACGTGATTGACCAATACCGCCACCGATAGAAAGCGGTAGGCGACCGGCTAATAAGTCTTTGTGCCAATCCATTTCTAAACGAGCTTCGTCGCCAGTGAGAGAAACTTGTAAGCGTAGTGCTTTTTCATCTACGCGAATCCCCATTGATGAAAGCTCAAATGCGGTACCGAGCTCGGCGTTCCATACTAAAATATCACCGTTTAAGCCTTTGTAGCCGTTTTCTGATTCCGTTGTCCAGTCGTCATAGTCAGGTGCTCGACCGTCGTGTGGTTTGCCGTCAGATAATTTGCCGCCAATACCGATTAAGAATACCGCACCATATTCCTTACAAATAGCATTCTCTCGCTCTTTGCCCGTCATATTTGGATAGCGTGTAACTAAGTCTTCACTGTGAACAAAGGTAATTTGTTTTGGCAAAATAGATGGAATATCAAAGCGGGCTTCTACCGCCAGTTCGGTTAAACGAATCGCACGATAAATTGAACGTACCGTTTCTTTTAAGTATTCAAAGTTGCGACGTCCTGCTGGAATCACTTTTTCCCAGTCCCATTGATCCACAAAGACAGAGTGCGTTGGATCGAGCGAGTCTTCATCTGGACGCAGGGCTTTCATATGCACGAATAAACCCTCGCCTTCTTTAAATTGGAAACGCGCCAGAGTATGACGTTTCCATTTTGCCAGAGAGTGAACCACTTCATAACGTGCATTTGGAATGCATTTGACATTCACTTGCACCGCTTTTTCGATACCAGAAAGGTTGTCTTGCATACCGTTACCCACTTCACTCAAAATTGGGCCTTGTACTTCAATAATATCTAACTGCTCGATTAAGTTTTGGGTAAAGGTGTTCTTAACAAAGCTAATTTCTTGTTGCTGTAAAATAAATGATTTTTTCATAATTTGCCTTCATTCATCTAATTTGTCATAAAATGATGAACACAATTTAACGTAAAATCGGAAAAATGCAATGTTACTTCAAAAAAACTCTTTGGGTGTTAGATTTTGTCTAATTTTATATGGTATATTTTTAGAAACATTCAAATGGTGGTAAAAAAGGAGCAAAAAATGCATAAAAATTATCAACCGACCTTTCAAATTGATCAGCTTGACCAACGAATTTTGCACGTTTTAACCGAAGACGCTCGTACCCCTTACGCAGAAATGGCAAAAAATTTTGGGGTGAGCCCGGGGACGATTCACGTTCGTGTTGAAAAAATGCGTCAAGCAGGGATTATTGAAGGCACTAAATTACGGATTAATGAACGTAAACTGGGTTATGATGTTTGCTGCTTTATCGGCATTATTTTAAAAAGTGCAAAAGACTACGAAAAAGTGATTGCTAAATTACGCGAGTTTGATGAAGTGGTCGAAGCCTATTACACCACGGGCAACTATTCGATTTTCTTAAAAGTGATGACCCACACTATTGAAGAGCTGCACCGTGTGCTGGCGACTAAAATTCAGTTGATTGAAGAAATCCAATCTACCGAAACGCTCATCTCAATGCAAAATCCGATTCTGCGAGACATTAAGCCTTAGGGAGAAGGGCAACAAGCGGTCAGATCTGTCACATTTTTTGCAAATCTACCTATGTAGTGTCACAACCTGAGAACGCAAACGTTTCCTTTTGATCTTGTTCACATTTTTCAACTCGGATTTGCAAAAGTTTTAGGGAAACTGACCGTTTGGTTGGTAGAATGATATCCAAGTTGCCTAGGGCTACCCCTAGGTTAGTTATCAATGAGCAATGATATTGCTCAACGGAATATCGCTCCAGCGGAGCGAATTTATCATTAACCTAGGGTACTCGTCCTAGGCATAATAAGGAGCACACTATGTCAGAAGTATTCCACTTGGGTTTAACCAAAGCGATGTTAAAAGGGGCAAAAGTGGCGATCGTTCCAGGCGATCCCGCTCGCAGTGAACGTATCGCAGCGAAAATGGAAAATCCAGAATTTTTAGTTTCAACCCGTGAATTTACCTCTTGGTTGGGCTATGTAAATGGTCAGCCAATTGTGGTTTGTTCAACAGGGATCGGCGGTCCGTCTGTGTCGATTTGTGTGGAAGAATTAGCCCAACTTGGCGTGCGTTCATTCCTACGTATCGGTACTACTGGAGCAATTCAGCCACATATTAATGTGGGCGATGTGCTTGTCACCACAGGGGCTGTGCGTTTAGACGGTGCAAGCCAACATTTCGCACCATTGGAATATCCAGCTGTGGCGAACTTTGAAGCGACCAACGCACTTTATGCCGCAGCATTAAATCAAGGTGTGACTCCATATGTGGGTATTACTGCATCATCTGACACTTTCTACCCTGGTCAAGAGCGTTACGACACTTACTCAGGCAAAGTGTGGAAACACTACCAAGGTTCACTCAAACAGTGGCAAGAACTGAATGTGATGAACTTTGAAATGGAATCTGCAACACTGTTCACCATGTGTTCTGCTCTCGGCTTGCGTGCGGGTATGGTTTCAGGGGTAATCGTAAACCGCACTCAACAAGAAATTCCAAATGAAGAAACCATCAAAGGCACCGAAAGCCGTGCGATTGATGTGGTGGTAGAAGCGGCTGGAAAATTGGCGTTAGATAACTAATTGATTTGCAAAAAATGGCAAGGAACTGACCGCTTGTTGTGATGCAAGCGGTTAGTTTCACTCAATATTTTGCAAATACAGCATGAAGTCAAAGGGTGTCATTGCGGCACCCTTTGTTCTTTTATACAATCACGCGGTCTTTTTCTTCGTATTTTTTTACCAATGAGCCAACAACTTTTAGACGGTGTTCCGCTGACGGCGTTATCGGGCGTGGGGGCGGCGATTTCGGAAAAGCTGAGCAGGATCGGCATCAATAATGTGCAAGATCTGCTGTTTCATTTGCCGATGCGATATGAAGATCGCACTCGGATCACGCCGATTATCGATCTTCGTCCAGAAAGTTACGCCACCATCGAAGGCATTGTGCAGCTAACCGAAGTGCAGTTCGGCAAACGTCCGATTTTAAGTACCACCCTTTCCGATGGCACCAGCAAAATCACCCTGAAATTTTTCAATTTCAATGCGGGAATGAAAAATAGCTTGGCAGCGGGTGTGCGAGTCAAGGCGTTTGGTGAGGTCAAACGGGGGCATTATATGGCGGAAATTCATCACCCTGAATATCAAATTATTCGGGGAAATGAACCGCTTGTGTTGGCGGAAACCCTTACGCCGATTTACTCCACCACCGAAGGATTGAAGCAAGCTTCACTCCGTAAATTGACTGAACAAGCCTTGGCGTTGTTAGCTAAAGTACAAGTCGCTGAACTGCTGCCTGATGAATTTAATCCACATAAATACAGCTTGAAGCAGGCACTGCAGTTGCTGCATCGCCCTGATCCGAGTATTTCGCCCGAACAGTTGGAAAAAGGCGAGCATCCAGCACAAAAGCGTCTGATTTTTGAAGAATTATTGGCACATAATTTGGCGATGCAACAGGTGCGATTAGGCATTCAGCAACACTTTGCCGAGCCACTATGCTATCAAACCGATCTCAAACAGCAATTTTTAGCTAGCCTACCGTTTCAGCCAACTAAGGCACAACAGCGGGTGACGTTGGATATTGAAAACGATCTCATCAAACCACATCCGATGATGCGGCTGGTGCAAGGCGATGTCGGCTCGGGCAAAACCTTAGTGGCGGCGTTGGCGGCGTTATTGGCGATTGATAACGGCAAGCAAGTGGCGTTAATGGCACCAACCGAAATTCTCGCCGAGCAGCACGCTAACAATTTTGCCAATTGGCTCAAACCGTTTGGTATCGAAGTTGGTTGGTTGGCGGGCAAAGTGAAAGGAAAAGCCCGAAAGGCACAGTTGGAGGCGATTAAAAACGGCGAAGTACAGATGATTATCGGCACCCACGCACTATTTCAGGATCAAGTTGAATTTGCCGATTTAGCCCTAGTGATTATTGACGAGCAGCACCGGTTCGGTGTTCATCAGCGGCTCACCTTGCGAGAAAAAGGGGCGAAGGGTGATATCTATCCGCACCAGCTAATTATGACCGCAACACCGATTCCACGCACCTTAGCGATGACCGTTTACGCTGATTTAGATACTTCAATTATTGACGAACTTCCCCCTGGGCGAACGCCAATTACTACCGTGGCGGTGTCAGAAGATCGGCGTAATGAAATTGTTCAACGAGTTTATCAGGCGTGTAAAAATGAAAAACGTCAAGCTTATTGGGTTTGCACCTTGATTGACGAAAGTGAAGTGCTGGAAGCTCAAGCGGCGGCGGCAATGGCGGAAGATTTACAGCGAGCTTTGCCTGATCTTCGAATTGGCTTAGTGCATGGGAGAATGAAGCCGCAAGAAAAACAAGCGATTATGGCGGAATTTAAAACGGGTAATCTTGATTTATTAGTGGCGACCACGGTAATCGAGGTTGGCGTGGATGTGCCAAATGCGAGTTTGATGATCATTGAAAATTCCGAACGGCTTGGTTTGGCACAGCTGCATCAGTTGCGTGGACGGGTTGGGCGTGGATCCACGGCATCTCATTGCGTACTGATGTACAAGCCTCCCCTTGGTAAAATTTCGCAAAAACGTTTGGCAGTACTACGAGACAGTCAAGATGGTTTTGTGATCGCCGAAAAAGATTTAGAAATTCGTGGGCCGGGTGAAGTGCTTGGCACCAAACAAACGGGAATTGCGGAGTTCAAAATTGCCAACTTAATGCGAGATCGAAAAATGATCCCGCTCGTTCAGAATTACGCCAAACAGCTTATCGCCAAATATCCCGACATTGCCGATAAGTTGATTAAACGTTGGCTCAATGAAAAAACGGTGTATAGTCAGGCTTAGTGATTGTAGGAGAAAAAATGGATCACACTCTACGCCAAATATTGCTTGAAATTGAAGGTTATCTCGAAAACGAAATGCATGTGGAAATTCCAACTAAGCAGTTCAAAAGCGATATTTTGGTGGATTATTACTACTACCCGCAGGATTTCATGAATTTCACCGAAGAAGAACAAGAAGAAGTGAATGACTGCTTAAAACAAGCGGGCTATGTTGAATGCCACGATGCACTTGCTGATTTTATGCAAAAAGCGAATATTGCTTTATTAGATAAAGACCAGTTTACTGACGATAATAACTACACATTTATGGTGATTGAATGCACAATTGCCCCATTTCTGAAAGAACACCAGCAATTTTTAAGGCAAGAAACAATGGTCTTTATTTGTGCTCCTTATATTGATGGTGATGAGCAGCAACAGTTTAAAGTTTTTCTAACGACACCAACCACAGGTAATTTATTTCTCCAGTTAAAGCGTTCTCGGCAAATTTCAGCTGAAGAACAAGGGGATATCGAGAAGAGATATTGGGAATTATTTGAGCAATCCGTAATCGAAGTACATCAAAGTCTCTATCTAGACCCTGTTGATCTGGTTGCCAATGATGAGCATCGCCTTGAGGAATTTATTACGTTGGCGGGGATTGATGATCGAGAAAGTTTTAAAACGCAATATTATTTAATTCAACACGATCCTGAACAGTTTATCCGTCAATTAAAAGAAGAGGGATTTTACGGTGAGCCCAGTCGCTCATTCTTATATTACCGTTTTCTCCTTGAAGACTACAGCTATTTTGCGTATTGGGAGTTGGATTATGAGGCGATTGCAGATTATATTGCTGCGCTCATTGGGCAAAATTTCTCATTAGATGAGGAACAATCTCGACAACTGAGTGACATTGCCGAAAAGCTACAACAAGAATCTGATTTCACGTTATTAAGTATTGATACTGAGTTTTTTGATGGTGAGGGGTTATTTGTTTGTCGCAAAGAGAATGTAGAGGCAATCCTGAGATTAGCCAAGCAGCTTGGTTTTCCAATCAATGCATTATAAGGTGATGAGCAAGAAATGCGTAACGAATCACAGTTATTATTATACCGAAATATATTAGCAAAGCCCGAGCAACCTGAAGCAAGCGGTCAGTTGCCCCCCAATATTTGCAAATGGTTACAACATACGGATTCATTGACCCAGAAATTGCAACAAATATGCCAGAAATTGACCGTTGAGATTACCCTGCAAGGTTGGCAAGCGGTTAGTTCTGAGTGGAAAGAGTTAGAATGGCGAGTTGATTCAACCGCTTGGATACGTGAAGTCATCTTAAAAGGGGATGATGATCCCTGGATTTTTGCTCAAACACGCTTGCCAAAACATACAGTTGATAAAGTAGCTCAAGCCGTATTGACGTTGGGTGAGCAGCCAATTGGTTTGTGGCTCTTTCAGCAACAGCCAAGGCGTTTAGCTTTGTCATGGTGGCAAGATCCACAGACAGGTTTGTATGCAAGACGTTCCTTACTCACAATAGATGACTACCCACTTGAAATTAAAGAACTTTTTCTAAAGCCATTTAAATTTCCTTCAGTCGAATAGGAGAATACCTTGATCTTTTATCTACTTATTGCCTTGCTTGCTGGAGCAGCGGTTGCAAGTCAAGCCGCTATTAACAGCCAGTTAGCCCAAGGGCTGGCAGGCCAACCTCTTGTCGCAGCGATGATTTCATTCGCCATTGGTACGATAGTGTTACTGCTGCTTTGTTTGTGGCGAGCGGATTTATCGACGGCCTGGCAAAATCTACCGACTCAAACGTGGTGGAAGTGGTTAGGCGGTGTATTAGGAGCAACGCTCGTTTTTACAAGTATTTTATTGGCACCCAAAATGGGCATTACACAGATGCTGTTTTTTATTATCATCGGGCAGCTAATTATGGCGACCTTGATTGATTATTTGGGCTTATTTGGTATGCAAGTTCGTCCAATTCATCTCTGGCAAGGCGTTGGATTGTTTGTCATTGCTATTGGGCTGATTCTTTTTTTCTTTGGGAAACGATTATTTGGCAATGCTTGAATCACTCGTTATTACGGAGTAGCATTTAACCAACCTTCTGTTTTTTATCCATTTTATGCAACCAACAATTTTACTCTATGACTCAGGCATGGGAGGGTTGACGATTTACAATGCGATTCGTCAAAGTTTGCCGAATGCCCATTATTTATATTGCTTCGATAATGCCTATTTCCCATATTCTGAAAAAACGGAACAAGTATTGATTGAGCGAGCGACCAAAATTGTGCAAAAAATTGCGGAAATCTACCCGCTTGATATGGTCGTGGTTGCTTGCAATACGGCGAGTACCGTGGTTTTACCGGCATTGAGAGCAAGTTTTCCCTTTCATATTGTTGGCACGGTGCCTGCGATTAAACCTGCGGCGGAAATTTCACAAACCAAAACCATCGGCTTACTTGCCACCAAAGGCACGGTAAACCGCCCCTATGTTGATGATCTCATCCAACGTTACGCCAGCGACTGTATTGTTGAAAAAATTGGTACAACAGATCTAGTTGAAATTGTCGAAGAAAAACAACAAACAGGCAAAGTGGATATGCAACGGCTACAAAAAGTTGTTGCCGACTGGCAAACCCATCCAATGATCGATACCGTCATTCTCGGCTGCACTCATTTCCCGTTAGTCAAAGACGAATTGCAGCAACTGCTACCGAATGTAAAATACTTTATTGATCCAGGCAATGGCATTGCGAAACGGGTTAAAACCTTATTGGAAAACACAGAACTTATTGAAAAACCAGACAGGTTACATAATCAAGCCTATTGCACTGCAACGATGAACGGTTTTAACCAACGAGAAAAAATGATGCAAGCTTGGGGATTTGAACATTTGACTATTTTGGATTTGCAAAAGATTGCGATAAAGTGACCGCTTGCTGATGAGAATGTGTTCATTTTGCGTTGTTTTTCATCGAAAGCCTATTTTTTTTAATTTTTTTAAATTTTTTACTTGCATTGGTTTCGGATTTCTCTATAATGCGCACCACACAACGACGCACTGTTGTGAACGGATTAGGTTATTACGGTGCGTCGTTGTTTTTTGCTCTTTAATAATGAATCAGACAATCTGTGTGGGCACTTGTTGATGTGATTTTGAAGTGAAATATTATTTAATTTTGAAGTCTTAATAAGTGCTTAACTTGAAATTCATAATGAATATTATTGATTTTTTTATAGTCAGTATTTATTGAGCGATTAAACTTTTTGAATTGAAGAGTTTGATCATGGCTCAGATTGAACGCTGGCGGCAGGCTTAACACATGCAAGTCGAACGGTAGCAGGAGAAAGCTTGCTTTCTTGCTGACGAGTGGCGGACGGGTGAGTAATGCTTGGGAATCTGGCTTATGGAGGGGGATAACTACGGGAAACTGTAGCTAATACCGCGTAATATCGAGAGATTAAAGACTGGGACCTACGGGCCAGTTGCCATAAGATGAGCCCAAGTGGGATTAGGTAGTTGGTGGGGTAAAGGCCTACCAAGCCCGCGATCTCTAGCTGGTCTGAGAGGATGACCAGCCACACTGGAACTGAGACACGGTCCAGACTCCTACGGGAGGCAGCAGTGGGGAATATTGCACAATGGGGGGAACCCTGATGCAGCCATGCCGCGTGAATGAAGAAGGCCTTCGGGTTGTAAAGTTCTTTCGGTGGTGAGGAAGGTATCAACTTTAATAGAGTTGGTAATTGACGTTATCCACAGAAGAAGCACCGGCTAACTCCGTGCCAGCAGCCGCGGTAATACGGAGGGTGCGAGCGTTAATCGGAATGACTGGGCGTAAAGGGCACGCAGGCGGATTGTTAAGTGAGATGTGAAAGCCCCGGGCTTAACCTGGGAATTGCATTTCAGACTGGCAATCTAGAGTATTTTAGGGAGGGGTAGAATTCCACGTGTAGCGGTGAAATGCGTAGAGATGTGGAGGAATACCGAAGGCGAAGGCAGCCCCTTGGGAATATACTGACGCTCATGTGCGAAAGCGTGGGGAGCAAACAGGATTAGATACCCTGGTAGTCCACGCTGTAAACGATGTCGATTTGGGGATTGGGGTTTAACTCTGGTGCCCGAAGCTAACGTGATAAATCGACCGCCTGGGGAGTACGGCCGCAAGGTTAAAACTCAAATGAATTGACGGGGGCCCGCACAAGCGGTGGAGCATGTGGTTTAATTCGATGCAACGCGAAGAACCTTACCTACTCTTGACATCCATGGAAGTTCGCAGAGATGTGAATGTGCCTTCGGGAACCATGAGACAGGTGCTGCATGGCTGTCGTCAGCTCGTGTTGTGAAATGTTGGGTTAAGTCCCGCAACGAGCGCAACCCTTATCCTTTGTTGCCAGCGATTAGGTCGGGAACTCAAAGGAGACTGCCAGTGATAAACTGGAGGAAGGTGGGGATGACGTCAAGTCATCATGGCCCTTACGAGTAGGGCTACACACGTGCTACAATGGTGCATACAGAGGGAAGCAAAATGGCGACATGGAGCAAATCTCACAAAGTGCATCTAAGTCCGGATTGGAGTCTGCAACTCGACTCCATGAAGTCGGAATCGCTAGTAATCGCAAATCAGAATGTTGCGGTGAATACGTTCCCGGGCCTTGTACACACCGCCCGTCACACCATGGGAGTGGGTTGTACCAGAAGTAGATAGCTTAACCGCAAGGGGGGCGTTTACCACGGTATGATTCATGACTGGGGTGAAGTCGTAACAAGGTAACCGTAGGGGAACCTGCGGTTGGATCACCTCCTTACCGAAGTAGAAATGACACAATAAGCGCTCACACAGATTGTTTGATAGAAAGTTGAAACATAGGCAAGACAAGCGGCCAGTTCCGCGAAATGTTTTGCAAATGGCAGGAAAGCATCTTTAAATGCTGTCCCCATCGTCTAGAGGCCTAGGACATCGCCCTTTCACGGCGGTAACCGGGGTTCGAATCCCCGTGGGGACGCCATTTAAAGATGTTTTTTGTCGGAAGACAAAGTGAATGTCTAATGTTCTTTAAAAAATAGGAAACAAGCTGAAAAACTGAGAGATTTTCGAAAGAAAGTCTGAGTAGTAAAAATCTTGTGTGAACAAAAGCACACAAGTAGTAGTTTTTGATTATCAGCTTTAAATATTTTGATGATTGTTTAATAACAATATTATCTAAAAATGTTTGAGGTTGTATGGTTAAGTGACTAAGCGTACACGGTGGATGCCTAGGCAATCAGAGGCGATGAAGGACGTGCTAATCTGCGAAAAGCTTGGATGAGTCGATAAGAGGCGTTTAATCCAAGATGTCCGAATGGGGAAACCCGATAAGCGAAGAGCTTATCATTATTTACTGAATCCATAGGTAAATAAGGCAAACCGGGAGAACTGAAACATCTAAGTACCCCGAGGAAAAGAAATCAACCGAGATTTCGTTAGTAGCGGCGAGCGAACGCGAAGGAGCCATTCAGTTATAGCACAAGACTTAGAGGAATGAGTTGGGAAACTCAATCAAAGAGGGTGATAATCCCGTACTTTAAAAGCCTTGTGTGGAACTAAGCTGAAAATAAGTAAGGCGGGACACGTGATATCCTGTCTGAAGATGGGGGGACCATCCTCCAAGGCTAAATACTCCTGATTGACCGATAGTGAACCAGTACTGTGAAGGAAAGGCGAAAAGAACCCCGGTGAGGGGAGTGAAATAGAACCTGAAACCGTGTACGTACAAGCAGTGGGAGCCAACTTGTTTGGTGACTGCGTACCTTTTGTATAATGGGTCAGCGACTTATATTTTGTAGCAAGGTTAACCGAATAGGGGAGCCGTAGGGAAACCGAGTCTTAACTGGGCGTCTAGTTGCAAGGTATAGACCCGAAACCCGGTGATCTAGCCATGGGCAGGTTGAAGGTTGGGTAACACTAACTGGAGGACCGAACCGACTAATGTTGAAAAATTAGCGGATGACTTGTGGCTGGGGGTGAAAGGCCAATCAAACCGGGAGATAGCTGGTTCTCCCCGAAATCTATTTAGGTAGAGCCTTATGTGAATACCTTCGGGGGTAGAGCACTGTTTCGGCTAGGGGTCCATCCCGGATTACCAACCCGATGCAAACTGCGAATACCGAAGAGTAATGCATAGGAGACACACGGTGGGTGCTAACGTTCATCGTGGAGAGGGAAACAACCCAGACCGCCAGCTAAGGTCCCAAAGTCTATATTAAGTGGGAAACGAAGTGGGAAGGCTTAGACAGCTAGGATGTTGGCTTAGAAGCAGCCATCATTTAAAGAAAGCGTAATAGCTCACTAGTCGAGTCGGCCTGCGCGGAAGATGTAACGGGGCTCAAATATAGCACCGAAGCTGCGGCATCAGAGTCAAATCTGTTGGGTAGGGGAGCGTTGTGTAAGCGGATGAAGGTGAATCGAGAGGTTTGCTGGACGTATCACAAGTGCGAATGCTGACATAAGTAACGATAAAACGAGTGAAAAACTCGTTCGCCGGAAGACCAAGGGTTCCTGTCCAACGTTAATCGGGGCAGGGTGAGTCGGCCCCTAAGGCGAGGCTGAAAAGCGTAGTCGATGGGAAACGGGTTAATATTCCCGTACTTGGTTATATTGCGATGTGGGGACGGAGAAGGTTAGGTAAGCAGACTGTTGGATGTCTGTTTAAGCCGGTAGTTGGGGTAGGTAGGCAAATCCGCTTACCCAATTTAAACAACGAGAAGTGATGACGAGTTCCTAAGGGAATGAAGTTACTGATACCACGCTTCCAGGAAAAGCCACTAAGCTTCAGATATAACTAAACCGTACTGAAAACCGACACAGGTGGTCAGGTAGAGAATACTCAGGCGCTTGAGAGAACTCGGGTGAAGGAACTAGGCAAAATAGCACCGTAACTTCGGGAGAAGGTGCGCTGGCGTAGGTTGTAGGAGTTTACCTCCGAAGGCTGAACCAGTCGAAGATACCAGCTGGCTGCAACTGTTTATTAAAAACACAGCACTCTGCAAACACGAAAGTGGACGTATAGGGTGTGATGCCTGCCCGGTGCTGGAAGGTTAATTGATGGTGTTATCGAAAGAGAAGCTCCTGATCGAAGCCCCAGTAAACGGCGGCCGTAACTATAACGGTCCTAAGGTAGCGAAATTCCTTGTCGGGTAAGTTCCGACCTGCACGAATGGCATAATGATGGCCAGGCTGTCTCCACCCGAGACTCAGTGAAATTGAAATCGCCGTGAAGATGCGGTGTACCCGCGGCTAGACGGAAAGACCCCGTGAACCTTTACTATAGCTTGACACTGAACATTGAATTTTGATGTGTAGGATAGGTGGGAGCCTATGAAGCAGGAACGCTAGTTCTTGTGGAGGCGTCCTTGAAATACCACCCTTTAACGTTTGATGTTCTAACGAAACACCAAGTACAGGTGTTCGGACAGTGTCTGGTGGGTAGTTTGACTGGGGCGGTCTCCTCCCAAAGCGTAACGGAGGAGCACGAAGGTTTGCTAATGACGGTCGGACATCGTCAGGTTAGTGCAATGGTAGAAGCAAGCTTAACTGCGAGACAGACAAGTCGAGCAGGTGCGAAAGCAGGTCATAGTGATCCGGTGGTTCTGAATGGAAGGGCCATCGCTCAACGGATAAAAGGTACTCCGGGGATAACAGGCTGATACCGCCCAAGAGTTCATATCGACGGCGGTGTTTGGCACCTCGATGTCGGCTCATCACATCCTGGGGCTGAAGTAGGTCCCAAGGGTATGGCTGTTCGCCATTTAAAGTGGTACGCGAGCTGGGTTTAGAACGTCGTGAGACAGTTCGGTCCCTATCTGCCGTGGGCGTTGGATGATTGAGAGGGGCTGCTCCTAGTACGAGAGGACCGGAGTGGACGCATCACTGGTGTTCCAGTTGTCTCGCCAGAGGCACTGCTGGGTAGCTAAATGCGGAAGAGATAAGTGCTGAAAGCATCTAAGCACGAAACTTGCCTCAAGATGAGTCATCCCTGACATTAAGTCAGTAAGGGTTGTTGTAGACTACGACGTAGATAGGTGGGGTGTGTAAGCGTTGCGAGACGTTGAGCTAACCCATACTAATTGCCCGAGAGGCTTAACCATACAACCTCAAGCGTTTTTGGAAAGAAGAAAGAAGCCAAAAGCGGTTGAGAAGAAAGCTAAACGAAAAGACAAAGCGAGAGCGAAGTGAAAGAAAATCAAACAGACAGCTTGTTTCAGATTAAAGGCGACGTAAGAAGCCAAGAATAGAGAACGAAAAAATAAAGACGAACAAAGACAACAACAGGATTTTCCTGATGGCCATAGTGCTGTGGTCCCACCTGATTCCATTCCGAACTCAGAAGTGAAACGCAGTGACGCCGATGGTAGTGTGGGGTTTCCCCATGTGAGAGTAGGGCACCATCAGGGTTTTATTAACTTAGTTCATTATTAGTAGTGAACTAACTTAATAAAAGAATTTGATTAACAGCTAGAGTGCAGTAGCACCACCTGACTCCATTCCGAACTCAGAAGTGAAATGCTGTAACGCCGATGGTAGTGTGGGGCTTCCCCATGTGAGAGTAGGGCACTGTTAATTTTCCCAAATTTGCGGAGCGGTAGTTCAGCTGGTTAGAATACCTGCCTGTCACGCAGGGGGTCGCGGGTTCGAGTCCCGTCCGTTCCGCCACTTATTTAGCGAGTTCAATCTCGCTTTCTCTTTAGGGGCGTAGTTCAATTGGTAGAGCACCGGTCTCCAAAACCGGGTGTTGGGAGTTCGAGCCTCTCCGCCCCTGCCATTCCTTCCTATCTATTTTCATTTATTAAAAGTAGTAAGATTCTTAAGATCTTTTGCAAAAATTTTTGCTGATCTGACCGCTTGTTTTGCATTTTGCGATCCACATCACACTATTTATTGCTCTAATCCGTTATGCTCTGACTAAGTTTCACTGCTTAGGAGAGTATTATGTTTAAACAACTTCAACAAGTCGGTAAAGCCTTTATGTTGCCGATTGCCATTCTGCCTGCAGCAGGTTTGTTGCTTGGAATTGGTGGGGCCTTGTCGAATAAGGCAACTGTGCAAGCCTACCCAATCTTAGATAACCCTGCTCTACAAGGTATTTTCCAAATCATGTCTGCGGCAGGCAGTGTGGTGTTTGCTAATTTAGCTCTTTTACTTTGCGTTGGACTTGGAATCGGTTTAGCGAAGCGGGATAAAGGCGTAGCCGCATTGGCTGCGGTGGTTGGTTATTTGATTATGACGGGCACGATTGCAGCTTTGATCTCGATTTTCTCCCCAGAAGTAAAAGGGATTGATACGGGTGTGATTGGTTCGTTAGTGATGGGGCTGATTACCGTCAAGTTGCATAACCAATACCACAACATTCAGCTACCACAAATTCTTGGTTTCTTCGGTGGCTCACGCTTTGTGCCAATTGTAACTGCGTTTGCTGCCATTTTTGTAGGGGCTGTGTTCTTCTTGATTTGGCCAACTTTCCAAAACTGGCTTGTTTCTGCAGGGCAAAGTATTGCGGCAATGGGCGAAATAGGCACTTTCTTCTATGGTTTCTTAATGCGGCTAAGCGGAGCAGTTGGTTTGCATCATATGATTTACCCGCTGTTCTGGTACACCGAATTGGGCGGCACTGAAATGGTGAATGGCGAAATGATCGTAGGGGCTCAGAAAATTTTCTTTGCCCAACTTGCGGATCCAAATCATCAAGGTCTATTCACTGATGGTACTCGTTTCTTTGCTGGTCGTTTCGATACCATGATGTTCGGCTTACCAGCGGCTTGCTTGGCGATGTACCACGCTGTACCAAAGGCAAAACGTAACTTGATTGGAGGGTTGTTCTTAGGTGCGGCGTTGACTTCCTTTATCACAGGGATCACCGAACCGATTGAATTTATGTTCCTGTTCGTAGCCCCTTGGCTTTATGTTTTCCATGCCTTTTTAGATGGGGTGTCGTTCTATATTGCGGATTTATTGAATATCGCTATTGGTAACACATTCTCGGGCGGTTTTATTGATTTCTTGCTATTCGGCATTTTACAAGGTAACGAAAATACCAACTGGATCCGAGTCGTGCTTGTCGGCTTGCCTTGGGCGGCACTTTATTACTTCTCGTTCCTGTTCTTCATTCGTAAATTTAATGTCATGACACCAGGCAGAGCGGATGATCAAGAAGAGGTGGTTGAGCAACAAGCGACATCGCTGACGGAAAATGCTCATGCCATTATTGCCGCGTTGGGGAATGCGGAGAATATTGAAAATGTCGATGCTTGTATTACTCGCTTGCGTGTTGCAGTCAAAGATGTGTCAAAAGTGGACAAGGCACGTTTAAAAGCGATTGGTGCAGTCGATGTATTGCAAGTGAGCGGTGGCATTCAAGCTGTTTTTGGTGCCAAAGCGGTGCTCTATAAGAGCGAAGTCAATCAAATTTTAGGTAAAGAAGATTAGTTTTCCTCTTGCAAGCGGTCAGATTTTTGCAAAATTTTGCAAGGATCTGACCGCTTGTCTCGTTATAATAGCTGCAAGATTTTCTCGATTTCGCCGCATATATGAAACAACTTGATCCCACCCTTGAACAATTTTTGGATAACCTTTGGCAAGAGCATCATTTGTCGGACAACACCGTGGAATCATATCGTTTGGATTTAGCGGCGTTTGTTAGTTGGTTACCTGAGCCGAAAGCGTATTTGACTGCGGATGCAGTAGATTTACAAACCTTTCTTGGTGAGCGTTTAGAACAGGGCTATAAATCGTCTAGTTCCGCAAGAATGTTGAGTTGCTTGCGGAAATTTTTCCGCTTTTTGTTCTTAGAAGGTTATCGCAGTGATGATCCGAGCGAAACGCTGAAATCGCCACGCAAGCCCGCTCATTTGCCGAAATCGTTAAGTGAAGATCAAGTATTAGATCTGCTTAATGCCCCGAATACCAATGATCCGCTTGAATTACGTGATAAAGCCATGTTGGAGTTGCTATACGCCACGGGGCTGCGGGTGACTGAATTGGTGTCGCTAACGGTTGATAGCTTGAGCTTGACCCAAGGCTTATTGCGGGTGATTGGTAAGGGCGACAAAGAACGCATTGTGCCCCTTGGCGAAGAAGCAAGTTACTGGATCGGTGAGTTTTTCCAGTATGGACGGCGGGCGTTGCTAGGAGAAGTCCAATCGGATGTCGTTTTTCCGAGCCGTTTAGGCAAACAAATGACCCGCCAGACCTTTTGGCATCGCATTAAGCATTACGCATTGCTTACGGGGATAGCGAGTGACAAGCTCTCCCCCCACGTATTACGCCATGCTTTTGCTACTCATTTGGTCAATCACGGGGCGGATCTACGTGTGGTACAGATGCTACTTGGACATAGCGATCTCTCCACCACACAAATTTATACCCAAGTGGCGAAAGCTCGGTTAAAATCGCTCCATCAACAATTTCACCCTAGAGGATAATATGCAAAAACAAGGATTTTCCCCGTTCAGTTGGGCGTTAGCTCTGTTCTGCCTACCAAGTGCATTATGGCCATTAGGCTTATTTGTCTCGGCAAAATTCAGCAGTAGCCCTAATCTCACCCCAAGCCAAATTGATTTCTTTTCAATCACTTTTTGGGTTTACCCTGCCGTTTTATTAGCGATCTCAGGCATGTTATTTAAGATCCATCGTAGCCAACCCGCTTTGGCAAAAGGGCTACTCATTTTAGGTTTTATCGCCTTCTATAGCCTGTTTTTCTATATCGTTCAAAGCGTTTGATGGGTAAAATTTTTGCGGGATGTGACCGCTTGTAGCCTTATTTGGATAAGCATTCAACCGTAAAACAGCCCGATTTGGCGAGTATTTTAGAGGTAAATCCCTGCTTATGTAGGGATTTTTTTATTTCTCGTAAAACAAAACCGTGAGCAACGATAATACTGCTTTCTAAAAGATTCTGTTGCATAAAATCCGCAATGCGTTGTTTTTCTTGCTTTGGCGTGTTGCCACATTGGTGTAACCCTAAAAACCATAAAAGCCGAGAAATTGCCAGCCAATGTTGAAAACGGCATTTGAGCCATTTTATTGGTGCGATCGTTAAGTTGAACTCTTGCAGCCGCTCGTCAAACAGAATAGTCCGAGTAGGAAACAAGGTTTCTGCCGTAAGTTTCGCTCTAGGAAGTGGCGAACTGTAAATTGGCAATTCTTCAAATGACGGAGCTACGCAAGTTTCTTCGAGCCGTAGTTTTACCGTTTGATTATATTCATTGAGCAATTCAACTGCTTGGGCGTAATCACAATAAGGGTTGCCTACATCAGGCGTTGCGTGCCGAATAAGGTAGATTGTCGTCATTTTTCTTCTCCCAAAATTCCGACTAACTCCTCGCCAAAAAACACCAACGGTGTACAGTGGCGTTGCCAAACGGGGATTTTGTGTGCCTGCCAAATTTTCTTCATCTCTTCCCGATGAGGCTTACCATAGCATTTGACTTTGCTCGGTGCGGTAAATTGGACGACTAATGGCTGATTTCGCAGTTCCACAGGGAGCAACAAGCGGTGAGTTCCGTGAGATTTTTTGCAAATCAAACTATCTGCCGTGCGAATGAGCGTTCCAAGGTTGTGGGGGAGCTCGATGAAATCCTTGATATTGACTTCCCTTTGAAAAAGGGAGTCCAAAGGGGATTCTTCAGTAAGAAATATTTTTTGCTGATACCTTCTCACCATTTTCTGCCCCACTTTCACTTGTGGATTTTTATCTTTTTCCGCAAAAATGAGCTGCTGAATGATTTGCTTGAGCAGGGCTTTGCTTGGCATCGGTTGTTGGTATCTCTCAAGCCACAGGCGAATGAGTTGCTGCTGTTTCAATAGGGAAAAATGCTCGAAACCGTCAATATTCAGGCTCTGTTCGGCGAAATCAGCTCGTTGATTGAGTTCATCGGCAAGTAATTCTTCGATGAGCTGTTGCTGTTCAGCACAATGTTGGCTGGCTCGGGCAACCATTGGGTTGAATTGCTGCCAGCGTTGATTAAGGAGTGGTAACACATCATTTCGCAAGAAGTTGCGGTCAAACTGCGTATTGGCGTTGCTTTCATCTTCAATCCAAGGCAACTTTTCAACCGTCGCATAAGTGAGAAGCTCCGCTTTGCTGAAAGATAATAGTGGGCGAAAAATGGTAAAACGTTGCCAGAAACTGACCGCTTGCATTGCCGAGAGACCTTTCAATCCAGCTCCCCGTTTGAGTGCCAAAAAGAACGTTTCGACTTGGTCGTCTAAATGGTGGGCGGTGCAGAAAATTTCATTAGGCTGAATCTGGGCTTGAATGGCTTGGTAGCGTGCTTGGCGTGCGTTGGCCTCCAGCCCTTGTGTGCCAACAACTTGTACTTGCTGAACACTTAGCGGAATTTGCCACTGTTCGCACAATGTTTGGCAGAATGCCGCCCAGCTATCGGCATTTGGGCTTAAACCGTGATGAATATGAATTGCCCGCAAATTGAGCGGCTTGTGCTGGCGAAGTTGGCAGAAAAGATGCAGCAACGCCACCGAATCTACCCCACCGCTTAATCCGATCAGAAAGTCAGTTTGTGTTGGGAAATGCTGTTCAATTTGGTTGAAAAAGGCACGTTGCATCATTGTCTTAGAAATTAAACTTGCAACCAAAAGGTGACAGGCCCATCATTTTGTAGGCTTACTTGCATATCAGCGGCAAATTGCCCTGTTGCGGTTTGAATTTTTTGGGCGGCTTGCTGATGAAAATAGTCGTAAAGCCGCTCCGCATCAGTAGGGTTTGCCCCTCGAGAGAAACTCGGGCGTAATCCTTTTTGCGTGTCGGCGGCAAGGGTAAATTGCGAAACCACTAACAAACTGCCGCCTGCTTGCTGCACATTCAAATTCATCTTGCCATTTTCATCCGCAAAAATCCGATAATTCAGTACTTTTTCGAGCAATTTATCCGCTTTGGCTTGATCATCACCCTGTTCAACGCCAAGTAAGACGACCAATCCTGAGCGAATTTCACCCACGATTTGATCATCCACTTCTACTTTTGCCCATTTTACTCGTTGAATTAAGCCAATCATGTGTTTTCCTTAGCTAATGGATTCGCGAGTTGCCCCATTTCAATCAATTCCATATCTTTTAACACAGAGGCAATTTGCCCACCCAATAGCACAACTTTCCAGCTCAAGTGGATCCAGACAATCATAATTGGAATGGTCGCCAACACGCCGTAAATAGCTTGATAAGATGGAAAAGTAGTGATGTACCACACAAAAATTTCCTTACCGAGTGTGAAAAATAATCCCGCAATTAAGGCGCCAATTGCTGAGTGTTTAAATTTCACTTTGGTGTTTGGCACAATAGTGTAAACCAAACTGAACATCAGCCAAGTCAAGAAAAAGGGCATTAGGCTCAACAGGTGATGGCTAAAAGGAATCACTCCGTTCGTATCAAAGAGTTTAAAAGAGAGAATGTAGGAGCTGATTGCAATACTTGCACCTGCAAGAATTGGTCCGAAGATCAAGACGAACAGATAGATAACAAAGGACAGCACAATTGGTCGAACTTTGGTGTTATGCCAAATCTCATTGAGGGCATTATCAATACTCGAAATGAGCATCACCGCCACAACCACCAAGCCTAAAATACTAATCAGCCCCATTTTTTTGGAATTTTCGACAAAAAGATCGAGATATTGTGCCACTAAATCACTCGCACTGGGGGCGAAATTGTCATATACCAATTCTTTTAGCATATTGCTTGCCTCTTGGAAAATGGGCATTAAGGTGAAAATGGAAAAGACCACCATAATCAGAGGCACCATGGCTAACAAGGTACTGTAAGTGAGATAACCTGAATAAATCCCAATTTTGTTTTGCTGAAAGCGAAAGAAAAGCAGCTTGAAAAAGAAAAGAAGATTGTTCATGCGTATTCATCAATAAAAAATAGTGGACATATTTTAACACAAGACCGAGCCATTTTAATTTGCAAAATGTTGTGAATAACTGACCGCTTGTAAACGAAAAAAGCCTGCAGTTTGCAGGCTTTTTTGTCTATCGACGACTTAAATAATCCCCTTCACACACCCATTTGTAGGTGGTTAATGCTTCCAATCCCATAGGGCCTCGGGCGTGGAGTTTTTGGGTGCTGACGGCAACTTCCGCCCCTAAACCGAACTGTGCTCCATCGGTAAAACGAGTACTGGCGTTGATGTAAACCGCCGCCGCATCCACTTGCTGCACGAACTGGCGAGCTAAAGTGTAATTGCTGGTGAGAATGCCTTCGGAATGCTGGCTGCCGTAAGTGCGAATGTGTGAAATAGCATGGGCAATGCCGTCCACCACCATGACGTTCAAATCGAGTGAAAGCCATTCTTGGCGAAGTTCGTCTTCAACAAGCGGTTGGATTTTGACGAGATTTTGCAATTCAGCAGGGAAATCATCGCTGTGAACCGTCACGCCTAATTCCGCTAAACGAGTAGCTAATTTCGGCAAAAATTCTGCGGCGATTGGGCGATCAACCAACAAGGTTTCAAGGGTGTTGCAGGTGCTTGGGCGTTGGGTTTTGGCGTTGGCGATGACATCAAGAGAACGCTCTACATCTGCCGTGGCTTCCACATACAAATGGCACACGCCGATACCACCGACAATCACGGGAATGGTCGAATTTTCTTTGCAGAACTGATGCAAACCCGCCCCCCCACGAGGAATAAGCATATCAATGTAGCGGTCTAATTTGAGTAATTCGAGCAGTAATGCACGGTCAGGATCCGTGACTGCTTGCACTGCTAATTTCGGTAAACCCGCTTTTTCCAAGGCTTGCTGCACTACTTCAACCAAAATGGCGTTAGTGAATTTGGTTTCTTTCCCGCCTCGTAAAATCACCGCATTGCCCGTTTTTAAGCAGAGTGATGCCACGTCAATAGTCACATTCGGGCGGGCTTCATAAATGGTCAGCACCACACCAAGCGGCACTCGTTGGCGTTCGATTTTCAACCCGCTATCCAGCACGCCACCGTCGATCACTTGCCCGACAGGATCGGCAAGTTTCGCCACATTTCGTACATCGTTGGCGATCGCCTGAATGCGTTCGGGCGTGAGCAACAAGCGGTCGATAATCGCCGCTGAAATCCCTTGGCTTTGGGCAAATTCAATATCTTTGGCATTCACCGCTAAGATGTCGGCGGTGCGTTGCTCAAGGCTCTCGGTAATCGCCAACAATGCCTGATTTTTCTGCACATTGCCGAATTGTGCCAGCTCCACGCTGGCTTGCTTGGCGTGTTTCGCCAGTTCTAACATCGTCATAAAAGCTCCTAAAATCAATGTCGAGAGTGTAGCAAAATTTGCAAAATTTTTCCCGAAACTGACCGCTTGTTTATGATTTAATAAGTAGTTCAGGTTTGATTATGAATGAAAATTGACTACCTTTTCCGATCTCGCTATGAATATTTAATTGGCTTTGATGTTGTTCAAGAGCGTGTTTGACAATCGCAAGACCTAAGCCACTGCCACCAGTTTGATTATTACGTGATTCATCCACTCGATAGAATCGTTCAGTTAGATGAGCGAGATGTTTTATGTCGATACCAATACCGTTATCGCAAATAGAAAAATGAGCACCTTGTTCAGAATATCGCCAGCTAATATGAATAGTGGCTTCTTCTCCCGCATGACGAATGGCATTGTAAATTAAATTGGAAATTGCACTTTGGATTTGTCCTTCGTCTCCTAGAATTTGAATATCGGGCTCAATGTCGAATGTGATTCGTTGTTGCTGTTGAAGAATTTCTGTATTTTTTTGAAGAGAAAGAATGAGTTCTGAAACATTGACAGCGTGATGCTCTGCGTTATTTGATCCTTCAATTTTAGCTAACTCCCCTAATTGTTTTAGCAAATTTGCCATTCGTTCACTTTGGGCTTTCATCGCGACAATGGCTTTATGTTGCAATTGTGGATTTTGGTTATCCGTCTCTAGCATTTCTAAATAGCCTTGTAATACAGTCAGGGGGGTACGAAGTTCGTGATTGATATTGGCTAAAAAAGTTTGCCTGCTATGTAATAATCTGACAAATGTGGTAACGTCCCTGGCAATAAGCATCATTGCATTGCTGTCATAGCGGGTTAAATTAAGCTCAATGTAGTGTTTATGGTGAGTAAGTAACACGAGAGGGCGTTTATGGCGGTTTTGCTGAAAATAGTGTTTGAATTCGGGGTAAAAGATCACATTAAGTGCGTTTTTTTGTGTATTTTTATCCCAAAAAAATTCAAAAAGCTGTTGGGCAGCCTGATTACACCATGAAATATCACCATTGTTTTCACAGATAATGATGGCATCTGGTAGGTATTGAATATTACGATTGAGTTTAGAAAGTAAGCGTAGGGTTTGAATTTTTTCTCGGCGGGAGCGAGCTTGGTGATAGGCTGCAGTTTGTGATAAATGTTCAATACCACGGGAAATCTTTGTTTTTGCAAGCGGGCGGTTTGGGTTGATGATTTGCAATAAGCTAAATTCATTGTGATGGTGCCAAATCAGTAATAACACTAAATTAATGGTAAACCAAAATAAAAAATTTTGGGCAAACAGGCTAAACAGAAAAGCACTACTCGCTGCAAGCAGTAGCTCAATCATAAGGTGTTTAAGAGAAAGATTGAGTTTCATCATTCGTCCTGAAAATGAGTCGAAAAGCGGTAGCCTGAGCCACGAACGGTTTGAATATAGCGATTGAAATTAAATGGTTCTAAGCTTTTTCGTAAGCGGCGAATCGTGGAATCGACGGTACGATCTTCTACATAAATGTCATCGCCCCAAATGGCATTAAGTAACTGCTCACGAGTATAGACTTTTTCGGGATGAGTCATAAAAAAGAGCAATAGTTTGTACTCAGTGTGACTTAATTCAATGTCTTTTCCATCCGCGAGAACTCGTTGAGCTTGTGTATCGATGACTAAATTATCAATATTGATCAAATGACTTGGCAATTCGTAGCTTCTACGCCACAAAGCTTCAATTCGGGCTAATAAAATTTTGGGTGAGAAGGGTTTCGTAATGTAATCATCAGCCCCTGCATTAAGACAAGTAATGCAATCAGCTTCCGTGCTGCGTGCGGTGAGCATAATAATTGGAATTTTAGAGAGCTGCTCGTGTTTTTTCAGATAGTCAATCAGATGAATTCCTGAGCGTCCAGGTAGCATCCAATCTACTAAAATAAGTTGGGGTTCTTCTTGTAACTTTTTGATGGCACTTAAATAATCTTCTGCTTCAAGGATGGTGTAGTTTTGATGATTTAGATAAAAAGAAATCATTTCACGAATGGCATGTTCATCTTCAACTACTAAAATTTTTTTAGGCATTTTAGCCCCCTTGAATTGCAAAATATTGTTCGGAACTGACCGCTTGTATGGTGATGAATTGAAGGCAGGTACTCCCTGCCTTGGTTAGAAAGAGGGCTAAGTTCTCAGGCGAGTATTTTAGCAGAATAGGCTGAGTTTTAGTCAATTTGAACATTATCCCATTCTGCCTTTGATGTAATCTTCCGTTTGTTGATACTTTGGTTTATCAAAAATTTGTGAGGTATCACCAAATTCTACTAGCTCACCAAGATACATATAGGCGGTATAGTCTGAACAGCGAGAGGCTTGCTGCATGTTATGTGTCACAATAGCAACAGTGTAATCGTGTTTTAGTTCGTTGATAAGTTCTTCAATTTTCATAGTAGAAATGGGATCAAGTGCAGAACAAGGTTCATCGAGTAAAAGTACTTCGGGTTTCACTGCAATGCCACGAGCAATACACAAACGTTGTTGTTGCCCGCCTGATAAACTATCACCGTTTTGATGTAGTTTGTGTTTGACTTCATTCCATAACGCAGCCTTGGTTAATGCCCACTCAACACGGTCATTGAGTTCGGATTTAGGTAATTTTTCAAATAAGCGGATGCCAAAGGCAACGTTGTCGTAAATGGACATGGGAAACGGTGTCGGTTTTTGGAAAACCATTCCGACTTTTGATCGAATGATAGCAATATCGGTTTCGGATGTGAGTAAATCTTTCCCATCAAGCAAAATTTCCCCTGTTGCATGTTGGTTTGGATACAATTCAAACATGCGGTTGAGCGTGCGAAGTAATGTTGATTTTCCACAGCCAGAAGGGCCAATAAAGGCAGTCACTTTATTTTTTGCAATGGAAAGATTGATGTTTTTTAATGCGTGAAAATCGCCATAGTAGAAATTAAGCTGTTTAATAGCGATTTTTTCATCAATATTTGTGAAAGTGGTCATTATTAATTCCTATTTTTAATAAACAATCGGCTTACAATATTTAACGTGAGAACAAATAACGTAATTAATGTCGCTCCTGCCCAAGCTAGGCTATTCCAGTCACTAAAGGGACTTGCGGCATATTGGTAAATCACGACAGGTAAATTTGCGATTGGTGCATTCATATCCCAAGACATAAACTGATTGGATAAAGCAGTAAAGAGTAGTGGTGCTGTCTCACCAGAAATTCGAGCAACAGCAAGCAAAATCCCCGTGAGAATCCCTGATCGGGCGGCACGATAGCAGATCATTGTAATGATTCGCCATTGTGGGCAGCCTAAGGCGGCAGCGGCTTCACGTAAGTTGTTCGGAATGAGATTAAGCATATTGTCTGTTGTGCGTACTATAACCGGGATCGTTAAAATCGCGAGAGAAATAGATCCAGCCCAACCCGAATAGTGTTTTACTTGTGCAACATAAATGGCATAGACAAAAAGTCCAATAATGATAGATGGTGCAGACAATAGCACATCATTCAAAAAGCGAGTGACCTTGGCAAGCGACGAATGTCGTCCATATTCACTTAGATAAGTACCCGCCAGAATACCAATAGGGGTCGCAATTAAAGTGGCAATGCTAACAATTAAAAGTGAGCCTATAATGGCATTAAGTAATCCTCCTGGTTCATTAGGGGCAGGGGTACTTTGTATGAACACTTCAAGTGAAAGGGCAGGAATCCCTTTTAATGCTAAAGTTGAAAGAATCCAAACCAGCCAGAAAAGCCCGAAAATGACGGCAAGATAAGCCAGCCCTAACATAGTTTTATTACGGCATTTTCTCCAATAAAATAGGCGATTGTGACGTTGCTCCATTATTTCGCTCCTTGTTTCTTGGCTGTGCGTAAAATGAGCAATCTAGAAGCAGTTAGCACGAAAGTTGTCATTAAAAATAGAATTAATCCAAGTTCCATTAACGCTGACCTTTGTAATCCTCCTGCCTCATTGAATTCATTGGCAATGGCTGATGCGATAGAGGTTGATGGGGAGAAGATAGAATCAGGAAGCTGGAATGCATTGCCAATGATAAACGTGACAGCCATTGTTTCGCCTAGAGCCCTTCCTAACCCAAGCATGACACTACCAATGATGCCTGTTTTGGTATAAGGAAGAACGACTTTCCAAATCACTTCCCAAGTCGTTGAACCTAGCCCATAAGCGGATTCTTTAAGAAGTGTGGGTACAATACTAAACACATCTCGCATAACAGAAGCAATAAACGGAATGATCATGATTGCAAGGACAAGCCCTGCACTGAATAATCCAATACCAAAAGGAGCACCAGAGAAGAGTAGACTCAATACGGGTACATTGCCAAACCATTCAATTAATGATGGTTGAATATATTCTTGAAATAATGGCACAAAAACAAATAAGCCCCACATTCCATAAATAATCGAAGGTACTGCCGCTAACATTTCAATGGCGGTACCGATGGGGCGCTTCAGCCATTCTGGTGAGAGTTCCGTGAGAAAGGTAGCTATGCCAAATGAAATGGGCACTGCAATCAACAATGCAATACCCGCAGAAATTAAAGTACCGATAATCGGGACTAACGCACCATACTCATTGTGGACTGGGTCCCACTCATTTCTCCATAAAAAATCAAAACTAAATTTTTGAATAGAATCCCAACTACCGATAATCAATGAAATCAAAATAGCCGCTAACATCATAAAAACGAGCAGGGCACATAGTCGGGTAATGTGATGAAATAGGGACTCAATCCAAGTGTGATTGAGACATTGATTATTAAGTTGATTCATCATAATTTGCGAAATTTCACTACAATCTGACCGCTTGCTTTCTTCCTTGAACAAGAAAGCAAGCTTTTTTAAGACCAATGGAGACTATTTAGAACAGTGTTTTTCCTGAGATATCTTTTATCTCTGTTTTCCATTTTTCTTTGATTTTATGCACGACATCATCAGGAATTGGCACATAATCCAATTCAAGTGCTGCATTTTTTCCGTGAGCAAATGCCCAGTCAAAGAAAGCAAAAACGCTTTTAGTCTGTTCCGGTTTATCTGCATTTTTATGGATTAAAATAAAACTGGCGGCAGTAATTGGCCAAGACTTTTCACCGCTTTCATGAGTGAGTATTACCCCCATACCAGCTGTTTCATCCCACTTTGCATTATTGGCAGCAGCCATAAATGTTTCACTTGAAGGTTGAACAAATTTTCCAGAGGCATTCTGAAGAGAAATCCAAGCTAGCCCATTTTGTTTTGCATAGGCATATTCGACATACCCAATTGAATGCTTTAATTGTTTTACATAAGCCGCAACCCCTTCATTTCCTTTTCCACCTTGCCCGACAGGCCATTTGACGGATTTCCCTTCACCTACCTTTTCTTTCCATTCTGAAGAAACTTTTGATAAGTAATTTGTCCATCCAAAGGTTGTGCCTGATCCATCAGAACGGCGGATCACAAGGATATTTTTGTCAGGGAGAGATAAATTAGGATTTAATTGAAGAATGGCAGGATCATTCCACTGTTTAATATGTCCTAGATAAATATCTGCCAAGACTTTGCCCGATAGCTTGAGCTCACCTGATTTTATCTCGGGGATATTCACAACAGGAACTGTTCCTCCAATAATTGCGGGGAATTGTAATAGTTGATTTTGATTGAGTGATTTCTCCGTCATCGGATCATCGGAAGCCCCAAAATCAATCGTTTTAACGATAATTTGTTGCTGCCCTCCTCCTGAACCAATGGATTGATAATTCACACGATTACCGGTTTCTTGTTCGTACAGCCCAGCCCATTTAGCATAGATTGGATAAGGAAATGAGGCTCCTGCACCTGTAATAGTTTCGGCTTTCGCAATAGAAAATAAGGCACAACTAAAGCCTAAAATAGCGAGAGGAAATTTGAATTTAACTAACATAGCTTTCTCCGTTTTATTGAGGGATAACATCTCACGTATGAAAGTGTAAAAAAGAAATATGACAAAATGATGACATGAATGTAAAGACAGCGGTCTCTCGCTCTCGTTTAATGTTTATAAGGCAGTTTCTTTTTGTGATTGCCGCTTTATGCTAAAATTTTGCCATTTTTCATTCAATGAGACCCCACTGATGACCACGCCAACGCCGTTAATTCACATTTTACCGCCACAACTTGCTAACCAAATTGCTGCTGGAGAAGTAGTGGAGCGTCCTGCCTCGGTGGTCAAAGAGTTGGTCGAGAACAGCTTGGATGCGGGGGCGACGCTGATTCAGGTTGATATTGAGAAAGGCGGTTCGCAGTTGATCCGCATTCGTGATAACGGCTGCGGGATCGGCAAACAGGATCTGGCGTTAGCACTCGCTCGCCACGCCACCAGCAAAATCGCCACACTGGAAGATCTGGAGTCGATTTTAAGCCTAGGCTTTCGCGGTGAGGCGTTGGCGAGTATCAGCTCGGTTTCGCGTTTAACGCTTACTTCCCGCCCCGAATATCAAACAGAGGCGTGGCAAGCCTATGCCCAAGGGCGAGAGATGGCGGTGGAAATTCAGCCTGCTTCGCACCCTATTGGTACGACGATTGAAGTCGCCAACCTGTTTTTCAACACGCCAGCCCGCCGTAAATTTTTACGCACCGACAAAACGGAATTTGCCCACATTGATGAAGTGCTTCGTCGCATTGCGTTGGCAAAGCCGAATGTCACCTTTATTTTGACCCACAACGACAAAAAAATTCGCCATTACAAAGCGGTTGCAGATCAACATATTGAGCAGCAACAAAAACGGGTAGCGGCGATTTGTGGTGAAGATTTTATGCAAAGTGCCACGCATATCGACTGGCAACACGGTGATTTGCACTTGTATGGTTGGGTCGGATCGCCTTATTTTGTGCGTCCGCAAAATGATCTCTGTTATAGCTACGTCAATGGGCGGATGATGCGGGATAAAACCATCAATCATGCCATTCGCCAGGCCTACGGTGACAGCCTACCGAAAGAAACTTATCCTGCGTTTGTGCTATTTTTGGATCTAGACCCAAGTTATGTGGATGTGAATGTACATCCCGCCAAGCACGAAGTTCGCTTTCATCAAGGGCGACTGGTGCACGATTTCATCTATCAAGGGGTGCTGAATGCGGTGCAAGGTACGGAAAAATTACCCCTAGCCAATGAAGTGGGCGAGCCAGTGCCGACTTATGTCGCGGATACAAACGTTGGGGCGTCAGGTCGCAATATTTTTGCCAGTGAATATGGCAAGAAGCTATCAACACATGACTATGGTGGAGGACAGCGAGCGTGGCAGTCTGCTCGAGAAAGCGTGAGCAACAGTGAGCAGAAATGGTATGGCGAGCTGCTGGGCGGAGGCAACAAGCGGTCAGATTCGGCAAATATTTTGCAAATCGACACGTCAACCAATGTGCAGCCCCCCCAAAAAAATCCACCACTTACAATGGCTGAACTTCAACCCTCAGGGCATTGCCAACCCCTTGCCATTGTTCACAATCAAGCGGTGCTATTGAAACAAGGGGACGATTTTTCCCTTGTCAGCTTGCAAAAACTGGCACAGCTACGATTGCAACGCCAACTGCAACAAGGCGAAAGCCAGAGTTTATTGATCCCGCTCTCTATCAGCTTGGATCAAGAGCAAGCCGCACAGTTACAACAGTTAGAAAACGATCTGGTGGCGATCGGCTTTGCCTTTCAAACAAAGCAGTGGCAGGGGCAAACCCGCTTGGCGATTTTGCAAGTGCCAAGCTGCTTGCGTGAAAAGAATTTGCAACAATTGCTGCTAAAATTGCTGGCGGAACAAGCGGGCAGTTGCGTAGAATTTTTTGCAAAAAATTGTGTGGATCTGACCGCTTGTAGCCTTGCGGAAGCCGTGAATTTGTTGGCGGAAGCCGAGCAATCGACGCAAGGTAAACACCTTCTTGAACAGTGGAAAACGGTGGTCGATTTCACGGATTATCTTAAATTAATGTAAATTTAACTCAATTTGGCAGAAAAATGTGGGGTACTGCACATTTTTGAAAATTGCTTGCTGACAACGGATTAAAAATCACTAGACTTGCATATAGTTTTGAATTTTAAGAGATAAATCTAATGCAAGAGCCATATCATTTCCCCGATTTGGCGTCCATCCGCATTTTGCAAATAACCGACCCGCATTTATTTACAAATGAAGATGGACAGCTGCTCGGCGTGCCGACAATCCGTAGTTTTGAGGCGGTGCTAAACGCCATTTTGCGGGAGCCTTTCCAATATGATTTTATTTTAGCCACAGGCGATTTAGTCCAAGATCATAATCGAGAGGCGTATCATCGTTTTGCCAATATGGTGAAACCCTTAGCTAAGCCCATTTTCTGGGTGGAAGGCAATCATGATCTGCAGCCGCAGATGAGCAATGCGTTGTCGATGTACGCTCAAATTCAGCCGCATAAACAAGTCCTTGCAGGTCAAAAATGGCAGGTGATTTTGCTTGATAGCCATTTGCCCGAGCAGCCAAAGGGCGAATTGAGCCAAGCACAGCTCAATTTTTTAGCGGAAAAATTGGCGATGTATCCTGATCGCTATGCCTTGATTGCGTTGCATCACAATATTCTGCCGACCAATTCCGCTTGGCTGGATCAACATAGTCTTGCTAATGCCGATCAACTGGCGGACGTGTTAAGCGATTTTCCAATGGTGAAAGGGATTTTACATGGGCATATCCACCAAGAAGTGGATCAAATGTGGCACGGCTATCGTGTGCTTGCTACGCCATCGACCTGTATTCAATTTAAACCGAATTGCGATGAGTTTACTCTAGATCCAATTCCACAAGGTTGGCGAGAACTGATTTTACACCCTGATGGCTCAATTGAAACCCAAGTTAAGCGGTTAGATTGCAACGATTTTTTACCAAACTTCAAAGCGTGGGGTTATTAAAGGATAAACAAAAGGCGGAATTACATTCCGCCTTTTGCGTCAATTTAAATACCTTAATCATACTGATTAAAATACCCGTAATTCTGCAAAGTATCGAGACATCGGATAACTAAGGATTTTATGTCTTTGTCTTTGATATCTTTACTTTCTCTTTCTTGATGGTTTTCCGAAATGATAATGGCTCCGTCTTCGATGTCTTGACGCAGCTGTTTGACCAAGTGCGTTACGGTTCTGCTGCCATCAAGGAGGGGGAACAAATAATTCATTAAAAAATCAGCATCTACACGTTGATAATAGCGATTTGATAAGCTGGTAATGCCATGATTATGGTGAACAATATGCATAAGCGTTGCATATTTTTCTGCTAATTTAGGCTTCTTGCCGTAAGTTTGGTTAGGCTCTGGTGCAAAGCAGATGTAGCTTCCAGCTAAATGAATTAAATTCCATAAGGTATGTATCAAATCGGCTTCGTTGTAGCACTCCAAATTCGCTAAATAGTCAAAAATATCCTGAATTTTGCAAGGTACATTTTGTTCTTGCAGATAATGAAATAAGGCATCGTTTTGAGGTGTAGAACTGATGTGATTTTGGTAGTGCAGTTCCCAACGTGCAGGTAGTTGTTCATCGGCGTGTTTAAATTGTGCGGCTGCGAACAGATAAAGATCATAAAAATGGTAACAGAGATTGTATTGCTCAATATGGTTTGTGATGCCACTGTCCATTTTGTTTTGACGATGCGTGATAACGCTGCCACGAAATTCTCGGGCCGTGATGAAGTCAAAATACTGCTCAATATCTTCTAGGTTGAATTGGAAATATTGGCAGATTTTCTCGGCTTGCTCGTTACTGCCAAAGTGGTTGGCATAAAAGAAAGCGGGTTTTGATGCATCCGTCAGATAAGCCAACTCGTATTGCCCAAGTTTATGGACAAATTCTTTAAAGTAGAATGGCTGGTTATATTCTTCGAAATATTCATGGGCAATATAAGTTTGACTTTCTGCTTTGCGTCCCTGAGTGAATTTCTCAAGAGTTTTTGCCAAGATGGACTGCTGGTTACCTAAGGTTTGTCTGGTTAATTCAAGAATATCAAACCCTTGCTTCACGCGTTCGGTAGACGGCTGGCTGCTGTCACTGCCAAAGAGCATTAAGTCTTTGCCGATGTCTTTGAATTTCCAACCTGGGTAAGTATTGTAGCTGATGTAAGCAATGCCGTTTTCAACGAGATAATTTTTGATTACCGATAAAATCGCAGATTGCACAAATTCGGGCACCCAGCTGAACACTCCGTGGCAGATAATATAGTCGAATTTGAGATTAAAGCTTACTTGGCTGATATCGGCAACTACCAATTCCACATTCTTGATGCCCATCTCTTCAAACATTTGCTGGCCAACATTGATTTGATGTTCTGATAAATCAATACCGATAATTTGGCTGTTTGGATAACGAATAGCAAAAGGCAGCAAATTACCGCCAAAAGATCAGCCAATTTCCAAAATTTTTGCTGTTTCAATTGGTGGTGGGTTGAGACCTTTGATTTTCGCTAAAGCATGCAAACGGGTAGGTTGGCAAGCCGGAAAGACAAAAGAAGTGTAAGGTGTATCGTTGTGGTCTTGAGCTAAACGGGAATGCGTTTGGGTGTTGTGAGTCATTTTGAGACGGTAAGTGGTATGAAGTTGGAATGCGATTTTAGCATAAATTAGTAGAATGAGATAAAAATGGCTTTCTCTATGAAAGCCATTTCAAACCTAATTATTATCAGTAATGGCGTTTATTCGACCCATTTCACAATCTGTTCAATGGTTTTGCGAGCTTTGGGTTTGATTTCTTTGGCACGATAACCAAAGGTTGCCATCACGGAAACGCCCCATTCATTTGGATCAAATAAGCCTTCATCAGCGAGTAATTGATTGACAGCACGATAATCGAACCCTTCAATTGGGCAGCTATCCACACCGATTGCAGCCGCACCTGTGAGCATGTTGCTAAGCGCGATATACGTTTGCTTACATGCCCAGTCAAAAAGGGTGCGTTCGTTATCGCCTACGTTGGCTTCTTCATATTGGAATTTACGGTATTTTTCGACAACCATTGGCATCTGTTCTTCCGTTACACCTCGGCGGATCATTGACTCGCGTAAAAATTCAGAATCATAACGGGCATTTTTCTTGGCCAAAATTACCACTAGATGGCTGCAATCATCGACTTGTGTTGTCATTCCCCAGCAAATTGGTTTGAGTTTTTGGCGAAGTTCAGCATTTTGAATGATTAAAAATTGCCACGGTTCTGAGCCGACAGAGCTTGGCGACAAACGTGCAAATTCTAAAATTGCGGCAAAATCATCGGCAGGAATTTTGCGAGCAGGATCGTAATTGCGAGTAGAGGCACGGCGGTGGAAGATTTCAATCATATTTTCACGAGTAATTAAGTGCATAGTGATTTCCTTTTGGTTCAAAATAAGACAATAAATGGTACAACGGAATAGGGTTAGGTAACAAGCGGTGAGATCTGAGAAAAATTTTGCAAATTTTTACGCTCTGACCGTTTCAAAAAAAGGTGAAATGGAGTATCTTTCTTCCTTTCACAAACCTACGCAAACGGTTGCGAAAAAGACACTTCACTTTTATTCCAAGGATCCCCAACTATGTCGAATGCGATTGCCAGTGTGGCAAAATTGATTAGAGAAAATGATATTAAATTTGTATTGCTCAAATTCACCGATATTAAAGGTAAAGAGCATGGTGTTTCCCTACCTGTTTCGTTGGTTGCCGATGATTTAGAAGATCTTTTTGAAGACGGCAAAATGTTTGATGGTTCATCGGTTGAAGGTTGGAAAACAATTAATAAAGCCGATATGCTGTTAATGCCAATCCCTGAAACTGCTGTTGTTGACCCTTTTGCCCGCATTCCTACCTTGACTATCCGCTGCAGCATTTATGATCCCAACACGATGCAAAGTTATGACCGTGACCCTCGTTCGATAGCAATTCGAGCCGAGAATTATTTGAAGTCAACGGGCATCGCAGACAGCGTGCTATTCGGGCCAGAACCAGAATTCTTCTTATTTGATGACGTGCGTTTTGGTATAGGAATGAATGGCAATTCTTACGAAGTTGATGATATTGAAGCCGCATGGAATACCAATACGCCTTACGATGGCGGCAATAACGCGTATCGTCCACTGAAAAAAGGTGGTTACTGTGCCGTTGCCCCAAATGATACCGCTCATGATATTCGCTCGGAAATGTGCTTGATTATGGAAGAACTTGGCTTGGTCGTTGAAGCCCACCATCACGAAGTGGCAACTGCAGGGCAAAATGAAATTGCTTGCCGTTTTAATACACTGACACTGAAAGCGGATGAAACCCAAATTTACAAATATGTGGTGCAAAACGTCGCTGTTGAGCATGGTAAAACGGCTTGCTTTATGCCAAAACCAATTACTGGCGATAATGGTTCTGGTATGCACTGCAATATGTCGCTTTCCAAAGATGGCAAAAACGTATTTATGGGCGATAAATATGCAGGCTTATCTGAAACGGCGTTGTACTACATTGGCGGCATTATCAAACATGCTAAAGCACTAAATGCGTTCACTAACCCAAGTACTAACTCTTACAAACGCTTAGTACCAGGCTTTGAAGCACCGGTGTTGTTGGCGTATTCGGCGAGCAACCGTTCGGCATCGATCCGCATTCCTGCGGTCACTAGCCCGAAAGCAACACGTGTGGAAGCGCGTTTCCCAGATCCATTAGCAAATCCATACTTGGCCTTCTCTGCCTTGTTAATGGCAGGTTTAGACGGTGTCATCAACAAAATCCACCCAGGCGATGCGATGGATAAGAACCTTTATGATCTTCCACCTGAAGAATTGAAAGAAATTCCCGCTGTGGCAAGTTCATTGGAAGAAGCCTTAAATAACCTTGAGCAAGATTATGAGTTCTTAACCAAAGGTAGTGTGTTCAGTAAAGAATTTATTGAGGCTTACATTGGGATTCGCCGTAAAGAAGTGGAACGGTTAAATATGACGCCACATCCAGTCGAATTTGAAATGTATTATGCTTAATCCTTTTTGGATATTCAAATTGCAAACCCAGCAATTCATGATTACCACGAACATCATTAATCCATAAAAAAACGTTGCCATTAGGCAACGTTTTTTCTTCTCATTTTTTCTATCTTTTTTCCAACAACCGAACCGACAAACGAGCGACAGCACACAAGCGGTCAGTTTCATCAAAAATTTCGACATTCCACACTTGGCTATCTCTGCCCAAATGCAGTGGCGTCGCTTTGCCTGTTGCTTTACCTTGTTTCACTGCTTTTAAATGGCTGATGTTCAGCTCTGTTCCCACGGGAATTTGATTGTCTTCGGCAGACAACAACGCCGCCGCTGAACCGAGTGTTTCGGCAAGGGTGGCACTAATTCCACCGTGCAACAAGCCAAATGGCTGAGTCGTACGATGATCGACTGGCACGGTAGCCACTAAAAAATCATCGCCTTGGTCAGTAAATTCAATACCTAAATGCGATACTGCCGAGTTTTGACATAGTTGGTTTAATTGAGAGAGAGAGAGCGATTTTTTCCAGATCATAATATTTCCTAAATAATTGCTAGCAACGCCTGTACAGGATGCTTCAACACGTGATGCGCCATTCGTTTTACTTGGCTTCGACAGGAGTAACCAGTGGCTAGGCAGCGGTTGAGATCTTTGCCTTGTAATTTTTTTTGCCACGATTGGGCGTAAATGGCTTTCGACATCGCTATGTGCTTGGTTTCGTGTCCAAATGTACCTGCCATTCCGCAGCAGCCCGTTGTTTCAAGGCTGAGTTGTTCGCCAAAGTGGGCGAAAATCTGCTGCCACTGTTTACTGCTGTTTGGCAAGGCGGTGGATTCGGTGCAATGGGAAAATAAGTGCCATGGCAAGCGGTCAGATTTTGCTGAAATTTTGCCATTCGCTAAGCGACCACTTTGCAATTGTTTCAACAACCATTCGTGTGCCAGAAGCACTTCAAATTCGCCCCGTTTTTCTTTTAAGATCGCTTTGTATTCTTCCCGATAAATCAAAGCCAATGCGGGATCGACCCCAACCATCGCAATCCCTAATTTCGCTACTCGGCTGAGGAAATTCGCTTGGTTTTGGGCAGTGCGGGCGAATCTTGCCAAAAAGCCTTTGACTTGTTGAGCTTTGCCACTTGGGTTAAACGGCAACACAATCGGTTTGAAACCAAGTTTTTGGCAGAGCTGCACAAAATCCGCTACCACTTTGGCATCGTAATAAGAGGTGAATGGATCTTGCACCACAAAAATGCAATTTTCTGCCGAAATCTGACCGCTTGTAAGTTTTTGTTCAAGCTGATCGAGGCTGTCGCCTTGATAGCCGATTTCAACTAACTGTTGTTGCAACGTTGGCACTGACAGTGCGGGCAAATCGACCATGCCAATGGTTTTACTCGCTACCGTTTCGGCAATTTTATTGGCACTGAAGAAATTGAACAGTTTTGGGGCTTTTGCCATCAACGGTGCGACAAATTCCAAATTTGCCACCACGTGATCTTTCAGCGGACGGAAATAGCGTTGGTGATATACTGCATTAAATTGGGCGCGGAAGGTTGGCACATCAATTTTGATCGGGCATTGGCTGGCACAGGCTTTGCACGCCAAGCAAGTGTCCATTGCAGCTTTGACTTCATGAGAAAAATCGTACTCACGGTGTTTTTGCCATTGGTTTCGCACTTTTTGGACAAATTCAACTAACTTGGCACTACTTGTGGTTTGGCGGAAAATCAGTTCATTCGGCGAAATATTCTGCTCGGTAAGCAATCGCAGCCATTCCCGCACTAATGCCGCTCGCCCTTTTGGTGAAAACAGGCGATTACCCGACACTTTCATTGACGGGCACATTGTACTATGTACATCAAAATTGAAGCACAAGCCGTTGCCGTTGCAATTCATTGCTCCTTTGAAGCTTTCCCGCACTTGAATCGGAATTTGGCGGTCGAAATCGGCTCGCATTGTGGAATCAATGGCATAAAGTGACTGCTCACAATTTAAGGGGGTGCAGATTTTGCCGGGGTTTAAGCGGTTTTGCGGGTCAAAAAGCTGTTTGATATACCGCAGTTCACGCCACAAGGTTTCACCAAAGAACCGTTCACCATAGGCGGAACGCATTCCTTTGCCGTGTTCACCCCAAATCAAGCCGCCGTATTTAGCCGTGAGTTCGACCACTTGGTCGGAAATCTGTTTGAATTTTTGCACCTGCTCACGTTCGCATAAATCAAGAGCAGGGCGAACGTGCAGCACGCCCGCATCCACGTGCCCGAACATCCCGTATTCTAAACCGTTGTCGTCTAATAATTGGCGGAATTCGGCAATGTAATCGGCGAGATTTTCAGGCGGCACGCAGGTGTCTTCCACAAAGGCAATCGGTTTTGCCCAGCCTTTTGCGTTGCCGAGCAAGCCAACCGCTTTTTTCCGCATTGCGTAGATTTTTTCAATGGAATCAAGATCATTGCAAATTTGATAGCCGATCAGACCGCTTGTCCCTTCGGCAATTTTGCGATCCAACGCTCCACAAAGATCGGCAACTCGCTGATCGTTTTCCGCTTGATCGTTCGAGGCATATTCCACAATGTTCAACCCGAGAATTTCTTCATTTTCTTCTTTTAAGAGATCGGAAACGGAATGCCACACAATATCTTGCTTCGCCAAATTCAGCACTTTGGAATCGACGGTTTCCACCGACAATGCATTGGCTTGCAACATAAATGGGGCAGAACGCAACGCCGCATCGAAGGAGTTATATTTCACATTGATGAGCGTGCGATATTGCGGAATGGGCAGTAAGTTGAGAGTGGCTTCACAAATAAACGCGAGCGAGCCTTCGGAGCCTGTCAAAATACGAGTGAGATTGAACGTGGTTTCATCGTGATTAAACACATTTTTCAGATCGTAGCCCGTCAAAAAGCGGTTGAGCTGTGGCAACTCCCGCAACACCGTTGGACGCAATTTACGGAAGCGTTCAAAAACTTCACAATGCAGCCGTTTGCCGTGAGCGGACAAATTCAAACGGTCTACATTTGCAAAAAAATCATCAGAACTGACCGCTTGCGTCTCTAAAATTTCGCCATTGATCAGCACCGATTTCAGCCCAAGCACGTGATCGGACGTTTTTCCGTATTGCAACGAACCTTGTCCAGATGCATCGGTGTTGATCATTCCACCTAAGGTGGCTCGGTTGCTAGTCGAGAGTTCGGGCGAGAAAAACAGTCCGTATGGTTTGAGAAATTGATTCAGCTGATCTTTCACCACGCCAGCTTGCACCCGAACCCAACGCTGTTCCACATTTAGCTCAAGAATTTGATTCAGATGGCGGGAGAGATCGACAATGATATTGTGATTTAACGATTGCCCATTAGTGCCAGTGCCACCACCCCGTGCAGTAAAAGTGAGTGATTGAAACGGTGGCTTCTGGGCGAGCTTGGTCAAAATCACCACATCCGCAATGGATTTCGGGAAAACAATCGCCTGTGGAATTTGTTGATAAACACTGTTGTCTGTCGCAAGGGTGAGTCGGTCGGCGTAGCTTGAAGCAATATCACCGCTAAAATGCTGCTCTTGTAAGTCTGTGAGAAAGCGTTCAACGGTAGGATCAAGTTGAGGTGTGTTGGCTAAACGTGGAATCATAATTATAGGAATCTTCAAAAATAACTGGCGAAATAGTAACAAGATTTGCGGGCAGATTTAAGATTTTTGTACAGAAATTTTGGATTGTTAGATTTAATAGAAATATGTTTTATTCGTATTATTTATTTTTGAAGCATGATTCCTAATACATTTAGGAAATAAATGTTTATTGAAATGTTAAAAAAATTAATAATAAGATAATTGTCAGATTTTTTAACATTTTGGTTCAAAAAGTAGGCTTTTCTTAGGTTGCATTACACTTTTTTACAAAAGTTCAGTGTGCTTATGAATATTTTTTGATAGAATGGCTCAGAATTCTAGACCTTCTTTAATCTTTTTAGGTTTAGAAGGATTTAACCTTAACATTAAATCGTGGTTTGATTGATGTTAAATATTTTTATCTCGTAAGACGATAATATGAGGATATCAAAATGAAAAAATCTTTAATTGCATTAGCAGTTTCTGGTTTCGCAATTGCTTCTGTTCAAGCAGCTCCACAAGCAAACACTTTCTATGTTGGTGCTAAAGCAGGTTGGGCAACATTCCACAATGACATCAACCAGTTTGATTCTAAATACGCTGGTGATTCACGTTATGACCTTGCAGTAGGTGGAGGCTATGGTGTTAATCGTCACTCAGTAACTTACGGTGTATTTGGTGGTTATCAAATCATTGATAACTTAGCTGTTGAGTTAGGTTACGATTACTTTGGTCGTGTACGTGGCAACGAAAATGAATTCCGTGCATTCAAACACTCTGCTCATGGTACACATTTAAGTCTGAAGCCAAGTTATGAACTTGTTAAAGACTTAGATGTTTATGGTAAGGTTGGAGCTGCATTAATTCGTAATGACTATAAATACTATAGTAAAACAAAAGAAACGAATAAATATCATAATTTAAAAACTTCTCTACTTTTAGGTGCTGGTGTTGAATATGCGATTCTTCCTGAGTTAGCAGTACGTTTAGAATACCAATGGTTAAGCCGTATTGGTAATGAAGATAAAGCTTTTGCTAAAGGTGGTGTTCCAAATACAAATGAAAATTATAGCCCAGATTCACACTCTGTAGCTATCGGTTTGTCTTACCGCTTCGGTCAAGGTGCGGCGCCAGTTGCAGCTCCAGAAGTTGTTACTAAAAACTTCGCATTTAGCTCAGATGTATTGTTTGACTTCAACAAAGCAAACTTAAAATCATCAGCAGCTTCTGCGTTAGATGCAGCTCACACCGAAATCAACGCATTAGGTTTAGCTAACCCAGCTGTGCAAGTTGCTGGTTACACTGACCGTATCGGTAGCGAAGCATACAACTTAAAACTTTCTCAAAAACGTGCTGAAACTGTAGCTAACTACATCGTTTCTAAAGGCGTTAATCCAGCTAACGTAACTGCGGTAGGTTACGGTAAAGCTAACCCAGTAACTGGCAACACTTGTGATGCGGTTAAAGGTCGTAAAGCACTTATCGCTTGTTTAGCACCAGACCGTCGTGTTGAAATCCAAGTTCAAGGTTCTAAAGAAGTTGTTATGTAATTTCTTTAAGCTGACGGCTTAGAAATCATGAAATGCCCGCAATTGCGGGCATTTTTGTTTGTATAGTTGGAGTTTGCAAAAAATTGAGCGGAACTGACCGCTTGTGGTTACTATTTTAATAATGCTTTTAGGTTTTCTTTCATTTTGTCCACTTGTTCCGCATAAATCTGTTTGTTCTCATACTCATCAGCGAGATAGTGGATTGTTTCGGACAGTGTCATCTCCATTTTTGTGGCGAGTTTGGACAAACGAAGCCAACTGGAATAGTCAAGATCAATAGATTTTTTGCGAGTTGACTGTTTTTCCGCATTAAAAAAGCGTTTGCGTCTTGCTCGAATCGACTGACGCATTCTCCGCCGCTGATCAGAAGTCATTTCTTTTTTGATCCACTGTTCAATCTCTTCAGGCGAATTCTGCAATGTAGTGAGCAGTTGTATTTTAAGCTCAATTAGGCTCGTTTCGTCATATTTAGTGACATTTTCACCTTCTCGATATTTTTTCAACAGATATTTCCATTTCCAATTGGCTTCTTGAACCTCTAATTTTTGGTATCGCATTTTTCTCTCCCAATTTATTGTAGAGTATAGCCCAATCTATTTTGCCATTAAATATGTACTTCAAATTTTAACCTTTGTCGCTTGTGCTATAATGTTGAAAATTTTTATTTTGAGATAATTTTGTGCAACTTTCCCCCATTGAATGGCAATCTTTAACGATTGAATATGCTTTTTCACAGTCTTTAGAATCTGTGCGATTTTTGGATTTCCAATCAAAAGCGAAGCAAGCAATTCAGCAACTTATTCAAGCTGATTTTGGTGCAGCACTGATCTTAAAAAGTGAAACATTACCCGCGTTTTTTAGTGAGATAACCGCTTTTTTCTCGGAGCAGGAGGCTCATTATGTGCTTAAAACGGAGTTTAACTATAAAAGCTTATTTGGTCATGCTATCTATTTAGAGCTGCAAGCTAAAGTTGAAACCGTATTTGGTGCAGTGCATCAAGCAGACAATGGCGTGTTAATTTTAAACTTAAATGCGTTACTTACAGATTTAAGCCAATGGGATAAATTAAAACAAGCCCTATTATTTCAGCAATATGAAATGCCTTGTTCACCAAACTTTCCACAACAACTACCGCTTATTCAAACTCAGTTTAAATTAGTGTTACTGGGATCTCGTGATGAGATTGCAACATTATTTGCCTATGATGATTCACTTTATCAATTCTGTCAGTATGCGGAGATTGACTCTTATTTAACATTAGATGAAAAGAATATAAAAAAATGGGGTAACTATATTCAAACATCATCTAAAAAAATGGCGAATAAATTATTTTCTTCAAATGGATTAAATCAATTATTACAGCAATATATTCGTGAAAGTGAAAATCAAAAATTAATTTCAATTTCGCCGAGTTTATTAAATAAATATTTATCTGGACTTTCTCAATATTATGCAAATCAAACAGAGTTCGATGATATTCAATGCTATTTTGAAATGTTAGAAAAACAGTCTGCAGTATTAAATCAATTTGTTTTAGATGATATTTTGTCTAATCAACTCTATATTGCCACGGAAGATGAGGAAATTGGCCAGATCAATGGATTATCTATTGTTGAGTTTGATGGCGTACCATACGCATTTGGTGAGCCATTACGGATAAGTTGTAATGTGCAATATGGTGAAGGGGAGATTCATGATATTGAGCGTAAAGTTGAATTGGGGGGAAATATTCACTCGAAGGGAATTTTGCTTGCTCAATCATGTTTAGCTAATTTATTAGAGTTGCCAACGCAATTGCCATTTTCTGCAAACCTTGCCTTTGAGCAATCTTACGGTGAAATTGATGGAGACAGCTCGTCTTTGGCAATTTTCTGCGTGCTTATGAGTGCCTTAACTAAATTAGCATTGCCTCAATCAATTGCTGTGACAGGTGCAATTGACCAATTTGGTAATGTGCTGAGTGTTGGTGGTGTAAACCAAAAAATTGAAGGGTTCTTCAACGTTTGCCAAATGCGAGGCTTAACAGGAAAGCAAGGTGTAATAATTCCAGCAGTTTGTCTATCACATTTAAGTTTGAAACCAGAAGTGCTAAAAGCGATAAAAACAAAACAGTTTCATATTTATGCGGTAGCGGATGTATTTGATGCGTTACAAATTTTGCTTAATCATGTCTTTTATGATGAAGATTTAGCAGAAAAGGCTGACAAAGAATCGCTATACAGCTTGGTTCACAAAGGGATTAGGAGCGAAGACACAAGCGGTTCGTTATGGCAAAAAATTTGCAAAAGGCTGTTCTACTGATCCGACAAGTCAGCGTACAACTGTTCGCTATTTAAAAAGTCTGATACTATGCCATCTCACTAAAGCCTTTAGCATATAAAAGACTTTTATCCATTTTTACAGGAAAAATAATGAACAACTGTACACCTAACATCAAATCGAGCTATGACTATGAAGATTTACTTGCTTCTGGCCGTGGTGAACTCTTCGGAAAAGAAGGCCCTCAATTGCCCGCCCCTATCATGTTGATGATGGATAGAATCACAAAAATGAGCCAAACAGATGGCTTATTTGAAAAAGGTTATATCGAAGCAGAGTTAGACATTCACAAAGATCTCTTTTTCTTTGACTGCCACTTTATTGGCGATCCTGTTATGCCTGGTTGCTTAGGCTTAGATGCTATGTGGCAATTAGTTGGATTTTATCTTGGCTGGATTGGTGGAAAAGGCAAAGGTAGAGCACTAGGTGTTGGTGAAGTTAAGTTTACGGGGCAAGTGCTACCGTCGGCTAAAAAAGTGGTTTACCGCATTCACATGAAACGAGTCATCAATCGTAAATTAGTCATGGGAGTTGCTGACGGAGAAGTAGAAGTTGATGGCCGAGTTATTTATACCGCAACTGATCTCAAAGTCGGTTTATTCCAAGATACCACATCTTTCTAATTTTTCGATCTGTGTCGCAAAAATCATATTAGTTGATTTACAAACCTTATCTAAACTTTAATATCTTCCCCATTGGTATGGGGAAGAATAATGTATCGAGCTATTACTCTTATTAATTTATTAATTACGTTAGCAATAATAGCGATTACTTTTTCTTTCTTTTCGCCTTCCCTTTATCAAATTCAAGAGCCCATTCTACTGAATAATGAAATAGATAAAATTAAAGCATTTATTTATCAGATTCAAACGCAAGCACGTTACCATAAGCAACATTATTCTGTCAGCATCAGTCAAAATAATGCAAATTGGTGCATGATTGCAATTGCAAAAAATAATCGAAAAGAGACCGCTTGTAATTGCCTAATGCTGAAGAGTTGTAACATTACCGATAGATATTATGTGTACCAGCCTATTTCACATAAAGTTAAATTAAAAAGTAATAGTTTATATCCTAAAGTTTTTATGAATATTGATGGTGTGACTGGTCGATTAGAAACTGTCTGTTTAGGCGTTAATCTAAATGAATCACATCGGGTCATACAATTTGATTCAAGTGGAGTCATTAATGTGGCACAACAAAATAAACGAACTAAATGCCGTTAGAATAAATCAAGGGTTTTTATTAATTGAACTATTACTTTCATTATCACTTGGTACTTTTCTGTTGATTATCTTTTTTCAGTTTTATACAAATACAATGTTGTCTCAAAACAAACAGAGAGAGTTGATTAATTTACAGCAAAATAGCCATCAAATATTGCATTATATGCAGCAGCATATACAACATATTGGCTATCAAGGTAGTAATCGTGAAAATAGTAATCTGTCATTATTTCAACTAAATGGCAGGAATTACCAATTGATTAATCCACAATGTTTTGTGTTCTTTTATGACTTGAATGGTGATGGTTGTGTTGGTAGCCGTAATAAAAAACAGCAGTGTGAAATAAACCAATTCAATAATACAAAAGAGGTGAATAAAGAAATTTTTGGATTTGCCATAAAAAATAATAATTTATATATTTTTGATGATGGTGACTTTAATGCCTGCTATAAAAATCAATGTCAGAACTGGGCAAGTGGTTGTTCAGAGAATAGATGGGGCAATGTTTCAGAACTTTCTGATTATAAAGTAGAGCGACTTCATTTTAGTTGGGAGAAAGAGGGAGTACTATTAAAAATTGAATTAACCTTATCATCAATTATATTTTCAGAGTTGAAATATACTGCGATAGCATATAGCTATTTGCTAAATGGGATTAAGTGATGAATAGATTAAAAAAAGGTAGTGTATTATTAGTGTCACTCAGTATATTGATAGGACTGTTAGCCATCTTCTTTTTAGCTAAAGAAGAACTTTTTGTGTTATACAGAAATACGCAGGGGTATCAGTATAATTATCTTTCAGATAAGATTTTTCTAATTCATCATCTGAGAGAAAATGTTGAGAAAACTTGTCAGAAAGAGAAAAAAGAACAGATTTCCTATTCTTACAATAGCTTGCGATATAAATTTAATTGTGAGTTTCAGTCTATCTTTAAGAAACCGAAACCAACAAAAGAAAAATATATTCAGTTTACGCATCTTGATGACATTTTAAACGTGTCTCATTATATGGAAAAAATATATAGAATTCATTCCTTATCAGAATTGCCAAAGAGTTCAGAAAGTAATCCTCAAGTTGTTATTGCATTAAATGATATTGATGGTGCATTGCAAGAAAACTTCTATGGAATAATAATTACAGATTATTATTTTGATGTGAGAGGGAAGTATAAAATATTTGGAGCGTTGTATTCATCATTTAATAATCAAAGAGAAGAGCGTAATTTAACCTATCGTCGAAAAGTAATTGATAATATTGAACAACAATTTTCTCATTGGGAATATTTAGAAAACTCAAGGCATTTATTAGAATAATATGAAACAGTATTTTAGAGCGGAGAGTTACATCACGTTATTAGTGGCGATCAGTTTATTTGCAATAATTTTTTTAGTTTATAGTCAGTGGCAAACACAACAACATCATCGAGCTCATTTTTTGTATCAACAGCAGCAAGCTCTCCAGATTGCAGATAATCAACTTGCACTACTGTTGGCTGGGCAAAGCTGCAAGCGGTCAGTTTCTCAAAATAATTTGCAATTCTTTATTGAATGTAATGATAAACAACTTAAGATTCGCTTTCCACTTGGCGAAATAAATATTGCAAATCCTTAGCTAATTTGAGTTTAACGCAGTAAAATAGCTCAAACCTTGAAGGAGCTACAATGTTTACTGTTTATTACTCCAACCAAATTACTCACAATAAAGATCTGCTGATCGAAATTCTAAAACAAGATCCAAATCCAAACCCATTTAGCCAAGAAACCGTGCTTGTGCAAAGTTTAGGAATGGCACAATGGCTACAAATGCAGCTTGCTGAGAAAATAGGGGTGGCGGGTAATATTCAATTTCCTTATCCTACCAACTTTCTATGGCAACAATATCGTTTACTCTTTCCCGAATTGCCGAAAGAAAATATTTTTGATCGCCAAATTATGGTTTGGTGGTTAATGCGATTATTACCCAATTACTTACATTTGCCAGAATTTAGCTCCTTATCGCATTATTTAAAAGAGGCGGAACAATTAAAACAATATCAATTAGCTGAGAAAATTGCGGCATTATTTGACCAATATTTAGTTTATCGTCCCCATTGGCTTGTTTATTGGGAAGAAAACCAATTAGATAAGGTTTTAAATGAAATGCGTAATAGTATCTCTTTTCATAGTAAAAACCTACCTGAAATTGAAACAAATATGCAATGGCAAGCGATTTTATGGAATGCTTTAGTTAAGGAAATTAAAAAGCAGACATCGGAAATTATTTTTAATACTTCTCACCGAGCCTATTTGCAAGAGCATTATTTTAATAAATTAGATAACTTGACTTTGTTAGAAAAAGAAATGCTACCAAAACGTATTTTTATATTTGGTATTTCCTATTTGCCACAAACCCAATTATCGGTATTAAAGAAATTAAGTGAGTATTGCCACATACATTTGTTTTTTACGAATCCAAGTGAGTTTTATTGGGCAAATGATAGAGAAGATAAAGTATTAGCAAGATTAGCGTTAAAAAAGCATATCAGTAAAGATGAGTTAGCCGCATTATTTTCAGAACAAGGTAATCCATTATTAACCAGCTGGGGGAAACAAGGAAAAGAGTTTCTGAATTTGCTTACAGAATATGAATTGCAAAGTATAGACTATTTCCAACCGCTTGCAGAAAAAAGTTTACTTCATCAAATTAAAAATGCAATTTTAAATTCAGAATATCAATCTGAATTAGTATTAGACTCTCATGATGAGTCTGTTCAGATTCACTCTTGTCATAGCAAAATGCGAGAGATTGAAGTATTACATAATCAGTTATTATATTTATTTGAACAATATCCTGAACTTTCACCAAAAGACATTATTGTGATGTCGGCAGATATTGACAGTTATGCCCCTTATATTAATGCCGTATTTTCTGTTTATGAACGTACTGATGCTAGATTTATTCCATTCACGTTATCTGACCAAAAAGTCAATTATATTGATCCCATTATTTCTAGCTTTCTAAATTTATTATCAATTAAAGAACGGAAATTTACTGTTGAGGAGATCTTTTCATTCTTTGATATTCAGGCAATTCGAGAAAAATATCAATTGTCCGATATTCAGCTAGGCTTATTAAGGGAATGGGTTGAGCTATCTGGAATTCGGGCTGGGCTGAATCAACAAAACCCAACGTGGGCGAATTATAACTCGTGGGAAAATGGGTTAAATCGTTTATTGCTTGGTACAAGCCTTAAAGCGGAAAATAACCCATGGCAAGGTCTGTTAGCCTTTAATGAAAGTTATGGCTTAGCGGCGGAAATAATCGGATCACTTGCAAAATTTATTGAAAATCTGACCGCTTGGGTAACATTTGTTCATAAGCCACACACATTATTTGATTGGAAAACGAAACTTATTGAAATAGTTGATCAGTTTTATCAATCAAATACAGAGCATTCAGCAACGATATTAACGATCTATGAGGTAATTGAAACTTTCTCAAGCCGAGTAGAACAGACGAATTTTAGTGAAGAAATCGAGATTGACATTATTTCTTCAGTATTTGAACAGCAATTAAGTGAGCAGCGTAATAATTTAAATTTTCTTGTTGGTAAAGTGAATTTTTGTACGTTGTTACCGATGAGAGCGATTCCTTTTAAAGTAGTCTGTTTACTGGGTATGAATGAAGGTGAGTTTCCTCGTCAGCAAGTATTAAATAATTTCGATTTAATGCAATATGCTCCACAAAAAGGTGATCGTGCTAAACGTGATGATGATCGTTATCTTTTTTTAGAATCGTTATTGTCTGCTCAAGATATTTTTTATATTAGTTATATTGGACAATCTTTAAAGGATAGCCAACCAAAATTACCTTCTATTTTAGTGTCACAATTAATTGATTATATAGATGAAAGGTTAATTGATGATAAGACGTTAGTGGTCAATAATCACCCGATGACTGTTTTTAGTCCAAATAATTTTATCAATAGCAATGCTTATGATAAAGAGTGGTTGAAAGCAAAAAATCAATATTCACAATCGGATGAGTTTTTAATTCATTTGGGAAGTCGTGCTGAGTTGCCAGGTGAAATTGAGTTATCAGAATTAATAAATTATATTCAATCACCTTTAAAATGGTTCTTCAATAACCAGTTAGGTATTTATTTGGAGAGTTATGATCAAGAAATAAAGGAATCAGAAAATTTTTATCTTTCTGCGCTAGATAAGTTCAATTTATTAGCTGGATTGTTAAATATAGATTTACAGCATTTATCACAGTTCTTTGAGAATGCAAAATTAAAAGGGGAACTACCCGCTTGTCGTTTTGCCGAAGTTAGCCAAGAAGAGTTACATAGCTCAATTTCTATGCTACATCAAGTATTATCTCCTTATTTAATGGAGCCGGCGGATATGATAGAGGTTAACTTATCGCTCCAATCTTCTCAATATGCTGTTAAGTTAGTCGCGAATGTTCAAAATAAATTTGATGATCATATCATTCAATGGCGTGTAGGAGATTTGCGAGATAAAGATATTATTTATTGTTGGTTAAATTATCTGGTATTAAAAGCAAGTAATAGCCAGATTGCTCGTTTTCAATTTTATTATCGAACAGGGAAAGACGTAGGCTATTTGTCTTTTAAATCAATTTCGCCTGATGAGGCGAGAAATATATTGGCTTGCTATATTGAAGATTATTTAGCCAGTTTCAAACAACTTAGGTGGGCAATAACGCAAGATATTGCGGATTATTTGAAAAAATCGGCTGCGGGAAAAACTTCTGAAATAGAGCTGTGTCAAACCACAATGCAATCAAGTAGTGATGTATATTTAAAACGCATATTGGTTCAATCAGATCAATTAGATTATCTCGATATACATCAACGTACATTAAATTGGTTTGAACCAATGATGCAACATATTGAAAAGGAGACCAAATGAAAAAATCATTTCTAACATATAGTTTGCAGGCCATTTTAGCTTTAGGGATCGTTCATTCAACCGCCATTTTTGCCAATGTTAGCCCAAATCAGGCGGGGAATAATGCAGTAATGCAGCAACAGCAAGGCTTTGAGCTGCTCAATGTGACGATTAATAAAAGCCCAACAGACAAGGCAATTTATCAGGGAATTCGTTTAGCTAATGGCATGGAAGTGCTGCTGATTTCCGATGAAAAAGCGAATAAATCCTTGATGTCGGTCGGCCTGCCAATGGGGTCAATGGAAGACCCAATACAGCAGCAAGGGCTTGCTCACTATCTTGAGCATATGATTCTAATGGGCTCGAAATCCTTCCCCGAAACCAATAGTTTAGATGGTTTTTTGACGAAAAACGGCGGCTATAATAATGCTTACACCGCTTCAGATCGCACTGTGTATTTTTTAGAAGTGAACAACAACGCTTTTGATGAAGCCGTTGCTCGCTTATCTGACGCTTTTGCAGCCCCATTATTATCCGAAACCAATGCGAAGAAAGAGGTTAATGCCGTTAATGCCGAAATGGTGAGAGCAAAATCAAGCGATGGTTTTTTAATGCACGATGTCAATTTAGCCACTGCGAACCCAAATCACCCGATTACGAAATTTGCGGTTGGAAATAAAATTACCTTATCGGATAAAGAAGGCAGTAAATTACAAGACGAATTAGTGAAATTTTATCAGCAATATTATTCCGCAAATTTAATGAAAGCGGTGTTATATTCGAATCAGCCAATTGAAAAATTAGCAAAATTAGCGGAAAGCACCTTGGGAAAAGTCACGAATAAACAATTATCGGTTCCAAAAATGGAAATGCCATTTTTTAGAGATGAAGATAAAAGTGTCATTATTGATTATAAACCAGTGAAGCCAAATAAAATGTTAGTGCTTTCATTCGATATGCCAGAAGATAAAGCGCAATTTAAACATAAAACGGCAGAGTATTTAGCCTATGTATTTAATAATAACAGCGAGGGTACCTTATCGGATTATTTAATTAAACAGGGCTTGTCCGATAGTGGCATTCAATCTAGTGGAAATGATGATGTTAGCCGCAACCGTGGGGATTTTAGTTTTTATATTTCATTAGCCGATAAAGGATTAGCTGAGAAAGATAAAATTATTTCGCTTGTTTTCCAACAAATTGAAAAAATCAAACAAGCTGGTATTCAACAAAGTTATTTTGATGAATTAAAAGAGAGTTTAAGCCAAGAATTTCAACATTTACAAGTAGAAAAAAGTGGTCGATATGTTGCAGGTTTAGCGAGCCAGATGATCAATTACCCGCTCGAACATATTATCGATCAAAGCTATATTGTTGAAAGTATGGATAAATCTGCTATTCAAGCAAAATTAGCAGAAATGAATATCGATAATGTACGAATTATATTGGTGAATGATAAAGCCAAAACCGATAAAAAGACCAAATATTTTGAAGCACCTTATGCTCTGAATAAAATTACCGCAGAGCAGAAAAAACAGTGGTTAGATTTCAGCAAAAACCCTGAAATTAAATTACCTGAACTAAATCCTTACTTTGCAACGGATTTCTCTTTAAATAAGGTCGATCAAGATCGCCTAATTCCAAAACTGATTGAACAAGGCAAAGGCACACAAATTTATGCCATGGGCAGCCATTATTTCCCGACAGAGCCGAAGGCGAATGTACTCGTGAATTTTGCTATTGAACCTAAAGTGGTTGATATTAAACAGCAAGTAGCTAGCGTGTTATTAGGCTATATGGCAGATCTAGCCCAAACAAAAATTGAATTTCAATCTAGCGTTGCGGGAATGGAATCAGGCTTTCAATTAAGTGAAAATGGTTTAGGTATTAGTGCAAATGGTTATACTCAAAATTTGTCAAAATTAATTAACGATAAAATTCAACAATTTAGCCAGTTTGAATTAACAGAAAATATGTTAGATCAAGCTAAACAGCGTTATATCGAAGCCCTTGACAAGTTAGATAAAGAAAATTCATTGACACAAGCTAACTCTGTGTATAGTGATCTTGCAAAATTTCCTTATTTCACGCCAGAGAAGAAGCGTGAGGTATTAAATGAAATTACTTTATCTGATGTACAAAATTTACGAAATAAGTTATTAACTCAAGCAACTAGTGTTTCAGCATTATCACTTGGGAATTTATCTGATGATCAAGTAAAAAGTTTAATCTCAGAAACAGAAAAAACCATTAAAAATAACCATGGTAATTTTGAGAAGAAACAATATGTCGACATTAACCAAAGTCAACGTAAAATTAATGTAATTAAGAAAGTCCCCCATCAAGATAATGCGTTAACTATTGTGTATTATCCAAATAATTATGCAGAAATTGATGGAATCAGCCGAGCAATGTTAATAAAAGATATTATCTCTCGCTGGTATTTTGATGATTTACGTACTGACAAGCAGCTTGGCTATGTTGTGCACGCAGCTATGAATCGAATTGGCAAAACATCGGGATTACATTTCCTTGTTCAAAGCCCAACAGCATCTATTCAGACGATTCAACAGCATAATGAACGTTTCTTTAAAGAGACCTTAGAGAAGCTACAAAAAATGTCTGCCGAAGAATTTGAGAAATATCGCAGTAGTTTGATCGAGGTGCTTAATCATAAACCAGAATCACTTGAACAAGAGATGAGTGAGTTTAGCCTTGACTTTAGTCGTGGTAATCCGAATTTTGATCATAAGCCGAAAATCATTGAACGAGTGAAGGGGCTATCGAAACAAGATTTGATCGAGTTTTATCAACAAGCGGTCATTGATCAAAGCGGCTTTGTTTTTGCTGGCCAAGCGATTGGGGTAAATGAAAAAATCAATCAGCCCGCAGAATTTAATGGCTTTGAAAAAATCTCGAATATCGAGAAACTGCAAAGCGAATTTGAATTGAAGCAGTACTAACTACAAGCGGTCAGATTCTGCCAATTTTTTGCCATTCGATTTGCAAAACTTTCGGAGAATCTGACCGCTTGTAATGCGAAAAACGGCACGCATTTATCGCGTGCCGTTGTGCTTTCTATCTTGAAATTAAACGATGTCTAATAATTCCACTTCAAAAATCAAGGTGCTGAATGGTGGGATTGATGCCCCGGCACCACGCTCGCCGTAGGCGAGGTTATGTGGAATGGTTAAACGCCATTTTGAGCCGACAGGCATCATTTGTAACGCTTCAACCCAACCTGCGATCACGCCAGTGACAGGGAATTCTGCAGGGGTGCCACGTTTTACCGAGCTGTCGAACACGGTGCCATCGATCAATGAACCAGTGTAATGCACACGCACTTTGTCGGTTTTCGCAGGCACCTTGCCCGTACCTTCGGTTAAAATCTCATATTGCAAGCCGCTTGCGGTTTCTTTCACTGCCGCGTGTTTTTTATTCTCTGCTAAGAATGCTTTGCCTTCTTCTTCCAATGCTTTGAACGCTTCAAGCTGTGCCGCCTCCGCACGTTGTTGCAACTCTTGTAACGCGTTGGTCACGGTGTTGATGTCTAACGCTGGCCCGTTTTGGTTAAGTACATCGAAAATACCTTTTACCACCGCTTCTGGCTCCACGTCTAAACCGCTGCTAATAAGTTGCTGACCGATTTGTAAGCCGATACCGTATCCGCCTTGTGCTTCAAGGCTGTCTAATTTTACTGAATCTAAATTTAAAGACATAATGTTTCCTTTTGTTTGAATAACGGGCGGAGATATGGCGGCATTTTTTAGGAAAACAAGGGTAAGCGGTCAGATCCAACCAAAAATTTGCAAATTTCAGGTATAATTCGCCCGCTTGTTTTTAGAAAAAGGATCAAAAAATGCAAAATCCAAAAGATGATGTGCTTTACGCCCCAGTCGAATGGGCGGATCACAGCGAAGGTTATACCGATATTCTCTATCACAAATCGGCTGATGGGATTGCGAAAATCACCATTAACCGTCCAGAAGTTCGCAATGCGTTCCGCCCGCAAACCGTCAAAGAGATGATTCAGGCGTTTTCCGATGCTCGTTTTGATGAAAAAATCGGCGTGATCGTGCTAACAGGGCAAGGTGAAAAAGCGTTCTGTTCTGGCGGTGACCAAAAAGTACGTGGTGACTACGGCGGTTATAAAGACGAAAGTGGCGTGCATCACTTAAATGTGTTGGATTTCCAACGGGATATTCGTAGCTGCCCGAAACCGGTGGTGGCAATGGTGGCAGGCTATGCTATCGGTGGTGGGCATGTTCTGCATATGCTGTGCGATTTAACGATTGCCGCAGAAAATGCAATTTTTGGACAGACGGGTCCAAAAGTCGGTTCATTTGACGGCGGCTGGGGAGCAAGCTATATGGCACGCATTGTTGGTCAGAAAAAAGCCCGCGAAATTTGGTTCTTATGCCGTCAATACGATGCTAAAGAAGCGTTAGAAATGGGGTTAGTTAATACCGTTGTGCCTTATGTAGATTTAGAAAAAGAGACAGTGCGTTGGTGTCGTGAAATGTTACGAAACAGTCCAATTGCCTTGCGTTGCTTGAAAGCGGCATTAAATGCGGATTGTGACGGTCAGGCTGGCTTGCAAGAGTTGGCGGGTAACGCCACGATGTTGTTCTATATGACTGAGGAAGGTCAAGAAGGTCGCAACGCATTTAATGAAAAACGGGCACCTGATTTCAGTAAATTCAAACGCAATCCATAACGGTTAAAGCAAAAATACAATGGGGGCAAGCGGTTGCTTGCCCCATTTTTTTTGCAAAAAATTTGGCGGAACTAACCGCTTGTTATAAGCATTGCTGCTGCAACTGCCCGATAATTTGTGGGTTTTCGAGAGTGGAAATATCCTGAGTAATCAGTTCATTTCTCGCAATTGAACGGAGCAACCGCCGCATAATCTTGCCAGAACGGGTTTTCGGCAGGTTGTCGGCAAAGCGAATATCTTCAGGGCGGGCGATTTTGCCGATTTCGTTCGACACCCACTGTTTCAGTTCCTCCGCCAGTTCACGAGCCTCTTCGCCTTCGGGACGCATTCCATTTAGGACGATAAAGGCAACTACTGCTTCCCCTTTGATTTCATCTGGTTTGCCAACTACCGCAGCTTCAGCCACTTTCGGGCTAGAAACGAGTGCGGATTCAATTTCCATGGTGCCTAAACGGTGCCCTGAGACATTCAGTACATCATCTGTTCGACCTAAAATCCAGAAATAGCCGTCTTGATCGCGGTGGGCGGAGTCACCTGCCACATAATATTTACCGCCATATTCCTCAGGGAAATAGGTCGCTTTAAAGCGGTCAGGATCACGCCAAATTGTGCGAAGCATGGATGGGAAAGGGCGTTTAATCACCAAGACGCCACCTTGATCGACCTCACATTTATTGCCGTTTTCATCAAGCACATCCGCCATAATACCTGGCAATGGCAAAGTGCAAGAACCCGGTTTAGTCGCAATCACTCCTGGGACTGGGGCTAACATAATTGATCCCGTTTCCGTTTGCCACCACGTATCAACAATCGGGCAACGACCTTTGCCAACCACGTCATAGAACCACATCCACGCTGACGGGTTGATTGGTTCACCAACGCTACCCAGTAGCCGCAATGAGGAAAGATCGTATTTATTGGGAATATGATCGCCAAGGCGAGTCAGTGAGCGAATCAGGGTCGGAGAAGTGTAGAATACGTTGATTTTATGCCGTTGAATGATCCGCCAAATCCGACCTGGATCTGGGTAGCTTGGTACGCCTTCATAGATCACTTGTGTCGCCCCGTTAGCAAGCGGGCCGTAGCAAACATACGAATGCCCTGTAATCCAGCCCACATCGGCGGTGCAGAAAAATACATCATCGAGCTTGTTATCAAACACCGTACGGAACGAATTTAACGCCCCGAGCAAATAGCCCCCTGTGCTATGTACAATCCCTTTTGGCTTGCCCGTTGAGCCTGAGGTATAAAGAATAAACAGCGGATCTTCGGCATTCATCCATTCAGGTTCGCAGAAAGCAGGTTGGTGGGCGGTGAGTTCGTTCCACCAAAGATCACGCCCTTTTTTCCATGGAGTATCAATGTTTACCCGATGATAAACAATCACATTTTCCACCGACTTACCACCTAATTCTAAGGCTTCATCAACCGTTTCTTTCAGTGGGATAATTTTCCCGCCCCGCAAGCCAGCATTGGCGGTAATAACGAGTTTCGCTTCCGCATCTTCAATTCGATCTCGCAATGCACTGGCGGAAAAGCCGCCGAATACCACTGAATGCACCGCACCGATACGGGCACAGGCCTGCATGGCAATCACCGCTTCCACAATCATCGGCAAATAGATAATTACCCGATCGCCTTTTTTCACGCCTAATTCACGCAAGGCATTAGCGAAACGGCAGACCCGATTATGCAGTTGTGCATAAGTGAAAATTTGCACTTGCCCAAAATCGGATTCAAACACAATCGCTCGTTTGTCGGCTTTATCGGGCAAATGGCGGTCTAAACAGTTATAGGAAACGTTCAGCGTGCCATCGGCGAACCATTTATAAAATGGAGCGTTGCTATCGTCAAAAATCTGCATAAATGGCTTTTTCCAGGTGATCAGTTCACGTGCCAAATCGCTCCAATAACTGAGATAATCCTTATCTGCAAAGTCCCACAACTCCTGATAGCTTTCAAGCCCCGAAATATTCGCTTGACGGCGGAAATCATCGCTCGGCTTGAAAATTCTATTCTCTTTTAGTACTACATTATGTTGCATAACGCCTCCAATGAATTGAGTAGAAAAGCGGATAACGGCGAGAATTTAGACGGAGTGAACAAATAATGTCAAATAAATGTTAATTTTTTGTGCTTATTTTGTGATCTTGATCGAGTTTTGCAAAACTTTTGCCTGATCTGACCGCTTGTCAGCGAATTGTGTGAAGCAGATCAAGAAATCATTAAAGCGGCATTTGTAATCGACGCTTAATCGGCTAGAATGGCTTACTTTTCATTACCTTCATTGGAGAACTTTATGGAACTTTTTACTGTTGCTCAACATTGGTTAGATCAGGATCCAGATGTGGAGACCCGTGCAGAATTAGAACAACTTATCGCGGCGGCAAAAGCAGGCGATGAGAAAGCGAAAGCAGAATTAGCGAGCCGTTTTGATGGACGTTTACAATTCGGTACTGCAGGCTTGCGTGGCCGTTTGCAAGCAGGTTCAATGGGAATGAACCGTGTGCTTGTAGCCCAAGCGGCGGGCGGTTTGGCGGAGTACTTAAAAGGTTACGACAAAGAGCCGTCTATTGTGATTGGTTACGATGGTCGTAAAAATTCTGATGTCTTTGCGAAAGACACCGCTGAAATTATGGCAGCAGCTGGCATCAAAGCTTACTTACTTCCTCGCAAATTACCAACCCCAGTGCTTGCGTATGCGATCAAATATTTCGACACCACTGCAGGCGTCATGGTGACTGCAAGCCATAACCCACCAGAAGATAACGGTTACAAAGTCTATTTAGGAAAAGCGAATGGCGGCGGTCAAATCGTTTCACCAGCGGACCAAGACATTGCAAAATTGATCGATAAAGTTGCCGCGGGCTCAATTAACGACTTACCACGCAGCAACGATTACACCGTGTTATGCGACAAAGTGGTCGATGCTTATATTGAGAAAACCGCTTCAATCGCGAAAGAGCCGAAAACTGACATCAACTATGTTTATACCGCCATGCACGGCGTAGGCTATGAAGTGTTAAGCAAAACATTAGCCAAAGCAGGCTTGCCGCAGCCGTCTATTGTGGCTGAACAAGTGTGGCCGGACGGCACCTTCCCAACCGTAAACTTCCCGAACCCAGAAGAAAAAGGGGCGCTGGATATGGCGATCAACGTCGCTAAAGCGAAAGGGGCTGAATTTATCATCGCTAACGACCCAGATGCAGACCGCTTAGCCGTAGCCTTGCCAGATGCAGAAGGAAACTGGAAAGCCTTGCACGGCAACGTAGTCGGTTGTTTCTTAGGTTGGTACTTAGCTAAACAATACCATGCCCAAGGCAAACAAGGTGTGTTGGCTTGCTCACTCGTTTCATCTCCAGCACTCGCAGAAATTGCGAAAAAATATGGCTTCCAATCAGAAGAAACTTTAACGGGCTTCAAATATATCGGTAAAGTAAACGGCTTGTTATTTGGCTTTGAAGAAGCGTTGGGTTACTTGGTTGATCCAGACAAAGTGCGTGATAAAGACGGTATTTCAGCTGCGATTATGTTCTTAGACTTAGTCTGCAACTTGAAAAAACAAGGCAAAACCTTAGCCGACTACGCAGAGGAATTTACCAAAGAATTTGGCTCTTATGTGAGCGGACAAATTTCTATCCGCGTGGACGATTTATCTGAAATCGGTAAATTAATGACTGCACTTCGTAACAATCCACCAAGCGAAATCGGCGGCTTCAAAGTGGCACAATTCTTAGACCACACCAAAACCGATCGCCAAAGTGATATTTTAGTGTTTGTCCTTGAAAACGGCAGTCGCTTAATTGCTCGCCCATCAGGCACCGAGCCGAAAATCAAATTCTACTTAGATGCAAAAGGCAAAGATCCAAAAGATGCGGATCAAGTATTGGCACAGTTTGATGAAAGCGTCCGCCAAATTTTGCGTAAAGATGAGTTTGGTAAGCAAGATTGCTAATTTGAGTTTGTTTTCTTGCTAATTAAGAAGGGGGGCGTTATTGAGCTTCCCCTTCTGTTTTACTAAAACCCGACAATTTCCAAACCTAAAATGCGGGCTAATTTTAGGATCCGTTTTTTATCTGCTTGCTTGCACACAAATAAACAATAAGCATCTTGCTCTGTTTCAATATTTAGCAGGGTATAGTCGCTTTTTTTCTCTAATCTATTCACAATTTCATCCACATCCAGTGCTTTTCTTGGAAGTGTAAATTGCTTGCCGATGATACGAGATAAGTACTCGCTTAATTCTTCATTATCAATATGCCAATCTGTGTCGAATGGGTCTAACATTGGCAATAACAGGAAACGATAATTTAAATAGGTCACATTAGGCTTATCATCTTTCTCGGCATAGCCTTGTTCAACTAATTCCAATAGGCATTCTGCAGGTGAACTTTGAATGCGTTGGTAGCGGTGCTGGAATTCATCTTTATCGCTCACGTTGAGTAAGTGAGTAAATTCATTCAATGCGTCATCAATATTGATCTGTTCTGCGTCTTCAATCCCCAGTTTTTCGCAAATAAAATCTACGGCTTCATCAAGTAATTGCAAATAAGCTTGATCAAGCTCATTGGCAGGATCAAGCTTTTGGCTAGTGCCCATTTCTTTAAACAGATTGCCCGTAGTTGGTGATGTATAGAGCAGTTCTATCTCATATTGCCCTTCATCGTTACTGCACGGTATGCCAATGAAGGTGACATACTCGGTGTTATAGTATTTTTTCAATGCTTTGTTCAGTGGGGAAAAGGAATGAAACTTGATGAGAAAAAAGGTCCAATTCCCTCCTTCCGCCATCTCCACATAGCTTGGTGGGGTAATGTTTGCTTTGTTCATTAGCTCTTCAAAGGGCGTATAGAAATCGCTATAGCCTGCTTGAGTCAGAAAATGCGTACTGAGATCCTTGGTTGCTTCAGGTATATCGGCAGGGTAATAGTAATATTGCATTCTTAATGCCATTCCAAATGGGGATTTGGAAAAGAAAAACTGGTATTGACTATGCTGTAAAATATAGTCTTCCATTTTCTTGAATTTTTCGATTAAGGTCATTTTGCTCTCGGCCTAAAAATACCAATGATGAACACCGCCTGTTTATTATACTGTATTGCGGGTGAAAAAACGTACGGTGGCGGAGATACAAGCGGTCAGATCATGCTAAAATTTTGCAAATTGATAAGCTAAATATATACCAATGAAATTTTCCTTTTTTCTCTTGTTCGTTTGGGGAGTTGTACCTACGTTCACCTACGCCCAAACAGACTGTATTCAAACTTATTCTGAAAATGACACCGTGCATATCAGCCGTGTTGATTTGAATTGCAAAAACATTGAACTTATTGCGAGCCAAGTGGAAGATCAAGGGCTGACCGTATCGGAATTTGCTGAGAAATATCAGACTGCAGTGGCAATCAACGGTAGCTTTTTCCGTAAAGATGGCTCACCGATTGGGCTGAATATCAGTAATTTTAAAAGATTGAGCAAATCACAAGACACACGCTCTCGTTCCTTTCTCGCTTGCACCGCAGAGAATAAATGTGATATCGACCCGAAAAATAGCCTTGCGAAAATTAACCCTAAATGGAAAACTGCTATTGCGGGTTGGCACGTTTTCAATACGAAATCAGGCCAATTTGAATGTGCTAAAAGCGATAAAATCGGTTGCAGCCAATCTATTTTTACGGATAAGCATCCAAGAACGATGATCGGTTTAGATGAAAAACGTAATTGGCTCTACTTTGTGGTAGTCGAAGGGCGACAGCTCACTTTCAGTGGAATGACGATGGCACAGCTTGCTGAACTGGCTGGTCAATTACAATTGACAAAAGCGGTCAATTTAGACGGCGGGGGTAGCTCAACAATGGTCGTTGGCACCAAGCGGCTTTCTGCGTTGCCATTACTGCAAGGAAGTGAAAGAAAAGTGGGAAATATGATTGGGGTGAAAGTAAAATAAACCCAAACTGGGGCTTAACTTATACACTTTCAAAAGCAAAAACCGCAAGCCTTGCGACTTGCGGTGATAAATAAATGGCGGAGGAAGTGAGATTCGAACTCACGGAGGGCGTAAACCCTCGCCGGTTTTCAAGACCGGTGCCTTCAACCACTCGACCATTCCTCCGTGTTGAAAACATTTTTTTGTTTCTCTTTGAGAGAGAAAACCTGCTGCCGATGGCAACAGGTTAGTATTTGATGGCGGAGGAAGTGAGATTCGAACTCACGGAGGGCGTAAACCCTCGCCGGTTTTCAAGACCGGTGCCTTCAACCACTCGACCATTCCTCCGTTGAAAACGGAGCGAATGATAGCGATAACCGTGTAGTCGGTCAAGCACAAAATGTGGGAAATGCGTTAAATGCTTTATTTTTAGTCTTTTACAAGCGGTCAGTTTCACGAGAAGTTTTGCAAATCACTTCCGCACTAGCCATACGCCACTTTCGATGTGATCGGTATAAGGAAACTGATCAAACAACGCACAACGCTCGATACGGTGAGTTTGCGATAGCGTTTGGAGATTGTCCACTAAGGTATGCGGGTTGCAAGAAATATACAAAATCCGCTCGTAGCCCTGCACCATGTTGAGCGTTTCATCATCCAGCCCTGCTCGTGGCGGATCGACAAAAATCGTGTTGCAGTCGTAAGCCTTTAAATCCACGCCACGCAAGCGGTAGAACTCTCGCACGCCGTTCATTGCTTGGGTGAATTCTTCGGCGGACATTCGGATAATCTGCAAATTCTCAATACCGTTTTGCTCGATGTTGTATTGAGCCGAATCCACCGACGATTTAGCAATTTCCGTCGCCAGCACCTTGCGGAAATTACTGGCTAAGGCAATCGAAAAGTTCCCGTTACCGCAGTAAAGTTCAAGCAGATCGCCTTCGCTGTTAGCCGTGCAACTTCTCGCCCATTCTAACATTTTGATGTTCATTTTTCCGTTCGGTTGGGTAAAGCTGTTTTCTACTTGGCGATAAATCAGTTCTCGCCCATCAACGGCCAATTTTTCTTCCACATAATCGCAATCTAAGGCAATTTTTTGCTTGGTTGCTCGCCCAATCAGCTGTACATCAAAGCCGTAGCCCGTTAAACGTTGTTTGAGCAAGTTGGCTTGAGCGACCCAATCGTCCGTCAGGGGTTTGTGATAAAGCATTGACACCGCAATTTGCCCGCTCAAGGTGCTGAGATAATCAATTTGGAACAGCTTGCGAGTAAGCAATTCATTGCCTTTGATTTCTGCCAGCAGCACTGTCATCATTCGGTTAATCAACTGGCTGGCGATCGGGAATTGATCGACCCGATAACGTTGCTTGCTCTCTTTGTCGAACATAATGTGGTACAAATCGCCGTCATCATGCCATACCCGAAATTCAGCACGCAGGCGGAAATGCAGAGGTTCAGAACCAAATACGTCAAGTTCGGGGGCAGAAAAAGGGGCAAGTAAAGCGGTGAGATTCGCCGTCTTTTTTGCAAGTAGATCGGGATATTGGGAAATTGGTAATGTCATTGTATTTAAAGGAATAAGGGACGCATTCAATACGTCCCTAAAATGAAAAGATTATTCAGAATCGTCGCTTGAACCAATGTCACCGCTGACATCGCCAGACAAGGTGTAAATCCGTTTGGTTTTGCTAGTTAAAGTACGATATTTTACCCACGTTTTTTCTAAGAAGGTTTCAGGCGCTTTTTCGCCTTTTACGACAGCAACGAACTGTTTTTCATCCGCAGTTTTTGCTTTACGTTCGCCAGTTTCAAGGGCTAAACACGCCTGACCAAATTGCTCTAATGTTTGGGATTCACGAATGGTGTAATCTCCGTGACGGGAAAAACCTCTTGGGTAGTTTTTATCATCAAAAAAACGACGAGTAACGCTAAAACTCTCTGCCATAATCTGCCTCTTTTGTGCTCTGTTTCGCTAAATTAAAATTGGGGGAAGCATTAAAGCCAAAACTCGCGTAGAAATCAATGGTTTTTGCTTGAAAATTTCATTTGAATTGGGCTTTTCTTCTCATTTCACGTCTAGCAAGCGGTCACTTGCCGTTGATAATTTACACATTTTTCAATTAATGCAAACGTTTGCGTTATCCGTTATAATAGCCGACAATTTTGTTTTCATTTTTACGGAATCACCTAATGACAGTACAAACTTTCCGCGGCTCGCCTGCTTTATCCTCTTTTCGCTTAACGCAACTTCAACAAAAATTCCAACAAAATCAATTGCCTGTTCAGTCTGTTTACGCTGAGTATTTGCATTTTATTCAGCTAAACCGACCGCTTGCCAGCGAGCAGGAAAGTAAGCTGAAAGAGTTGTTACATTATGGCCCAACCTTGGCAGAGCACGATCCTGTGGGATTCTGCCTGATCGTTACCCCTCGTGTTGGCACGATTTCTTCATGGTCATCGAAAGCAACCGACATCGCTCATAACTGTGGCTTGGCGGAAGTGGATCGCATTGAGCGTGGTTTAGCGTACTATTTTGACTTTTCTACACCGCCAACGGCGGCACAGCTTGAAACGTTAAAAGGCTTATTGCACGACCGTATGTTAGAAACGGTGTTAGACAGTGCATCGCAAGCGGATAAATTGTTTGCACAACACGAGCCGAAAGAATTTACGACCGTTGATGTGCTAGGTGGCGGTCGCAAGGCGTTGGAAGTGGCGAACGTGGGATTGGGCTTAGCGTTGGCGGAAGATGAAATTGATTATTTAGTGGAAAATTTCACCGCACTTGGACGCAACCCGAACGACATTGAGCTGTATATGTTCGCCCAGGCCAACTCGGAGCATTGCCGTCATAAAATCTTCAATGCCGACTGGGTGATTGATGGCGAAAAACAGGATAAATCCCTGTTCAAAATGATTAAAAATACCTTTGAGAAAACCCCTGACTATGTGCTTTCTGCCTATAAAGATAATGCTGCAGTAATGGAAGGCTCAAAAGTAGGGCGTTTCTTCCCTGATCAAGACGGGCAATATCGCTACCACAATGAAGATGCCCACATCTTAATGAAAGTGGAAACCCATAACCACCCAACTGCCATTTCGCCATTCCCAGGTGCAGCGACAGGTTCAGGCGGTGAAATTCGTGATGAAGGGGCAACAGGGCGTGGGGCAAAACCGAAAGCCGGTTTAACGGGCTTCTCGGTGTCTAACCTTGTGATCCCAAATTTTGAACAACCTTGGGAAAATCCGCTTTCTAAACCAAACCGTATCGCTTCGGCGTTAGATATTATGATTGAAGGGCCACTCGGTGGAGCTGCCTTCAACAATGAATTTGGTCGCCCAGCCTTGCTCGGTTATTTCCGCACTTATGAAGAAAAAGTAAACAGCTTTGCAGGAGAAGAAGTGCGTGGCTACCATAAGCCAATTATGCTCGCAGGCGGTATCGGTAATATTCGTGCGGAACACGTGCAAAAAGGTGAAATTCCAGTAGGGGCGAAGTTAATCGTGCTTGGTGGCCCAGCGATGAATATCGGCTTAGGCGGTGGTGCAGCTTCATCAATGGCATCGGGTAAATCCAAAGAAGATTTAGATTTCGCTTCTGTTCAACGTGAAAATCCAGAAATGGAACGCCGTTGCCAAGAAGTGATCGACCGTTGCTGGCAGTTGGGCGAAGACAACCCGATTTTATTTATTCACGATGTGGGTGCGGGCGGTTTATCTAACGCAATGCCTGAATTAGTTCACGACGGTGAGCGTGGTGGTAAGTTCGACTTACGTTCGATTTTATGCGATGAAAAAGGCATGTCGCCGTTAGAAATTTGGTGTAACGAATCGCAAGAGCGTTATGTGTTAGCAGTTGCCCCTGAAAAACTCGAATTATTCACCGCACTTTGTGAGCGTGAACGTGCTCCGTTTGCGGTTATCGGCGAAGCAACCGAAGAGAAACATCTCACCTTGCACGATAGCCATTTCGACAATAATCCGATTGATTTGCCGATGAATGTATTGCTCGGCAAAACCCCGAAAATGACCCGAAATGTGTTGTCAAAAACGGTGGAAAACCAACCGCTTGCACAAGATGAAATCCAGCTCAAAGAAGCCTTGCATCGAGTGCTTCGTTTGCCTGTCGTGGCGGAAAAAACTTTCCTTATCACCATTGGCGACCGCTCGGTAACGGGTATGGTGGCACGCGATCAAATGGTCGGTCCGTGGCAAATTCCTGTGGCAGACTGTGCCGTGACCACCGCAAGCCTTGACAGCTATCACGGTGAGGCGATGTCAATGGGCGAACGTGCACCTGTGGCATTGCTTGATTTCGGTGCGTCTGCACGCCTTGCGGTGGCGGAGAGCATTACCAACATCGCCGCAACCGACATTGGCGACATCAAACGCATTAAACTTTCAGCGAACTGGATGTCAGCAGCAGGTCACGAGGGCGAAGACGCAGGGTTATACGAAGCCGTGAAAGCGGTAGGCGAAAAACTTTGCCCGGCGTTAGGCATCACCATTCCAGTGGGCAAAGACTCAATGTCAATGCGTACCACTTGGGAAGAAAACGGCGAGCAAAAATCGGTAACCGCTCCATTATCATTAGTGATCTCTGCGTTCGCTCGTGTGGAAGACGTACGTAAAACGGTTACCCCACAACTTCGCACCGACAAAGGGCATTCACGCTTGTTGCTTATTGACTTGGGCGAGGGCAAAAACCGCCTAGGGGCAACGGCTTTGGCTCAAGTTTACAAACAACTTGGTGACAAACCTGCGGACGTCGTAAACGTAGAAAACCTCAAAAACTTCTTTAACGCAATGCAAGCGTTAGTGGCGGAGCGTAAATTATTGGCGTATCACGACCGCTCGGACGGTGGTTTAATCACGACCTTAGCGGAAATGGCATTCGCAGGGCATTGTGGCGTGGAAATCGACATTTCAGCCTTGGGCGATGACGATCTTGCGGTGTTATTTAACGAAGAATTAGGGGCGGTAATCCAAGTTGCCGACAGCGAATTAGCGAGCGTGCGTGAAGTGCTGAAAGCCCACGATTTACTCGGCTTAACCAAAGAATTAGGTGTGGTGGTGGATGGCGATTTATTTGAAATCAGCCGTGGCAGCCGCAAATTGCTCAGTGAAAAACGCTCGGAATTGCGTGGTATTTGGGCGGAATTAACCCACCAAATGCAACGTTTGCGTGATAACCCGGAATGTGCCGACCAAGAATTTGAAACCAAAAAAGACCCGAATAACAAAGGCTTATCCGCATTCTTGACCTATGACGTGAACGAAGACATTACTGCACCGTTCATCAATAAAGGCGTGAAACCGAGTATCGCCATCTTGCGTGAACAAGGCGTGAACAGCCATTATGAAATGGCGGCAGCGTTCGACCGTGCGGGCTTTAATGCGATTGACGTGCATATGTCTGACTTAATGGCAGGTAGAAGAAACCTCAAAGATTTCAATGCGTTAGTAGCGTGCGGCGGCTTCTCTTACGGTGACGTACTCGGTGCAGGCGGCGGCTGGGCGAAATCAATCCTGTTTAACCCAATGTTGCGTGACCAGTTCAGCCAATTCTTCGCCAACCCGAATACCTTAGCATTAGGCGTGTGTAACGGCTGCCAAATGGTGTCGAACTTGGCAGAAATTATCCCCGGTACAGAAAACTGGCCTCGCTTCGTGCGTAACAAATCAGAACGCTTCGAGGCACGTGTCGGCTTGGTGAAAATCAACGATACCCACAGCCATTGGTTTAAAGGAATGGCAGGTAGCCATATGCCGATTGCGGTTTCGCACGGCGAAGGTCAGGTGGAATTTAAGCAGTCAGGTCAGCTCGAAAATCTGCAAAAACAGAACCTCGTCATCGCCCAATACATCGACAACAACGGCAACTTAACCGAAGTGTACCCTGCCAACCCGAACGGCTCGGTAAACGGCATTACCGCCATTTCCAACCTAGACGGACGTGTCGCCATTATGATGCCACACCCGGAACGTGTTTACCGTGCGGTAAGCAACTCTTGGTGCCCTGATGACTGGACGGAAGATGGGGCGTGGATGAGATTGTTTAGGAATGCTAGAGTGGTGTTTAAATAATTATGCATAAATGGGAAAAGGCAACTACTAGGTGATTGTCTTTTCCATGTGTAAATAAAAGCATCATAAGCTAATGAGAATATATTTATGGTAAAACAAAAAATAACTCCTAGAGAAGATAAAGCTCTATATATCTTAAATATTGCAAAATTACAGATAGGGGATATCATATTAGAGTCTGGGGATTCATGGTATTCGAATGGTATAAAACTTGCAACAAACAGCCAATACTCACATGCTAAAATTTGTTGGAGTCAAGGTTCTTGTATTGAAGCATTGTCTGATGGCGTTCATTCCAATAATATAAAGAGGACGCTATATAAACAACCTAGTGATGTTAAAGTATTAAGGTATAAAAAAGATATTACTCCTTATGTTGATAGGATAGTTTCTAGCGTAAGGAGTAAAATTGGAACACCATATTCTACATTATTGGCAATTGGAACTAAGATTCCTTTTATTACTGATGATGATCGTAAACAATTTTGTTCAAAGTTAGTAGCTTTAGCATTTAAAGATGCAGGAATAAATTTAGTTCAGGAGGCTGAAATTTGTACACCCGCTGATCTTGAAAATAGTCAAGAGCTTGAATGTGTAAATGATTGTATAGATTTAGCAACACAAGAAGAAATTGAGTTTGCAAAAAGTGAAAATTTTTTAGAGGTTCAAAAGAAAAGTACAAACTTTTTAATTGATGAGTGTTCCAAGTTAGCGAATGCTGAATTTTTGACTCTGCAGGATGTAGAATTATTTCTTATAAACAATAGAGAATTCGACCAATGTTTCTCTGATATATTGCAGAAATCAGGATATTTAACATTATTAGAAGATTTTGAAATACCTAAAAACAAATATAGGTATGATGATAATGAATTAGATAAATTTTTGAATACTACAGATATTGATCTTATTTTCGAATATGAATTACAAAAAAAATTGTGTAAAAGACATTATGAAACATATATTCAAGCTAAAAATAATGCTATAGATTTAAATCTAAAATATTTTGACCTGATAAATGATTTGTACACTAGATTAGTTAATATTCATTGCAACTCAGCAGAACGATTTTTAAGACGAATTAAACATAAGAAATAGTCGTTTTGATAGAAAATCCCCTCCGATGGCGCAAGCGTTCACGCTTGTGCCTATTAGTTCCTAATTTAATGCTTATCTAAAAGCCCAAATATCCAACTCAAATCAGGATATTTGGGCTTTATCTTTTGGCACAAGCGTGGGTGCTTGCGCCATCGTTAGCTTTTCCTATCATTTGTTGTAAATCATTGTTTCCACAAATAACAAGCAGTCAGATTTTTGTGAAAGTTTGCAAAGGCAGGATTATTTTTGCGATCTCGGTCGCAAAATTGTATTGTGTGATGGTGTTTTTATATAAGCTATTTATGCTTATCCCATTTAAGGAGGGGCAATGAGCCAAAAATATAAATTTCACGAAAAGAGCGGTGCTTATTTTGTGAGTTTTGCAACCGTTTATTGGGTTGATGTGTTTATTCGGGAAATTTATTTTGAAGCTGTTATTCAAGCATTGGCATTTTGTCGTAAAGAACGGGGTATGTTGATTTATGGTTATTGCATTATGCCTAGTCATATTCATTTGTTATTTCAGGCAAAGGAACAAAATGTCAATTTCAATACCATAAATATAAATTAAAAAAAAGCCTCAAAAACTGACCGCACTTTTCCCTTAACAACGAGCCTCAAAACAAAAAACAGCACGCTAATTAACGTGCTGTTTTTAACTTTTGCCATTCCTTACGAACGTTTCATAATCTCGAAGAACTCTTCGTTGGTTTTGGCGACCACCAGTTTGTCGATAAGGAATTCCATCGCTTCCACTTCGCCCATTGGATTAAGGATTTTACGTAGAATCCACCCCCCGATGGCGCTCATGTCCACACGAGTGCCTTTTTAATACCTAATTCAGTTAAAAGCACTCGTCACAGACGAGCGCTATCTTCCTTGTTAGTCTTACTTTTAGCTCTCTAAAATTTTTCTTTTTGTGATCTGTATCGAGAAACAAAATGAGAGAACTATTCAATTCAATATTTTTTGCTAAAGTTAACTTCTTTTTAGAAAGAGATAAACGATAATAAGATGAGCAGAAAATATAAAATGAATAATCCTGATGGTGCTTATTTTGTGAGTTTTGCAACGGTTTATTGGGTTGATATTTTCATTCAGGAGAACATTTTCAAGCGATCATTCAGTCTTTAGCATTTTGTCATAAAGAATGGCTTTTATGGATCTTTGAGTGAACACGAAAAAAAGATCTAATGTTCAAAAATATCAATTTTGGCAACATCATAATCAGCCTATTGAAATTTATTCCCAAAAGTTTTTTGAAGAAAAACTAAACTATATTCACAATAATCCTGTCGTTAGCGGTTTTGTTTCTGAAATATGGGAATGGAAATATAGCAGTGCAAAAAATTATTGTGGTTTAACGTCTATATTAGAAATAGATTTAGCTGTTTAATATTAGATAATCACCCGTCTCAGACGATTGCTATCTTTTCTTAGACTTGCAAAACTTTCCCAAAAACGGACCGCTTGTCTTATGTTGTGTGCCTCTTGAGACGATGGTTTCAAGGGGCATCGTTTTTTGTTGTTTTCCATTGAATCTACTTTTCTGCGAATTTCTTGTAAATTTTCACTGTTTTCCCCTGCAAAAACTCGTATAATCGGCACACTTTTTCTTTAATTTTTTATACAAAAAGAGGTAAACACTATGGGTGGTATCAGTATTTGGCAACTCGTGATTGTTGCGGTCATTATTTTGTTACTTTTCGGTACAAAAAAATTGCGTAATTTAGGTTCTGATCTTGGCGAATCGGTCAAAGGTTTCAAAAAAGCGATGAGCGAAGACAAACCGCAAGATGCTGAATTCAACAAAGTTGAGCAAAAAGCGGAACAAGCCGTAGAACAAAAAGCGAAAGAAAAAGAGCAGGCGTAATTCGTGTTTGATATTGGTTTTTCTGAACTCATTCTGATTTTTATCATCGGTTTGGTGGTGCTTGGTCCGAAGCGGTTGCCGATCGCCATTCGTACGGTGATGGGCTGGGTAAGGACGGTTCGTGGCCTGGCAGCAAATGTGCAGAATGAATTAGCACAAGAGCTAAAGTTGCAGGAGTTGCAAGAGAGCATTAAAAAAGCGGAAGAACTGAATTTAAGTCGCCTGTCGCCTGAATTAGAAAAAACGGTGGCGGATTTAAAACAATCGGCGGAAAAAATGAAAGGCGAGTTGGCGTCGGCAAAAGGGCAAATTCAAGCCTTGACCGATGAACAAGTCGCTGACATCCAAGATCGGATTGAGCAGGAAGATAAACAGCTTGCCGACAATGCGGATGTGCAACATGTCGATGAAAACGCACCGCTTGCAGAACCTGAACACGCCGAGCTTTCCCCTGCAGAAATCGCTGAGCTTGCCGAAGCCGATGAAGAAAAACTGATGGCGTATTATCCGCCAGACGATGATTTAGCTTCCCCTGAAGGACAGGATAAAAAGAATGTCAGTTGATGAATCGCAACCCCTTATTAGCCATTTAATTGAACTGCGTAACCGCTTACTTCGAGCGGTTATTTGCGTTTTAATTGTATTTGCGGTGTTGGTGTATTGGGCAAATGATATTTATGCTTTACTTGCCAGCCCGCTGACTGAGCGTTTGCCCGCTGGGGCAACGATGATTGCGACGAATGTTGCAACGCCATTTTTTACCCCGATTAAACTGACCGCGATTGTCGCCGTGTTCTTATCGGTGCCGTACATTTTGTATCAGATTTGGGCGTTTGTCGCGCCTGCGTTATACAAGCAAGAAAAGCGGTTGGTATATCCCCTGCTGGTTTCAAGCACCTTGCTGTTCTATATCGGCGTAGCATTTGCCTACTATGTCGTTTTCCCGCTTGTATTCGGTTTTTTAACCAGCACGGCACCAGAAGGCGTTACTATCGCAACGGATATCAGTAGCTACTTGGATTTCGTGCTAACGATTTTCTTGGCATTTGGTCTCTGTTTTGAAGTGCCAGTGGCGATTATTTTGCTTTGTTGGTCAGGAGTCACTAGCCCTGATGATCTGCGAGCGAAACGGCCGTATATTATCGTTGCAGCATTTGTTATTGGTATGTTGTTGACGCCACCCGATATTTTCTCACAGACTTTGCTTGCCGTGCCAATGGTACTACTGTTTGAAGTCGGGTTGCTTGTTTCTCGTTTCTATACTGCACCAGAAACAGAGCAGGAAAATAAAATTTAATGGTACTATGCGGTGGCTATCGCCGCATAATGTAGGGGCGGGCCTTTGTGTCCGCCCGTTTTCAATTTGCAAAAAATTCGGTCAAACCGACCGCTTGTTATGGACGGACACGCAAGTCCTGCCCTACAAAAATTCCCTGTCGGCTGACCCTAATCTTAATCGCAAAAGGACAATAAAATGACCCAATTTCTTTCGTCTTCTTTCCCGACTCGCCGTTTACGCCGTTTACGTAAGCACGATTTCAGTCGCCGTTTAGTTGCAGAAAATGTGCTAACGGCCAATGATTTGATCTATCCTATCTTCGTGATTGAAGGTGAAAATCAACGGGTCAAGGTGCCATCAATGCCTGGCGTGGAGCGTTTAACCATTGACCAATTACTGATTGAAGCCGCATTGTTGGTGAAATATGGTGTACCAGCGGTGGCGCTATTTCCCGTGGTGGAAGGTGACAAAAAATCGCTAATGGCAGAAGAAGCTTACAACCCGAACGGTTTGGCACAGCGTGCAGTGAAAGCCTTGAAACAAGCCTTCGGTGAGAAATTGGGGGTGATTACGGACGTGGCGCTTGATCCATTCACTACCCACGGACAAGATGGCATCATTGATGATGAAGGCTATGTGTTAAACGACATCACCACTGATGTGCTGATCAAACAAGCCCTTTCCCATGCCCAAGCGGGGGCGGATGTGGTGGCTCCGAGCGATATGATGGACGGGCGTATTGGGGCAATTCGTCAGGCGTTGGAGGAAAACGGCTTTATCAACACGCAAATTATGGCGTACTCCGCAAAATATGCGTCCAACTATTACGGCCCATTCCGTGATGCCGTTGGCTCCGCCGGTAATCTCAAAGGTGGCAACAAGAAAACCTATCAACTTGATCCCGCCAATGCTAACGAAGGTTTGCACGAAGTTGCACTCGATATTCAAGAAGGGGCGGATATGGTAATGGTGAAACCGGGAATGCCGTATTTAGATTTGGTTTATCGTGTGAAAGATACCTTTGGCTTACCAACCTTTGCTTATCAAGTCTCAGGCGAATATGCGATGCATATGGCGGCAATTCAAAACGGTTGGTTGAAAGAAAAAGAGTGCATTATGGAGTCGCTGCTGTGCTTCAAACGAGCGGGAGCGGACGGCATTTTAACTTACTTCGCCAAACAAGTGGCTGAGTGGTTGTATCAAGACAATCAAGGTAACTGATAGGATTAAAAAGGGCTTATATCTGAGATATAAGCCCTTATGTTTAGCGATACATTTTTTCAATCTGTTCTTTATACCGCTGTAAAATCACTTTGCGCCGAAGTTTGAGCGTTGGCGTAATCTCTTCCATTTTCTGTGTAAAGGCTTCGGGCAATAGGGTGAATTTTTTCACTTGCTCGAAGCTCGCTAGCTCTTTTTGTAGCTCATTGATCCGCTTTTCAAACATCTGCACAATTTCGGAATTTTTAATCAAGTCCAAGCGGTCGTGATATTTGATATTGAGTTGTTTGGCGTATTCTTCCAAGCTCTCAAAACAAGGTACGATCAAGGCTGAAACGTATTTCTTCGCATCGGCAATGACCGCAATTTGTTCGATGAATTTGTCTTTACCGATTTTGCCTTCGATATATTGCGGAGCGATGTATTTGCCATTTGAGGTTTTCATGAGTTCTTTAATGCGATCGGTGATAAATAAATGACCGCTTGCATCCAGTTCGCCGGCATCGCCCGTTTTTAAAAAGCCGTCTTCGGTGAAGGCTGCGGCGGTTTCTTCGGGCTTTTTGTAGTAGCCCCGCATCACCATGCCGCCTTTGACGAGAATTTCGTTGTCTTCGCCGATTTTTACTTCCACATTTGGCATCAGTGTACCGATTGAATTTGGGTTGAAGCCTTTATCACTCCAGCAAGAAACCGTTGCGGTGGTTTCGGTCATGCCGTAGCCGAGTTTGATATTGATCCCAATACTGTGGAAGAACATGCCAATCGTTGGTTCTAACTTCGCACCGCCGCAAGGCATCATTCGGATGCGTCCGCCCAGTAACGCCCGTAATTTCGAAAGCACTAATTTGTTTGCGATCGCATATTGAGCGTTCAGCCATAACGATGGTTTTTTCGCCATAAAATGTTTTTCACCAACACGGATTGCCCAGTTAAACAACGCTCGGCGATGAGCTGGGGCTTTTTGCACTTTATCTAAAACGGCGGCGTAGATTTTTTCATACAAACGGGGAACGGCACACATTAAGGTTGGCTTCACTTCTGCCAAGGTTTCACGCACTAAGTTAGTGTCTTCCAAATAGCAGTTGGTTGCCCCACGATGTAAAATGTAGGAAATCCACGCCCGTTCGAAAATATGCGAAAACGGTAGGAATGAAAGCGACACATCGTCTTCATTGACATTCAAGGCTTGGTCATGGTTTTGGAATTGGCAGGCAAGGTTGGCATAATCAAGCATTACGCCTTTTGGCTCGCCCGTGGTGCCAGAGGTGTAAATCAGCGTGAACAGATCGTCTAAGCGTTTTGTTGTAAGACGTTGGTTTAATTCGACTGTTTGTGGCTCAACTTGGATAAAGTCTTCCCAATAGCACGCAATCGGTCGGCTGAACAGGTTAATTGATGGTTTCATCGCCACGATTTTGGTTAATTGTGTACAACTGTTCGCTATTTCGATCGCTTGATCGTACTGTGCTTGATCGCCCACAAAGAGAATTTTGATGTCGGCATTGTTTAAAATATATTCGACTTGTTTGGCCGTATTGGTGGCGTAAATTGGCACGGTTACCGCACGAATTTGCATCGTGCCGATGTCCGCGATAGTCCAGCGGGGCATATTGTTGGCGAAAATGCCAATTTTATCTTGAATGCCAATGCCATTGGCAAGCAAGGCGTGAGAGAGTTGATTGACGTGAGATTGGAACTGTGCCCACGATAATGTCATCCATTTTCCTTCGTCTAAAAAACGTAACGCGACACGATCAACGAGCCGTTCTGCTTGATAGCGGAAACGATTTACAAAGTGAAAATCGAGTAAATCCATTGTATAAAACCTGTTAAATAGTAGTTTGGCAAATGCCCGCTAATATAAAAGGTTACGTCTGAAAAAGCCAGAGAAAAATGAACAGTTGTACGCTGAAATTGTGAGGGGTGTCAGATTTGCAAAAAATTTGTCGGAACTGACCGCTTGTCAATGTAGAAAACGCATCTACAAGCGGTCAGTTCCAAGCCAAGTTTTGCAAATGCTATTCCCTAGGGGCAACTTCTTCCATTGGGGATTGGCCTTCGGCTTCTTCTGCTGTGGTTGATTGAGCAGGGGGCTCTTTGCCAAGTGAGAGGGCATCCCAAACGCTTGGTTTGGAGTCCACGGTGGAGCCGCCAGTACAATACTGTTGCCCTTTATCTTTCCAAACAGGAATCTGCCGTGAGCTAGAGCAATCCCAAGAACCGTAGCTGTTGATCCCAACCCATTGAATATTTGGCGATTGTGGTAATTTAAACGGTTGTGGTAAAGCACGTTTTAAATATTCTTTATAGATCTGTAATGCACCACTGGAGCCTGTTAGCCCTGTATCGCTATTGTTGTCTTTTCCAAGCCAAACAGTAGTGACATTTTTCCCATCAATGCCAACAAACCACGTATCGCGAGCTTTGTTGGTTGTTCCTGTTTTGCCAGCAAGTCTGAGTTGGGCAAAATCCGCTTGCAGGCTGCGGGCTGTTCCCCGTTCAACAACTTGCTGCATGGCATACAGTGTTTGGATCGCTGCCTCCGCAGGTAACACTTGCTTACCTTGTTCAGAAACATTGGGTTGATAAATCATTTCACCTTGGCGGGAAATAATGGCATCAATGGTCGTTAGGGGCGTTTTTTTGCCAGCATTTGCCAATACTTGATAGGATTTCGTGACATCATAAGGTGAAATCGAGTAGGAGCCGAGCAAGGTGGCGGGATATGGCGGAATTTCAGCATTGTCCCAGCCCATTTCTTTTTGTTTTTCAATCACGTTGCGTAAGCCGATTTTCATCCCGATATTCACTGTTGGAATATTCAGTGAGCGAACCAGTGCATCCATTAGCATCACCGAGCCGCTGAAACGGCGGTCGTAGTTGCGTGGTGACCAAGGTGGGCTACCTTTAACGGTAATGGTGATCGGTTGGTTGTTTACGGGCGTGTTCAAACGGAATAATTCGGGCTGAGCCAAAGCAATGGCATAGATAGACGGCTTCACCAATGAGCCGATTTGGCGTTTGGTTTGTAACGCTCGGTTAAAACCAGCGTATTGGGTTTGCACGCCGCCCACGATGGCTCGCACTTTGCCTGTTGCATATTCAGCAACCACAATCGCAGACTGCAAGTCTTTGATTTTCTTATTGCTATTTTCCAGTTCTGCTACACCGTTGATCACCGCTAATTCGGCAGAACGTTGCTGTTTACGGTCAAGGGTAGTGAAAATTTTCGCCCCAGAAAGCAAATTCAGTTTGGATTCGCCCAGTTTGGTTTTGATGTCTTGATTTAACGCATGCATGAAGGCAGGCTGCTGACGATAGACGTTACCTTTTTCTTTCACGCCGAGTGGCTGTTGAATCAGAAAATCGTAATCTGCTTGGGAAATTTTTTGGTGATCGAGCAAAATTTTCAGTACCACATTGCGTCGTTCTAACGCCGCTTGCGGATTTCGCCAAGGGTTATAAAGCGATGCCCCTTTCGCCATACCGACGAGCAATGCCATTTGCGATAAGCTAATTTCTTGCACGGGTCTGCCAAAATAGAACTGGCTCGCCAAAGCAAAACCGTGGATTTGGTAGCTGCCGTTTTGCCCGAGATAGATTTCGTTGAGATAGGTTTCGAGAATGCGATTTTTGTCGTAGCGAGCATCTAAAATGATCGACATCAAGGCTTCGTTGATTTTGCGTTCGAGCGATTTTTCACTGCTCAAAAACAGATTTTTCACCAACTGCTGGGTGAGTGTACTTGCCCCTTGCACCGTTCTGCCTGCTTGGTAGTTAGTGATCAACGCACGCCCAATACTCAACGGACTGATGCCGTTGTGTTCGTAAAAGCGTTTATCTTCAGTCAAAATCAACGTGTCGATCAGCAAACTTGGATAATCCCGCAAGCGTAATGCCACCCGTTCTTCATCATTATCAGAATGGAGCATGGCGATCAATTTGGGGTCAAGGCGAAATTCATCCACTTCTTTTAAACGAACCAAATCTTCAATGCGAGCCAATTTATCGCCGACAAATCGTAAACGCAGTACTCGTTGGGCTTCAGGATTTTCAGGGAATTGGAATGCCCGACGTAACACGACTAAATTGTTGTCTTCAATTTTGAAATCGCCTGGGGTAGCAATCACCGACACTTCCCGATAGCCGTTGTCAATCAATGCCAGTTTGACTTGTTCTAAACTCAAATCATCATCGATCCGAATGCGTTCAATACGGCTATACACTTCCGCAGGCAATTGCCACACTTGCCCGTCCATTTTGGCGCGGATCTTGCCGTCAAGGTAGATGCCATAAAGTCCTACATAACAGGCTCCCAACAACAAGATTTTTAAACAAGTGGGGATAAAATAAGGTTTTTTGACAGGCGTTTCTGGCTTTTCGTGCGAATTGTTCGACATAAATTGACTATAAAATGATAACAGCGGTTCGATTCTACAAGAAATTTGCAAATTTATGAACAAATCTTACCGCTTGCAGTGATAGGTGGGAGGAAGATTTATTGCATTACAGCAACAATGCAGCACCCCATTTAATGATGTCAAAGAAAAATTTGTTTTGATTTGTTGCCACGCCATCGGGATCGTTTTGCTCCGTCACTTTCCCTTCGCTGACCATACCATTCTTATATTCGCCTTTTAACACGGCAAGATCGTCTTTAGCATTCATTCGAATGGTTTGGCAACTCTGCTGATCAAGCGGCTTCACCTTAGACGTCTTATATTTTTTGAATTGGCGTTGTGCATAACCCATTGATTTTTCATCTTCTTGAAGAATTTTGACATATTCTTCACCAATAATATTTTCAAGTGGATAAAACAGCACATATTGTGCGTGGACATAAGCATCTTCAGGAGAGAAGTGTTGTTGTTGAATGCGGGTTAAATTGGGATAAATACACTGTTCCGCTTGACGACTAGCGATTGCCCAACGCTCCGCGTTTTCATCGGAAAGAATATAGTCTGCCCCTAAAAACTCGCCAGGAAAAGGCAGCTCGGTTTGATTTTGTGAGCAGGCGGATACCAAAAGTATGCCGCTCATCATAAATGTGGTTTTGAATAAAGGTTGCATCGTAAGATTAGCCAGAATAAAAATGGCGGAATTGTATCAGTAACCTGATGACTTATACAAGCGGGCAGATCCGCTGGTTTTTTTGCAAAAACGATCAGGGAACTGACCGCTTGTTAGGCAAAATGACAGAATTTTTGCCGCTTAATAATAGCGATTATCAATAACTTAGCTTTTCAGAAGCCGTTTTTTGAGATAGATCACAAAACAAATTTTTTTATGTTACCAAATTGTAAAAAACGGTTATAAATCGGCTGAAATAATGGCACAATAATGATGTTCTAAGTTGACATATTTTACTTTCCCAAGGAGGAAATTGTGCAAACTGTTAATGTTGATGTCGCCATTGTGGGTGCTGGCGGCGGTGGTTTAAGAGCGGCAATTGCGGCTGCTGAAGCAAATCCAAATTTAAAAATAGCTTTAATTTCAAAGGTTTATCCGATGCGTAGCCATACAGTTGCCGCAGAAGGTGGTGCAGCAGCGGTAGTAAAAGATACTGACTCTTACGATAAACACTTCCATGATACTGTAGGTGGTGGTGACTGGTTATGTGAACAAGATGTGGTGGAATACTTCGTTGAACATTCTCCAGTGGAAATGACCCAATTAGAACGTTGGGGTTGCCCTTGGAGCCGCAAAGATGACGGCGATATTAACGTTCGTCGTTTCGGTGGAATGAAAATTGAACGTACTTGGTTCGCCGCCGATAAAACGGGCTTCCACTTACTTCATACTCTTTTCCAGACGTCTATTAAATATCCGCAAATTATCCGCTTTGACGAACACTTCGTTGTCGATATTCTCGTCGATGAAGGGCAAGCTCGTGGCTGTGTCGCGATGAATATGATGGAAGGTACTTTCGTACAAATCAACGCCAATGCAGTGGTTATCGCAACGGGCGGTGGTTGCCGTGCATATCGCTTCAATACCAATGGCGGTATCGTAACTGGCGACGGCTTATCTATGGCATATCGCCATGGTGTACCATTGCGTGATATGGAATTTGTTCAATATCACCCAACAGGTTTACCAAATACGGGTATTTTGATGACGGAAGGTTGCCGTGGTGAGGGCGGTATCTTAGTCAATAAAGATGGCTACCGTTACTTACAAGACTACGGTCTAGGACCAGAAACGCCAATCGGTAAACCAGAAAATAAATATATGGAACTTGGTCCACGTGACAAAGTTTCCCAAGCGTTCTGGCAAGAATGGCGTAAAGGCAATACCTTAAAAACCGCAAAAGGCGTGGACGTGGTGCACTTAGACTTACGCCACTTGGGCGAAAAATATTTGCTTGAGCGTTTACCGTTCATTTGTGAATTAGCCAAAGCTTATGAAGGTGTGGATCCAGCTAAAGCACCAATTCCAGTACGTCCAGTAGTTCACTACACCATGGGGGGTATTGAAGTAGATCAACAAGCAGAAACCAATATTAAAGGCTTGTTCGCGGTGGGTGAGTGTGCGTCTTCTGGTTTACACGGTGCGAACCGTTTGGGGTCTAACTCTCTCGCTGAACTTGTGGTATTCGGTAAAGTAGCTGGTGAAATGGCAGCTCGTCGTGCCGTTGAGGCAAGCCCTCGCAATCAAGCGGTGATCGATGCTCAAGCACAAGATGTGTTAAATCGTGTTTATGCGTTAGCTCGCCAAGAGGGTGAGGAGTCTTGGTCACAAATCCGTAATGAAATGGGCGACTCAATGGAAGAGGGCTGTGGTATTTACCGTACTCAAGAAAGTATGGATAAAACCGTGGCGAAAATTGCAGAGCTGAAAGAACGTTATAAACGCATTAAAGTGAAAGATACATCAAGCGTATTCAACACTGATTTACTCTACAAAATTGAGTTAGGTTACATTCTTGATGTGGCTCAATCTATTTCGTCATCTGCAGCAGAGCGTAAAGAGTCTCGTGGTGCACACCAGCGTTTAGACTATGTTGAACGTGATGATGTGAATTACTTGAAACATACCCTTGCGTTCTATAACGCTGACGGTGCACCAACAATCAAATACAGCGATGTGAAGATCACCAAATCTCAGCCTGCAAAACGGGTTTACGGTGCAGAAGCAGAAGCTCAAGAAAAAGCAGCGAAAAAGGAGTAACAGAAGATGACGAATCAAAGCAAAATGACGGTCGAAGTGCTTCGTTATAACCCTGAACAAGACAACGAACCGTTCTTAGCCAAATATGAAGTGCCTTATGATAGCCAAACTTCGTTACTTGACGCATTAGGCTATATTAAAGATGAATTAGAGCCAGAACTTTCTTACCGTTGGTCTTGCCGTATGGCGATCTGTGGCTCGTGTGGCATGATGGTAAACGGTAAACCAAAACTGGCATGTAAAACTTTCTTACGTGATTACAGTGGTTATATGCGAATTGAACCGCTGGCTAACTTCCCAATTGAGCGTGACTTAGTGGTTGATCTCAGTCACTTCATTGAAAGTTTGGAATCGATCAAACCATATATTATCGACAATAAAGCTCCAGAGCTTGATGGCAATCCACATCCATCTGATGTGTTAGCGAAAAGCCGTACCAAACAGACTCCAGCACAGCTTGAGAAATATCGTACTTTCTCAATGTGTATTAACTGTGGTTTATGTTACGCTGCTTGTCCGCAATTTGGTTTAAATCCAGAGTTTGTAGGGCCTGCTGCCTTAACCCTTGCCCACCGTTATAACTTGGATAACCGTGATAACGGTAAAGCCGAACGGATGAAAATCATCAACGGTAAAAACGGGGTATGGAGCTGTACCTTCGTTGGTTACTGTTCCGAAGTTTGTCCGAAACACGTTAATCCAGCGTCTGCGGTGAACCAAGGTAAAATTGAAAGTGCCAAAGATTATGTTTTTGCCATGTTAAAACCGCAAAAGTAAGGAGAAAGTAAAATGACAACAGTAGCAAGTAAACGCAAAAAATATGTGCGTGAAGTCACACCAACGTGGTGGAAGCGGTTAGATTTTTACAAGTTTTACGTTTTGCGTGAAAGTACCGCAGTACCAACCATTTGGTTTTGTTTAGAATTATTCTACGGCTTAGTTTGCCTTGGTAATAATACCTTTGAAAGCAGCTTCGTCAGCTTCTTACAAAATCCATTAGTTGTGGTGTTAAATATTATTACCTTAGGTGCAGTGTTGTTGAATAGCTTGACCTTCTTCAATATGGCACCGCAGATGATGAATATCATTGTTAAAAATGAACGCATCAATGTGAAATTGGTATCGCAAGTGTTCTGGGGCATTACCGCTGTCGTTAGCCTTTTTGCCTTGATTTTAGTATAGGGAGCGAAAAATGGATAAACTTAACCCAAAACGTTCAAATGAACCTGCCGTGTGGTTACTTTTCGGTGCTGGCGGGGCAATTAGTGCGATTTTCTTCCCCGTATTAGTGTTGATTTTAGGCTTCTTATTGCCATTCGGTTTAATCACTCCAGATAACATTGTGGCATTTGCACATACTTGGATCGGTAAACTCGCAATTCTTGCGTTACTGATTTTCCCAATGTGGTGTGGTATGCACCGTGTTCACCTTGGCTTGCACGATTTCAAAGTACACGTGCCAGCAGGTGGCTGGATTTTCTACGGATTATCAATGCTTTACAGTGTATTAGTGTTATTTGCAGTATTTAATCTGTAATTATTGTACTCATATTAAAACGGCTCTTGGGTTAACGAAGAGCCGTTTTTATTTTTAGAATATGATACCAAATGAACTTGGAACTTTGGTAGAGAGAATCCGTCTTAATCAGGCATTTCAATTCATTTTTATAAGGGACTTAAATGACATCATTAAAATTACTTTTAACACTCGGTGTTGCAATGGCGGTTTCATCAGTGACTTTTGCAGAAACCACAACCGCAAATGTTATGTTGAAAGACAATGCAACGCAAACTGTTGACGCAGACAAACAAGCGGTCACTTCCGTGAAAAATGTTGCAAAAGAATCGACAAAATCAGCAGTGACTGAAAAAATGAAAGAAGTAAAAGCAGGAGCAGGAAAAGATCAGCCTTCAACAACCAAAGAAAAAGCGCGGAAGACGGCTAAAGTAAACATCAATACGTCAGATGCGAAAACGCTACAAACCTTAAACGGCATTGGTGAAACAAAAGCTCAAGCGATTATTGATTACCGCACTAGAAATGGCAAAATCAAAGATCTCAAAGAGTTAGCGAATGTGCCAGGCATTGGTGAAGCGACGCTTGAGAAGCTCAAAGGTGCAATTAGTTTCTAATTTGTCTGATAAAAAACAGCGACTTCGGTCGCTGTTTTTGTTTAGTGTTGTAGAAAACTGGCGATGGCAATGACCAACGTAAAAATCGCCAACCAAATCAAATGCAATTTGACGCTTTTTCGGTTAGTTTCTTGGTTGTGTCGGCGGCGTTGTTCCAGTTTTTGTTTGTAAATTTCTAAATCAGCGGCCTGAAAGGAGAAACCGCAGTGGACGCAAATTTCCGCACTGTCGCTAATTTTTTTGTGGCATTCAGGGCAACGATGCAGTGCCATTGTGTTTTCCTTCTATGATTTGAATAAGTTGAGCGGCAAAATCTATCGGGTTTTCCCAATGGGCATTATGTCCAGCGTGGGCGATCAAGCGATAGGGCAGGGCGTTCTGTTCTGCCATTTGGCGAAATTTGTGATCGCGCTCGCCGATCAAAAAATGGATATTTTGCCAAGTTTGTTGGCGAAAATTGGGCTGTTTTGCCAAACTAGTGGTTTCCAATATTTCTGCGATTTTGTTGCCGTCATTCTGTTGCCGTTTTTTGATTAAAATTGACCGCTTATTATCCGTTAAATCGGCAAAAACGGGCTGTCGATACCAATCGGCTAATACTTTCTCTATCGGCTCTGTACGAAAACGTTGTGCCCACGTTCGATCATTTTGCCAACGAACTTGACGCTCTGCTTCCGTCTGTAAACCGATATTTGCCCCTTCTACGAGAGTACCGAGTAAATTGGAGTTCGGTTGATGAAAAGTATAATCCAATGCTAGTCGTCCGCCGAGAGAGTAGCCAACTAGCCAAAATGGTTCGTGGATTAGCGTGGTTAAAGCCGAATGCAGTTGTTGGCGGAAGTCTAAAAAACTCTGGCAAGAGAGCTTTTGGCTCGTGGCGTGGCAAGGGAGATCGAACGCAAGCGGTCGGATTCCTGCAATGTTTTGCAAATGAGCAAAGGTGCTTGCCCAATCGTGCTGGGAGCCGAGCAAGCCGTGTAGAAAAACCACTGGCTTACCTGACATTGCGTACCATTGATAGCCTAGCATTAGTCGATAGACGCTCGTGAAATCTGTTCCAGCAACGATTTATACAAATTACTGCCTTCTTGGTCGTTCACTTTGATTTCTACTAAAGTGACGCCTTTGCGAACGTAGGCTTGTTTCAGCTTTGTGCCGAGATCTGCCCAAGTATATGGTCGCATATATTCCAAGCCGAACATGGTGGCGACTTGCGAAAATTCGAGATTGTGTGACAAACGGTAGAATTTCTCCTTCGCTTGTTTATCCACTGGCAGCATATCGAAAATCGCTCCACCATTGTTGTTGATGATAAACAGGATAGTCGGTTGGTTGATCTGCTTTAACAATGCCAGGGAGTTGAGATCGTGTAAGGCAGAAATGTCTCCGATCACCCCTACCGTTGGTGCACCGGAACCCTTCGCCACGCCTGCCATCGTGGCAATTAAGCCGTCAATGCCGCTTGCCCCACGGTTGGTATAAATAGGATAGCCTTCCGGCAATTTGCATAGAGCATCAACCAAGCGAACAAACAAGCTGTTGCCTAAAAACAGATTGCCGTTGGCGGGAAGCACCCGCTCAATATGATGTGCTAAGCCCGCTTCATTTAAATTACCGCCAATTTGCTGCTCGATAAATCCCGCACAGAATTGTGACAAGGCAAGTGGTTCAAGTAACCACGGTTTTTGCCGAAGGGGCGGGTGCACGCGTGTGAAGTGGTGAGCTTTGGCGATAAAACGTGTTTGTGGGTGAGCGAATGGATTGAGATAATCTTTCGATTGCTCCACCAGCCAATATTCTCCTTGGAAAGCGGATAGGAACTGGTTTACTCGTTTGCTGACGATTTGCGAACCGAATTGGATCACAATATCTGCTTGCAATAAACGCTGCTCAACGGTTTTGTTCGACAGCCACACGTCCGCAAAAGGCAGGCTGGCTTCAATGCCCGATTGGACATCGCTAATCAAGCACCAACCAAGCGTTTCTGCCCACAGTTTCAAGCCCATTCCTTGCTCAAGCGGCAGTTTCCCAACAATGGCCACCCCCCGTTTGGTTCGCCAGTAGTCCCAATTTTCGTGCATTAACACATCTTTTTGAGTGGCTTGTTGGTCGATCCACTTCGTTTTCGGTTGATTTAGCCAGCGTTGGATCGGTGTGAGCCAAGGATCTTGCCCAATCGCGGTTTCATCGGCATCGTATAACGGTTCAGCAAAGGGTAAATTGAAATGCAATACACCGCCTTGCTCTGCCTGCTTGGTGCAGGCGTGTTCTACAGTCGCAATGAGCCAATTTGGGCTGAAATTTGCATTCGGTTTCGGTAGGTTGAGATTAACAAGCGGGTAGTTTCCAAACAAATTTTGCTGATCGATAGCTTGGTTTGCCCCACAGCCAATCAATTCAGGCGGACGATCCGCAGAAAGTATAATGAGTTTCTCGTGATTAATACTCGCCTCGATGACAGCGGGTAATAGATTAGCAACGGCGGTACCGGATGTGACAATAATTGCGACAGGATCCTTTGTTGTTTTAGCAATACCTAATGCAAAGAAACCCAATCCACGTTCGTCGAAATGACTATGACATTCAGCAATACCTTGTTGTTGGATCAGTAATGCCTCTAAAGTTAAAGGCGTGGAGCGAGAACCTGGTGCAATACAAAAATGTTTCACGCCATAATGAGTAAGGGCATTGATGATCACTCTTGCCCAACAACGATTAAAGGTGCTGATATTCATATATTTCTCTTAATTAAAATTACAAGCGGTCGGATTGTAACAAAAATTTGCAAAAATAGAGAGTCTATTTCCGTCTCAGAAAAAATAGAGCAAGTGGATATTCCCCCTTGCTCTATGCTATGTGTATGATTAATGCACTTTCTGCGCACCGACAAAATGCTTCACTTTCGGTTTATCGCCTTGGTGGAAAGCATTGACTTCTGCTTGTAAATCAGCATCTGCTTGAGAAACTCGGTGGTGCTGGCGTAAATGCTCAGCCCAACTTTCCACAAAGAACCATTCGATAAAATGATTTGGTTTTTCCACATCTTCCAATACACCCCACGCATAAGCACCGTCTTTACGGCGTTGTTCGGCAAGTTGGTGTAACTTACTTAAGAAAGCTGATTGGTTTTCTGAGTTGATTTGGTATTCCACCTGAATCATGACTGGTGAGCGGTCAAGTGCCACATCGGAATGGGTATGCGGTTGTTCCCAATGGTTCGACGGATTGAGATCATCTTCGCCCTGTGGCAATTTTTTGCGGTATGCCAACGCATTAGCAATGACTAAGGCAACACCCGCTACCACTAAGGTGCTTGGTAAGCCGATGTATTGTGCCACCGCTCCCCAGCTTAAACTACCCAACGTCATTGCACCATTGAAGACGGTTAAATAAATCGCTAAAGAGCGACCACGCACCCAGTTAGGTAAAATGGATTGTGCAACACTGTTTAAAGTAGTGAGGGCAGTAATCCAAGCGAAACCAAGTAAGCAAAGAGCAGGAATTGCTGTCCATTTTGATGGTGAGAGTGCTAAAAAGCCCATCACAATGGCACTGAGAATAGCTGCACTGAGTAAAAGTTGGTCGGAATTTAGGCGTCTTCTTAAACGTGGCAATAACACAGCCCCGATAATCGCTCCCACACCAACAACCGCTAATAAAATACCGTAGAACCCTGCAGTGCCTTCTAATAATTGGCGAGCGACTAAAGGCAATAACGCCCATACGGCACTAGCAAATAGGAAAAAGAAAATCGCTCTAAATAAGATGATATGTAAGGCTTTACTTGAGCGTGCGTAACGTAAGCCTGCACGAAATGCCCCTGTGAAATCCTCTGCCAGTTCGTCCGTTTCTTTTTTCGCCCGTTTCCACCAGATCAAGGCAGCAATCACGAAAGCGTAGCTGATCACATCAATACCATAGGCAAACGAAGCACCAAGTTGGGCTAAGACGACACCGCCAATGGCAGGTCCGATGGCACGAGAAATGTTGATGCCTAATGAATTGAGTGCAACGGCATTTTTTAAATCAGCGCGAGAAACCAATTCAGGCACAATGGCTTGCCAAGTAGGTGCCATTAAGGCTGCACCAACGCCACCGATAAAGGTGAATAACACTAAGGTAGTGACAGATTGCAAACCTGTAGCAGAAAGGAACATTAAGCTTGCGCTACTAAATGCGAGGATAAATTGAATGCCGATAAGGAATTTGCGTCTATCTAAAATATCCGCCATCACGCCCGCAGGAATGGCGAGTAGGAAAATCGGCAAGGTGGTCGCTGCTTGAATAAGGGAAACTGCAGCAGGTGATGCAGAAAGATCGGTAATTAACCAGCCACTTGCTACATCTCGAATAAAGCTCCCCACGTTACCCAAGACGGTGGCAATCCATAACACTAAGAAGAGCTTTTGTTTTAGCGGTGCAAAACCGCTTTGTTCTGATACGCTCATTTTATCTCCAAAACAAGCGGTCGGAATTGGGGGAGAATTTGCACGTTGTATTTAAAATTCCCCCAAAACCGACCGCACTTAACTTATACCATCCAGCAAGAACAGCCTAATGCACCGAAGAAACTTTTTAGGTCTGAACTTGGAATAGATGATCCCCAAGCTTTTGCGTGATCATGTCCATGTAATCCGCAAGAGCTTGCACAACCACAGCTAGCAATGGCTTGTTGGCGAATTGGTGAAAGTGAGTTTTTGCCTGCACCTTCAGGATCGCCCCAAGCGGCAAAGCCTTTAAATTTGCGAGTTGGTGACCAATCTGGCATCGCTGGCGGAAGTGGATTTTCATCTAAGGAAGCAAAGTCTCCATCACCAAACACAATACGTCCACCCACAACGGTTAAATGTGAGGTTAAGAAAGAAATCTCATCTTCTGGAACAGTAAAGTAATCTTTACTTGGCACGATGAAATCCGCAAATTGCCCTACTTCAATACGTCCACGTTTGCCTTCTTCATTAGAGAACCAAGCCACATTTTCCGTCCACATACGCAGAGCGGTTTCACGATCAAGTAAATTGCGTTGTGGATATAAATGCGTACCGCCAACGGTGTTACCTGTAGTGAGCCAAGAGAGCGATACCCAAGGATTATAGGAAGCAACACGGGTTGCATCTGTTCCTGCCGATGTTTTCACGCCGCTTTCCAAAATACGTTTAACAGGTGGTGTCGCTTCTGCGGCAACCGCACCATAACGCTCGACAAAATATTCCCCTTGATATGCCATACGATGTTGTACAGCAACGCCACCGCCTAATTCGGCAATACGGTCAATGGATTTTTCGGAAATGGTTTCTGCATGGTCAAAGAACCAGTTAATGCCTTTTAGTGGAATATCCTTATTTACTTTCTCAAACACATCTAAGGCACGAGAAATCGTTTCATCGTAAGTGGCGTGTAAACGCCAAGGCCATTTGTTTTCGGCAAGAATACGCACCACTTCTTCCAAATCACCTTCCATTTCAGGCGGCATATCTGGACGTGGTTGGCGGAAGTCTTCAAAGTCTGCCGCTGAGAACACCAACATTTCCCCCGCACCATTGTGACGGAAATAGTCTGTACCTTGCTTATATTTCACCGAAGATGTCCAACGTAAGAAGTCTTCTTTCTCTTCTTTTGGCTTTTGCGTAAATAAGTTATAGGCAATACGCACAGTGAGCTGATTTTCGTCCGATAATTTTTGAATGACTTCATAATTATCAGGATAATTTTGGAAACCACCGCCTGCATCAATCACGCCCGTTACGCCTAAGCGGTTCAGTTCACGCATAAAATGGCGAGTAGAGTTGAGCTGATACTCAAAGGGTAATTTTGGTCCTTTAGCAAGGGTTGAATATAAAATCATCGCATTCGGTTTAGCCAATAATAAGCCCGTTGGATTGCCCTTGCTATCACGCAGAATTTCACCGCCCACAGGATTTGGCGTATCTTTGGTATAACCCACCGCTCTTAATGCTGCACCATTTAATAGTGCACGATCATAAAGGTGCAAAATAAAGACTGGCGTATCTGGTGCAATAGCGTTGATTTCTTGAATAGTTGGCAGGCGTTTTTCTACGAATTGATGTTCCGTAAAACCACCGACCACACGCACCCATTGCGGAGCAGGCGTAATATCCACTTGTGCTTTGAGCATTGCCATTGCATCAGCAAGGCTACGAACGCCGTCCCAACGTAATTCTAAGTTGTAATTCAAACCGCCACGAATAATGTGGGTATGGTTATCAAATAAGCCTGGCAGAACACCCTTGCCTTTCAGGTCGATACAACGTGTTTTTTCAGTGGCAAGTGGCATCACTTCCGCATCGCTACCCACTGCTAAAAATTTGCCGTCTTTGATCGCAACCGCTTGAGCAACAGGTTGTGCACGATTAAGCGTAGTGATTTTTCCGTTATAGAAAATGAGATCAGGAATTTGTACTGTCATTCTTTTCTCCTTTTATGTGTAATGAATGTTTACCCGGTAATTGACCCAGAACATGCTCCGTTGTTTGAGTGGCGTGGCAGGCATTCACAAAATCATTGCCTTTAAAAAGCTGTTTTGCGACGGGGATCATTTGCTCGCCGAGTAAAATTCCGAGCAGCCCGACTAATGCCACGATAGGTGGTGCAGGAGAGCGAACATCTAAAGCATAATAGATGACGCCAACTAAGACACCCACACCAAATGTGAGAAGATAAAGTTTCATTCGATCACCTATAAAACAAGCGGTGTGATTTTGACAAATTTTTGCAAAATCACACCGCACTTTATTAAGCGTTAAATTTTAAGCGATATTATTTCGCAGGGTTTGGACCGATACGCTCACCATGTTCAACACGCTCAGGTGCTTTGTGAACCATTGTATAAGCATAGTCAACACCCATACCGTAAGCACCTGAATGCTCTTTCACGATATCAAGCACTGCATCATAGGTATCTTTCTTAGCCCAGTCACGTTGCCACTCAAGTAACACTTGTTGCCAAGTTACAGGAATAATGCCTGCTTGAGTCATGCGATCCATCGCATATTTGTGTGCTTCTACTGAAGTACCACCTGATGCATCTGCAACCATATAGATTTCATAGTCGCCTTCTAAAGCTGCACATAAAGCGAAACTTAAGTTACACACTTCTGTCCATAAACCCGCAACGATTACTTTTTTACGGCCATTTGCGGCTAACGCATCACGCACGTTTTGATCATCCCAAGAGTTCATTGAAGTACGCTCAAGGATTTTGTGATCAGGGAATACCGCTAATAATTCTGGGTAAGTGTGACCAGAGAAGCCATCAGTTTCAACGGTTGTGATTGTCGTTGGAATATTGAATACTTTTGCTGATTTTGCTAATGCAACCACGTTATTTTTTAAGGTCTGGCGATCGATTGATTGAACACCAAACGCCATTTGTGGTTGGTGATCAATAAAAATAAGTTGGCTGTTTTCTGGGGTTAAAACTTCAAGAAATTTACGATTTGACATAGTCATTCTCCATTGAAAATAAAAAAACACTGTAGTAACAAATCGGCCGATTCATTGGTAGCGAGTGTAATTGTTTTTTTATGATGGATAAATGACTGTTTTATTGATTGTTTATTTCTTTTTTTGAAATAAATGAGCTATTTAGACGACATAGCTCATTTATTTTTAGAGAATAATTGAGGATTATTTCATCTCTGCAAAAGCCAAATCCGCCATTGCCAAGGTATAAGCAATATCTTCATCGCTATGTGCAAGGGACATAAAGCCCGCTTCAAAAGCACTTGGTGCAAGGTAAACGCCTTTTTCAAGCATTTTGTGGAAGAAGGTGTTGAAGGCTTGCACATCACATTTCATCACATCTGCATAGCTTTCCACTTTGGTTTGCTCGGTAAAGAATAAGCCAAACATACCGCCGACATATTGTACTGTAAACGGAATATTGTGCTTATCCGCAAGGGTTTTGAAGCCTTCCGCCAAGGTTTTGGTTTTCATGGCAAGCAGTTGCTCATTGCCTTCTTTAGCAAGCTCCGTTAAACAAGCTAAGCCAGCAGACATCGCAATCGGGTTACCCGATAAAGTCCCAGCTTGGTAAACTGGACCAGTTGGTGCAATATATTCCATTATTTCTTTTTTACCACCAAAAGCACCGACAGGCATTCCGCCGCCAATGATTTTGCCGAGTGTGGTGAGATCTGGGGTGACGCCGTAGTAAGCCTGTGCACCGCCTAATGCGACTCGGAAGCCGGTCATCACTTCGTCAATAATAAAGACTGCACCATATTGTGTACAAAGCTCACGCAAGCCTTGTAAGAAATGCGCTTTTGGCGGAATACAGTTCATATTGCCTGCAACAGGTTCAATAATTAAGCAAGCAATTTCATTTGGATATTGTTCAAAGGCTTGTTTCACCGAATCTAAATTGTTGTATTCGCAGGTGAGTGTGTGCTTGGCAAAATCTTCTGGCACACCTGGCGAGCTTGGCTGACCAAGGGTTAAAGCTCCAGAGCCTGCTTTGACTAATAGTGAATCGGAATGCCCGTGGTAACAGCCTTCAAACTTGATGATTTTATCTCTGCCCGTATAGCCACGAGCCAAACGAATAGCTGACATTGTCGCTTCCGTACCCGAGCTCACCATACGCACCATTTCAATCGACGGCACAAGTTTGCAGACTAATTCTGCCAACTCAATTTCAATCGCCGTAGGGGCACCAAAACTCAAGCCATTTGGCACTGCGTGTAACACGGCATCAATAATCGCAGGGTGATTGTGCCCAAGCACCATTGGCCCCCAAGAGCCAACGTAATCAATATAACGCTTGCCTTCGCTGTCGGTGATATAGGCCCCTTTGGCACTTTCAATAAACACTGGCGTGCCACCCACGCCTTTAAATGCACGCACCGGCGAGTTCACGCCACCAGGGATCACTTTTTGGGCTTTTTCGAAGAGAGATTGAGATGAAGTCATAGCAAATCCTTAATTTAATAAAATGACTGACATTGTACTGTAAAAACATTGAAAATCCTTGCCACCAAGCGGAAAAAAATTGAGAGTTTCTGCGGTTATGTTATGCTTCATGGCAATTTTATCGGTGATTTTTAGGACAAGCGAAAACGATGTGGCTTACTTTTCTCTCCGTCATTATTGTCTCATTCACAACATTGATTGTCATGCGTCCCGTGGCACAGTGGATTGGTTTAGTCGATAAACCGAATTTCCGTAAACGCCATCAGGGCGTCATTCCCTTGATTGGTGGGATTGCCCTTTTTCTCGGTAATCTCACTTTTTACCTGATGCAGTGGGAACAGATGAAGTTCCCCGAACTCTATCTTTCTGCGGTGACAATTTTATTAGTGATCGGTGTGTTAGACGACCGTTTCGACATCAGCCCATTTTTGCGGGCGGGCATTCAAGCTGCATTGGCGGGAGCAATGATTTACAGTGGATTGTCTATCGCCAGCTTGGGTCAGCTTATCGCCCCTTTCAGCTTGGAACTTGGAGCGGTTGGTGTGGTGCTGACGGTGTTTATCACTATCGGAATCATCAACGCCTTCAATATGATTGACGGTATTGACGGTTTGTTGGCAGGTCTGTCGAGCGTTAGTTTTGCGGGCATCGGGATTTTGATGTGGCTCGATGATCAATATACGCTAGCGTACTGGTGTTTCGGTATTATCTGCGTGCTGCTGCCGTATGCGATGTTCAACCTGAGTGTTTTCGGGGCGAAGTGGAAAGTGTTTATGGGCGACTCGGGCAGCACGCTCATCGGCTTTACGATTATTTGGATTTTGCTACTTAGTACACAAGGACAAGGGCACGCCATTAGCCCAATCACGGGGTTATGGCTGATTGCCGTGCCGCTGATTGATATGGTGGCGATTATTTTCCGTCGCCTGAAAAAGGGGAAAAGTCCGTTCCGCCCAGACCGCTTGCACATTCACCATTTAATGATGCGTGCGGGGCTCACTTCTCGCCAAGCCCTTGCGGTGATTACCTTCGGCTCGGCACTCTGTGCGGGCTTCGGGATTTTAGGCGAAGTCTATTACTGGAACCAATGGGTGATGTTCGTTTGCTTTATCTCCCTGTTTTTTCTCTATTCCTATTCGATTATGCACGCCTGGCGTATCACCCGTTTTGTCCGCCGCCACAAACGCCGTTTGCGTAAAAAACAAGGGAACGTGAAGTCATGATGGGATTTGCAAAAAATACAGCGAAACTGACCGCTTGTATCGCTCTTGGTGCTGCGGTTGGTTTTGGTTTGGCTGAAATCCAAACGCCACAATGGCGAACCACCGCTCAATTCGACCAACCTACCGTCCAAGAGCTCGGCAACTACTATGCATTAGCCAGCACTTACCATTTGGTAAGCGGTGAGAAAATCGATCAATTTGACCAATGGCTAAGTGAAAAAAGCTACGGCGAGTTTAAACGAAATTTGACTTCGCCTGATGTGATCAAACAGTTTCTAACCGAAAAAATGCAACCTGAGCAACTTATCAATGCATTTCAGTTTGATGCAAAAACGCAACAACTGCATTTGACCTTAAGCCACCGTGAAACTGCCAAACCGTTGCTGGACGAATTTATTCAATACGCCAATTTACGTAGCCGAGCGGCGCTTAATGGTGAGCTGATTAGTCAATGGAAGGTGCTATTCCAACAAGTGAAAACGGCTGCGGAAACCAATTTGGGCGCCATCCAAAATGGCTCACACATCGCTGCACAAGACTGGAACGGCAAATTGACTCTCATGAAATCGGTGCAGCCACTAGACAACCAACTCATCGCCTATCGCTTAGTGCAAAGACCGAGCGTGCCTGTTCAACCCCATTCGCCTATACGAAATTTATGGATGATGATTGGGGCGGCAAGTGGTCTGCTGCTTGGCTTATTTTCTCTTTCACTTGCGAGCTTCCGCCGTAATGCAGCGTAAAATCAAGGTGTTAAGCGTCTTTGGCACTCGCCCCGAAGCGATAAAAATGTCGCCGATTGTGGCGGCGTTAGCCCAAGATCCCACTTTTGATGCCAACGTGTGTGTGACGGGGCAGCATCGTCAAATGCTAGATCAAGTGCTTGATTTATTTGCGATCTCGCCTGATTTCGATCTGAACATTATGAAATCAGGGCAGAGCTTGGCGGACATTACCGCTCAAATCTTGCTCGAGCTGCCTGCGGTTTTAACCGCATGTTCTCCTGATATTGTACTTGTACACGGCGATACTACCACAACGTTTGCCGCTACTTTGGCGTGCTTTTACCAAAAAATCCCTGTCGCTCACATCGAAGCAGGGCTACGCACCTACGATCTGCATTCTCCTTTTCCTGAAGAAGCCAACCGCCATTTGACGAGCGTGTTGGCGGCGTATCATTTCGCCCCAACGGAAAATGCCAAGCAGAATTTACTGGCGGAAAATATCCCAGCGGATCGGATTTTTGTGGTCGGTAACAGCGTGATTGATGCCTTGCTCAACGCTTTGCAAAAAATCCGCCGAAACCCACCGCTTGCTGAACAGCTTGCTTGCCGTTATTCGTTTTTAGATGACCACAAAAAATTGATTTTGGTCACGGGACATCGGCGGGAAAATATCGGCAAAGGCTTTGAACGTATCTGTTTGGCGTTAGCAGAAATCGCCCGCCAGCAGCCAGAGGTGCAAATTGTGTTCCCTGTGCATCTCAACCCACAGGTCGGCGAGCCAGTCAATCGCTTGTTGAGCGGCATTGAGAACCTGTTTTTACTCGAACCGCAGGATTACCTGCCGTTTATCTACTTAATGGATAGGGCTTATTTGGTACTGACGGACTCGGGCGGCATTCAGGAAGAGGCTTCCGCCCTAGGCACGCCTGTGTTGGTGATGCGAGAGACTAGCGAACGTACGGAAGCTATCGCTACAGGCTCGGTAAAATTAGTTGGCACCCAAACTGCCAACATCGTCCAAGCGGTCAATCAACTGCTTCATAACAAGACGAGTTACCGCCAAATGATCCAAGCTCACAGCCCTTACGGCGACGGTAAAACAAGCGAAAGCGTGGTACGGATTTTGAAAAATGTAGGAAACCATTTAGTGTAGGGACGGAGCTGCGTATTCTCCCGAAAACAAGTGGTCAAATTTATTCAAGAATTTGCAAAGCATGTTCTGGGCGGAGACATAGACCGCTCCTACAACATATAGAATGTCTATGAAAATGAAAAAAAACCAACGTATTTCCATCATTGGCTTAGGTTATATCGGTTTGCCTACGGCAGCGGTGTTTGCCCAAAGTGGTTGCCGCGTGATTGGCGTGGACAGCAATCCACAGGTGGTGGAAACCCTAAACCAAGGCAAAATTCACATTCACGAGCCACAGTTGGCAGAGGCGGTGCAACAAGCGGTCAGTTCTGGGCGATTTTTTGCAACGCTCACCCCCCAACCTGCGGACGCCTTTATCATCGCCGTGCCTACGCCGTTCCAAGCGGATCATCAGCCCGATTTGAGTTATATCCAAGCGGCGATTGAAAGCCTTGCTCCAGTGTTGAATAACGGTAATTTGATTGTGTTGGAATCAACCTCTCCTGTTGGCACGACGGAAAAACTTGCCGAATGGCTAACGGCATTACGCCCCGATCTCACCGATCAACTCTTTTTTGCTTACTGCCCAGAACGTGTGCTACCCGGCAACATTATGCAAGAAATCTACCACAACGACCGCATTATCGGCGGGCTAACTCCCGAGAGCAGCGAACAAGCGGTCAGTTTGTATCAGCTTTTTACCAAAGGCGAATGTTTGACCACCGACAGCCGCACCGCTGAAATGTGTAAACTCACTGAAAATGCCTTCCGTGATGTGAATATCGCCTTTGCTAACGAATTGTCGATGATTTGCGACCGCCACCAAATCAATGTGTGGGAGCTGATCGCCCTTGCTAACCGCCACCCGCGTGTCAATATTTTGCAAGCGGGAGCTGGCGTGGGCGGGCATTGCATAGCCGTTGATCCGTGGTTTATCGTTTCGCTCGATCCAGAACAGAGCCGCTTAATCCAAACCGCTCGCCATATCAATGACCACAAACCGCAATGGCTGCGAGATAAAATCAAACTCGCCGTTGCCGATTGTGCCGCCGCCACCGACCGAAAACCGAGCGACATCACCATCGCCTGTTTTGGCTTAGCTTTCAAAGCGGATGTGGACGATCTTCGTCACAGTCCCGCCTTGCAAATCACCGAACAACTCGCCGATTGGCACCACGGCACCTTACTGGCTGTTGAACCCTACATTACCACCTTGCCTGAGAGCCTAAACGGCAAAGCCACGCTCACCGACTTCCACACCGCGTTAGCCCAAGCAGATATTGCCGTACTGCTGGTTGATCATCATCTGTTTAAAACCGCCCAACCCACACAGCGTTGGATTGTCGATGCAAAAGGAATCTGGCAATGAAAATCGAACGAAATCAATGGGAAAGTGAATTTTTTGGGAGAGAGATTGGTTCGTTGATTTTTGAGCTAGAGGATCACATTCTGCCCCCGCTTGCGGGGGAAGTACCCTGCGAAGCAGGGAGTAGGGGGGAACAAGCGGTCAGTTTTTGCCAAAATTTTACAAATTTCCCCCCTTCGGTTTCGCTTTGTTCAACCACTTCCCCGGCAAGCGGGGGCAGAATAGAAGGTATCTCGTTGCTCCAAGCCAAAACCCCCACCACCGATCTCAACACAATCCACTGGTTGCAACAACACGGTTTTCAACTGGTGGAAACGGAAATCACCTTTGTACTTGAATTTGCAAAATTTCCCGAGAAACTGACCGCTTGCGAATGCCGAATTGCCGAAAAAACGGATGTCGCCGCCCTAAAAAAACTCGTTGGCTCCGCTTTTCCTCACACTCGCTTCCGTCCACCCTATTTCAGCCAAGCAGAAAACCAACGTTTCTATGCAAAATGGATCGAAAATGCGGTGAAAGGTGAGTTTGATGATCTTTGCTTGATCGCCGAACAAGACGGCAAACTGCAAGGCACAATCAGTCTAAGATTCAACGGCAAAACCGCCAAAATTGGCTTACTTGCCGTTGCTTCCGAATTTCAACGCCAAGGCATCGCGAAGCGATTACTTTCCGCCGCCATATCACACGCCAAACACCATAATGCCGAAAATTTGCACATCACCACTCAACTGAGTAACATAGCCGCCATCTCGCTCTATCAATCTATTGGAGCGACAATTTCTGAGACGAATTATTGGTTTTATCAATTTTTTTGTAAATATTTGTAAGCGACATACCCTGTCAAGCAGCTTAAAAACACTTTTGTTATACTTTTCTCAATGTTAGACATCAGTATAGCTAACAGAGAATGTACTACTTATTTTCAAGGAGCTAATTATGATTGCTGGAGATCATATCTATTCCCCGAGAACGGGTTACACTCACCACGGTATTTATATCGGTAATCAACAAGTGATTCACTATTCTGGTTTTGCAAATGGAATGAATAGTGGTGAAATTTGCATTGCAGCAGTAGATGAATTTAGTAATGGAAATCCAGTGCATGTTTTGGAAAGGCCTTTCCGAGTTTTTAGCCATACTGAAACCGTAGAGCGAGCTTATCAGCGATTAGGTGAAGACTGGTATAACGTATTACTGAATAATTGTGAACATTTTGTAAACTGGTGTATTAATGGTAAACATGAAAGTTCACAAGTGAATGATTTAGTGGATTCTTTGCAGAAAGTAAATGATGCGGTTTCTTATTCTAAATCTCTCAGTTCACCTTCGCTCGACAGCGGGAGAATAGCAACAACAGTACCAACTTCATCACTTCCTTTATCGTTAGGTGGGGGAGTAACCGCAATCTCTGGTTTAGCGGGAATTGCATCGACTGTGGTTGCTACGAAAATGGTTGAAGAAGTGCTTTCGGATGATAGTGAAGTTAAGCAAACGTTTGTGGATGCAGTGGATTCAACGACTGAATTTATCGGTGAAACCGTTGAGGAAGTCGGAGAAGTGATTGATTCTGTTGTAACTGGAGCAATTGACTTTATCGGCAGTATTTTTGATTAGTTATTCAATACGGCATGATGTAGTTATCACCTTTAATCGCTATATCACGCCTATTTTGTTATCGTTATAACCAAAAATCATTCTTTGAACAGTAAGGATCTATCTATTATCCCCTTCAACCAACCCGCTTTGGTCGGGTCAGAATTAGGCTATATGCAACAAGCGATGGCAAGTGGCAGGCTGTCGGGCGATGGCGATTTTACCCGCCGCTGCGAAAGTTGGTTTGAGCAGCAATTCGGCACAGCTCGGGCGTTGTTGACGCCGTCTTGCACCGCATCGCTCGAAATGGCAGCGATTTTGCTCGATATTCAGGCAGGCGATGAAGTAATTATGCCCAGCTACACCTTTGTGTCCACCGCCAATGCCTTTGCCTTGCGGGGAGCGAAAATCGTGTTTGTAGATGTTCGCCCTGACACGATGAACATGGATGAAGGCTTAATTGAAGCGGCAATCACCCCTCGCACCAAAGCGATTGTGCCAGTGCATTACGCCGGCGTCGCGTGTGAAATGGATGCGATGATGGCGTTGGCGGAAAAATACGGCTTGTGGGTGGTGGAAGATGCCGCACAGGGCGTGATGGCGGGCTATAAAGGCAGGGCATTAGGTACTATCGGGCATTTGGGCTGTTTCAGCTTTCACGAAACCAAAAACTACACCGCAGGCGGTGAAGGTGGAGCAATCTTGATCAACGATCCTGCTTTGATCGAGCGGGCGGAGATTGTGCGAGAAAAAGGCACAGATCGCAGCCAGTTTTTCCGTGGGCAGATCGACAAATACACATGGCGGGATCTCGGTTCGAGCTTTCTCCCTTCTGAACTGCAAGCCGCATACCTTTTCGCTCAGCTAGAAAGTGCCGAGCAAATTAATCGCAAGCGACTGATTTTATGGCAAAATTACCAACAGGCCTTTGCGGCACTGGCTGCTACTGGGAGAATTGAGTTGCCAACTATTCCGCCCGATTGCCAGCAAAACGGGCATCTTTTTTATCTTAAACTTCGCAATCTTGCCGATCGTTCAGCATTTATTGCTCACTTAAAAAAGCATAATATTTTGGCGGTGTTTCATTATATCCCCCTACACACCAGCCCCGCAGGACAACGCTTCGGGCGTTTTGTGGGCGAAGATCGTTTCACCACTCAAGAAAGTGAACGGCTTGTGCGATTGCCGTTGTTCTATAATTTGAGCGAAGGCGATCAACAAAGGGTGATTGATGTGGCGTTGGAGTATTTTAAATGAACTGGCTACACATTCTCGGTGCCGATATTCCCCATCACAATCGCACCTTGTTGGCGTTTTTTAACGAGCAAATTGCCCCCAATTTTGCTGAAAAACCGCAATTTTGGGTGGTGAGCAACACTGACTTAGCGAGCGAATTTTCGCAGCTTTCCATTCGTCTCTTTCCGAGCAAATTGGCGTTGGCGAAGGCGGTGATGGTAAAAAGTTGGCGAAATCCGACCGCTTGTTTTTTCTTTCATGGGCAATATAACGCCCTATTATGGCTGGTGATGTTGGTCGGTTTGTTGCCTGTGAAACGTTGTGCGTGGCATATTTGGGGAGCGGACTTGTATGAAAATGCGACGTCTTTTGGCTTTCGCCTGTTTTATCCGCTACGCCGTTTGGCACAAAAACGGCTGACATTCGTTCTCGGTACACAAGGCGATTTGGACTACTTTGGTAAAATTCACCCCAAATCCCACCGCTTGTTGCTCTATTTTCCGACGAAAATGCCGATGGATTTTTTGCAAGAACACAATACTCAAATTCCCATCGATCGAGCGTCTCTTGATCTAAAAAGAGACGCTGATTTTGTCGTACTTCTCGGTAATTCGGGCGATCCGTCCAACCGCCATTTGCTTGGTTTGCAACAACTGCATGAACAATTTGGTTCAGCTATTCAAATCAAAATACCGATGGGCTATCCTGAAAATAATGATGCTTATATCGAGCAAGTTGCTACACTTGGCAAGCAGCTGTTTGGGGAAAATTGTGAGATTTGGCGGGAAAAAGTGGAGTTTGCAAAATATGTGGCGGATCTGACCGCTTGTGACTTGGGCTATTTTCCGTTTGAACGCCAGCAAGGCATCGGCACGCTCTGCGTGCTGATTGCGTTAAATGTACCCTTTGCTTTAAGCCGCAACAATCCGTTTTGTGTTGATTTGATTGCCGAGCAAGTGCCATTTTTGTTTCTTGATCAGCTTACGGTCGCCAATATTGCCGAGGCTCACAACCAGTTGAAAGCTCGGGATAAATCGCAAATCCGCTTTTTTCCGCTACACTATCGACAAATGTGGCTAGAGCAGCTTGAGCGGCTTTTTAAAGAAATATGACAGACCTTTTATTAACTTGCTTTTACTTGCTTTGTGCCGCTGCTGTGGCAACATTGATTGCTCGCAGTTATCAAGCAGAGCGGTTTTCGTTTCACTTGATTTTTAGCGGGCTGTATTTCGTGACCTTTTTCGGCGGCTTTCCGCTGTCGATGGCGTTGAAATATGGCTTTGATGTGAGCGTGCAACGCCCTGAAGTGCTGTTTGAAACCTTAGCCGTGGCGACAGGGAGCTATTTTCTCTATGTTTTGAGTTATCGTTTTTTTGACATTCGTGTACAAGCGGTCAAAACACGCAGTGGCGTGTTGAACGGTAGTGCGTTTGCAAAAAATTCAGCAAAAGTGACCGCTTGCTTGCTCGCATTATTGGCGATTGTCAGCCTTGCTGGCTTTATTTATTTCAACGGATTTTTACTACTTCGCCTTGAAAAATATAGCCAAATTTTCTCGCCATTGGTCAGTGGCGTGGCGTTAAAACGCTTTTTCTATTTTCTGTTTCCTGCCTTGTTGATCGCCTATTTTCTCGCACCAAGCCGCCGAATGTGGTGGGGATTGCTATCGGTAGGAATGATTTTTGGCGGACTGAGTTACTTCGCTGTGGGCGGCACTCGGGCGAATTTGGCATTGGCGGTGATGTTTTTCTTATTGATCGGTTGGAAAGATCGTTATTTATCAGCAAAAACGGTTGTGGTAGTCGCAATTTTCGGCGTGGTGGCGATGTTTGGGCTGGCGTTGGCTCGCTACAACTTGGATGTGCAGGGAAAGGAAGCGATTTTCACCTTCCTTTATTTAACCCGCGATAGCTTTTCACCGTGGGAAAATTTCGCCCGCATTTTAGCCACGGACGTGGAATTTCAAGGTTTAATGCCGATTGTACGGGATTTTTACGTCTATATTCCGCCATCGTTGTGGGCAGATCGCCCTGATATTGCGTGGAATACTGCGAACTATTTCACCAAAGAGCTGCTCGGCAACCACTCGGGTTTAGCGATGTCACCGACGTTGCTCGGTTCTCTCTATTTAATGGGCAGCTTGCCGTTGGTGGCAGTTGGAATGGGGCTGATTGGTAAATTATTGGCGGAAACTGACCGCTTGTTTCGCTCCGCCAGCCCGCTTTGGCAAGGTTATTTATTGGCAAATTTGTTCAATTTGATCGTGCTAGTGCGAGAAGGGGCGGATGCGTTTATTTCTCGCTGGTGTTTCTTTACCGCCGTATTTTTGGCGTGCTGGGGATTGGCGTATATATTAGTAGGAAAACGCAATGGATAAAGTGGACGTCAATGGCATTGAGCTGCTTGCTGCTCGCAATCAGGCGGAGTTGCTGGCGTTTTTGCTGAATGAGCAGGGCGTAAAAACGGGAAAACTGGTGGCGATCAATGCAGAAAAAGTCATGCTAAGCGATGAGCAACCTGAAGTTCGTTCTCTGCTTGCCAAGGCGGAATATAAATATGCCGATGGCATCAGTGTAGTGTGGACGATCCGTAAGAAATATCCGCAATTTGCCGATTTAGAACGTATCGCAGGGGCGGATTTGTGGTTGGCGTTAATGCAACAAGCAGCGAATTTGGGAACGCCCGTGTTTTTGGTCGGTGGACAATCGGATGTTTTGGCAGAAACTTTTGCAAAATTAGATGCCATGAGCGTGAAGGTTGTCGGGACGCAAGATGGATATTTTTCATTAGATCAAGAAATTGCCATTTTTGAACGAATTAAACAGAGCGGGGCGAAAATTATCAGCGTTGGATTAGGATCGCCCAAGCAAGAGCAATTTATGCAAAACGCACAGGCATATTATCCCGATGCTTTATATATGGGCATTGGTGGCAGTTATGATGTCTTTGTAGGGAAAGTCAAACGAGCCCCCAAGTGTTGGCAAAATGCGGGGTTGGAGTGGCTTTATCGATTATTGAAACAGCCAACTCGCTGGCAGCGACAACGCAGGCTGATAAAATACGCCTATCATTATTGGCGAAATCAGCTATAAAACCGCCTTTTTTGATAATTAGTAAACGTTTTGAATAAATTAAGAGCAGGTAATAAAATTTTTTCAAAAAGTGCTAGACAAGGGGGAACGAAATCACTAATATACGCCCCCGTTGCGACGCAGTACTGAAAACAACGCGTTCGTAGCTCAGTTGGATAGAGCGTTGGCCTCCGGAGCCAAAGGTCGCAAGTTCGAATCTTGTCGAGCGCGCCAAAAGCTTTTCGGTACAATGCAACCAACGACGACGGTGGCTATAGCTCAGTTGGTAGAGCCCTGGATTGTGATTCCAGTTGTCGTGGGTTCGAATCCCATTAGCCACCCCATTTAATATACGAAAGTATAACTGACGGCGAGTAGCGCAGCTTGGTAGCGCAACTGGTTTGGGACCAGTGGGTCGTAGGTTCAAATCCTATCTCGCCGACCACTTTTATTTTGTTCTTTAATAATGAATCAGACAATCTGTGTGGGCACTTGTTGATGTGATTTTGAAGTGAAATATTATTTAATTTTGAAGTCTTAATAAGTGCTTAACTTGAAATTCATAATGAATATTATTGATTTTTTTATAGTCAGTATTTATTGAGCGATTAAACTTTTTGAATTGAAGAGTTTGATCATGGCTCAGATTGAACGCTGGCGGCAGGCTTAACACATGCAAGTCGAACGGTAGCAGGAGAAAGCTTGCTTTCTTGCTGACGAGTGGCGGACGGGTGAGTAATGCTTGGGAATCTGGCTTATGGAGGGGGATAACTACGGGAAACTGTAGCTAATACCGCGTAATATCGAGAGATTAAAGACTGGGACCTACGGGCCAGTTGCCATAAGATGAGCCCAAGTGGGATTAGGTAGTTGGTGGGGTAAAGGCCTACCAAGCCCGCGATCTCTAGCTGGTCTGAGAGGATGACCAGCCACACTGGAACTGAGACACGGTCCAGACTCCTACGGGAGGCAGCAGTGGGGAATATTGCACAATGGGGGGAACCCTGATGCAGCCATGCCGCGTGAATGAAGAAGGCCTTCGGGTTGTAAAGTTCTTTCGGTGGTGAGGAAGGTATCAACTTTAATAGAGTTGGTAATTGACGTTATCCACAGAAGAAGCACCGGCTAACTCCGTGCCAGCAGCCGCGGTAATACGGAGGGTGCGAGCGTTAATCGGAATGACTGGGCGTAAAGGGCACGCAGGCGGATTGTTAAGTGAGATGTGAAAGCCCCGGGCTTAACCTGGGAATTGCATTTCAGACTGGCAATCTAGAGTATTTTAGGGAGGGGTAGAATTCCACGTGTAGCGGTGAAATGCGTAGAGATGTGGAGGAATACCGAAGGCGAAGGCAGCCCCTTGGGAATATACTGACGCTCATGTGCGAAAGCGTGGGGAGCAAACAGGATTAGATACCCTGGTAGTCCACGCTGTAAACGATGTCGATTTGGGGATTGGGGTTTAACTCTGGTGCCCGAAGCTAACGTGATAAATCGACCGCCTGGGGAGTACGGCCGCAAGGTTAAAACTCAAATGAATTGACGGGGGCCCGCACAAGCGGTGGAGCATGTGGTTTAATTCGATGCAACGCGAAGAACCTTACCTACTCTTGACATCCATGGAAGTTCGCAGAGATGTGAATGTGCCTTCGGGAACCATGAGACAGGTGCTGCATGGCTGTCGTCAGCTCGTGTTGTGAAATGTTGGGTTAAGTCCCGCAACGAGCGCAACCCTTATCCTTTGTTGCCAGCGATTAGGTCGGGAACTCAAAGGAGACTGCCAGTGATAAACTGGAGGAAGGTGGGGATGACGTCAAGTCATCATGGCCCTTACGAGTAGGGCTACACACGTGCTACAATGGTGCATACAGAGGGAAGCAAAATGGCGACATGGAGCAAATCTCACAAAGTGCATCTAAGTCCGGATTGGAGTCTGCAACTCGACTCCATGAAGTCGGAATCGCTAGTAATCGCAAATCAGAATGTTGCGGTGAATACGTTCCCGGGCCTTGTACACACCGCCCGTCACACCATGGGAGTGGGTTGTACCAGAAGTAGATAGCTTAACCGCAAGGGGGGCGTTTACCACGGTATGATTCATGACTGGGGTGAAGTCGTAACAAGGTAACCGTAGGGGAACCTGCGGTTGGATCACCTCCTTACCGAAGTAGAAATGACACAATAAGCGCTCACACAGATTGTTTGATAGAAAGTTGAAACATAGGCAAGACAAGCGGCCAGTTCCGCGAAATGTTTTGCAAATGGCAGGAAAGCATCTTTAAATGCTGTCCCCATCGTCTAGAGGCCTAGGACATCGCCCTTTCACGGCGGTAACCGGGGTTCGAATCCCCGTGGGGACGCCATTTAAAGATGTTTTTTGTCGGAAGACAAAGTGAATGTCTAATGTTCTTTAAAAAATAGGAAACAAGCTGAAAAACTGAGAGATTTTCGAAAGAAAGTCTGAGTAGTAAAAATCTTGTGTGAACAAAAGCACACAAGTAGTAGTTTTTGATTATCAGCTTTAAATATTTTGATGATTGTTTAATAACAATATTATCTAAAAATGTTTGAGGTTGTATGGTTAAGTGACTAAGCGTACACGGTGGATGCCTAGGCAATCAGAGGCGATGAAGGACGTGCTAATCTGCGAAAAGCTTGGATGAGTCGATAAGAGGCGTTTAATCCAAGATGTCCGAATGGGGAAACCCGATAAGCGAAGAGCTTATCATTATTTACTGAATCCATAGGTAAATAAGGCAAACCGGGAGAACTGAAACATCTAAGTACCCCGAGGAAAAGAAATCAACCGAGATTTCGTTAGTAGCGGCGAGCGAACGCGAAGGAGCCATTCAGTTATAGCACAAGACTTAGAGGAATGAGTTGGGAAACTCAATCAAAGAGGGTGATAATCCCGTACTTTAAAAGCCTTGTGTGGAACTAAGCTGAAAATAAGTAAGGCGGGACACGTGATATCCTGTCTGAAGATGGGGGGACCATCCTCCAAGGCTAAATACTCCTGATTGACCGATAGTGAACCAGTACTGTGAAGGAAAGGCGAAAAGAACCCCGGTGAGGGGAGTGAAATAGAACCTGAAACCGTGTACGTACAAGCAGTGGGAGCCAACTTGTTTGGTGACTGCGTACCTTTTGTATAATGGGTCAGCGACTTATATTTTGTAGCAAGGTTAACCGAATAGGGGAGCCGTAGGGAAACCGAGTCTTAACTGGGCGTCTAGTTGCAAGGTATAGACCCGAAACCCGGTGATCTAGCCATGGGCAGGTTGAAGGTTGGGTAACACTAACTGGAGGACCGAACCGACTAATGTTGAAAAATTAGCGGATGACTTGTGGCTGGGGGTGAAAGGCCAATCAAACCGGGAGATAGCTGGTTCTCCCCGAAATCTATTTAGGTAGAGCCTTATGTGAATACCTTCGGGGGTAGAGCACTGTTTCGGCTAGGGGTCCATCCCGGATTACCAACCCGATGCAAACTGCGAATACCGAAGAGTAATGCATAGGAGACACACGGTGGGTGCTAACGTTCATCGTGGAGAGGGAAACAACCCAGACCGCCAGCTAAGGTCCCAAAGTCTATATTAAGTGGGAAACGAAGTGGGAAGGCTTAGACAGCTAGGATGTTGGCTTAGAAGCAGCCATCATTTAAAGAAAGCGTAATAGCTCACTAGTCGAGTCGGCCTGCGCGGAAGATGTAACGGGGCTCAAATATAGCACCGAAGCTGCGGCATCAGAGTCAAATCTGTTGGGTAGGGGAGCGTTGTGTAAGCGGATGAAGGTGAATCGAGAGGTTTGCTGGACGTATCACAAGTGCGAATGCTGACATAAGTAACGATAAAACGAGTGAAAAACTCGTTCGCCGGAAGACCAAGGGTTCCTGTCCAACGTTAATCGGGGCAGGGTGAGTCGGCCCCTAAGGCGAGGCTGAAAAGCGTAGTCGATGGGAAACGGGTTAATATTCCCGTACTTGGTTATATTGCGATGTGGGGACGGAGAAGGTTAGGTAAGCAGACTGTTGGATGTCTGTTTAAGCCGGTAGTTGGGGTAGGTAGGCAAATCCGCTTACCCAATTTAAACAACGAGAAGTGATGACGAGTTCCTAAGGGAATGAAGTTACTGATACCACGCTTCCAGGAAAAGCCACTAAGCTTCAGATATAACTAAACCGTACTGAAAACCGACACAGGTGGTCAGGTAGAGAATACTCAGGCGCTTGAGAGAACTCGGGTGAAGGAACTAGGCAAAATAGCACCGTAACTTCGGGAGAAGGTGCGCTGGCGTAGGTTGTAGGAGTTTACCTCCGAAGGCTGAACCAGTCGAAGATACCAGCTGGCTGCAACTGTTTATTAAAAACACAGCACTCTGCAAACACGAAAGTGGACGTATAGGGTGTGATGCCTGCCCGGTGCTGGAAGGTTAATTGATGGTGTTATCGAAAGAGAAGCTCCTGATCGAAGCCCCAGTAAACGGCGGCCGTAACTATAACGGTCCTAAGGTAGCGAAATTCCTTGTCGGGTAAGTTCCGACCTGCACGAATGGCATAATGATGGCCAGGCTGTCTCCACCCGAGACTCAGTGAAATTGAAATCGCCGTGAAGATGCGGTGTACCCGCGGCTAGACGGAAAGACCCCGTGAACCTTTACTATAGCTTGACACTGAACATTGAATTTTGATGTGTAGGATAGGTGGGAGCCTATGAAGCAGGAACGCTAGTTCTTGTGGAGGCGTCCTTGAAATACCACCCTTTAACGTTTGATGTTCTAACGAAACACCAAGTACAGGTGTTCGGACAGTGTCTGGTGGGTAGTTTGACTGGGGCGGTCTCCTCCCAAAGCGTAACGGAGGAGCACGAAGGTTTGCTAATGACGGTCGGACATCGTCAGGTTAGTGCAATGGTAGAAGCAAGCTTAACTGCGAGACAGACAAGTCGAGCAGGTGCGAAAGCAGGTCATAGTGATCCGGTGGTTCTGAATGGAAGGGCCATCGCTCAACGGATAAAAGGTACTCCGGGGATAACAGGCTGATACCGCCCAAGAGTTCATATCGACGGCGGTGTTTGGCACCTCGATGTCGGCTCATCACATCCTGGGGCTGAAGTAGGTCCCAAGGGTATGGCTGTTCGCCATTTAAAGTGGTACGCGAGCTGGGTTTAGAACGTCGTGAGACAGTTCGGTCCCTATCTGCCGTGGGCGTTGGATGATTGAGAGGGGCTGCTCCTAGTACGAGAGGACCGGAGTGGACGCATCACTGGTGTTCCAGTTGTCTCGCCAGAGGCACTGCTGGGTAGCTAAATGCGGAAGAGATAAGTGCTGAAAGCATCTAAGCACGAAACTTGCCTCAAGATGAGTCATCCCTGACATTAAGTCAGTAAGGGTTGTTGTAGACTACGACGTAGATAGGTGGGGTGTGTAAGCGTTGCGAGACGTTGAGCTAACCCATACTAATTGCCCGAGAGGCTTAACCATACAACCTCAAGCGTTTTTGGAAAGAAGAAAGAAGCCAAAAGCGGTTGAGAAGAAAGCTAAACGAAAAGACAAAGCGAGAGCGAAGTGAAAGAAAATCAAACAGACAGCTTGTTTCAGATTAAAGGCGACGTAAGAAGCCAAGAATAGAGAACGAAAAAATAAAGACGAACAAAGACAACAACAGGATTTTCCTGATGGCCATAGTGCTGTGGTCCCACCTGATTCCATTCCGAACTCAGAAGTGAAACGCAGTGACGCCGATGGTAGTGTGGGGTTTCCCCATGTGAGAGTAGGGCACCATCAGGGTTTTATTGGACCCCTTGCAAGTACTCGGTTGAGTACAGTGCAAGGGGTTTTTGTTTTGGGAAGGGGAAAAGGAAAAGAAAAGCAGGGAGGCTGCATCATGCAAAAGCATTCCAAGAGATTCTCTTATCCCATTCTAATACTTATATTTTATTGAACAAAAATAAAAGTGTTATCTATGTCACAAATTTGTTATTGATTTGTAATTTGTTGCATGGTTTTTAGCTATACTATTTCTAAAATCGATAAAAGCGTAAATAGTCATCACTTAAGTTGGTAATAAAACGTTTTTTATTAAATTTCTGCTATATTTAGTCGAATTAGAAATAGGAGACTCAAATGTTTGGCTTTGATCCAACCACCACCACATTCCTGATTTATATCATCGGAATGATCTTAATTGGCTTTATTGCCTATCGTTTTACTAACAATTTATCTGATTATATTTTAGGCGGACGCCGTTTAGGCAGTTTCGTTACCGGCTTGTCAGCTGGAGCATCAGATATGTCTGGCTGGCTACTAATGGGATTGCCCGGGGCAGTTTATGCCTCAGGCTTAGTCGAAGGCTGGATTGCGATTGGTTTGACCATTGGAGCATATCTGAACTGGTTATTCGTGGCTGGACGTTTACGAATGTTCACCGAATACAACGCTAACGCACTCACATTACCCGAATATTTCCATCACCGTTTTGGTGATAGAACCAGAGTACTGAAAATTGTGTCAGCCACAATTATCTTATTCTTCTTTGCGATTTACTGTTCATCAGGCGTGGTTGCAGGGGCGAGATTATTTGAAAATCTGTTTGGTGTGCCTTATGCGACAGCACTTTGGTATGGTGCATTAGCGACGATTATTTACACGTTTATAGGCGGTTTCTTGGCTGTGAGTTGGACAGATACTATCCAAGCCACCTTGATGTTATTCGCACTCTTTTTAACGCCAATTTTTGTATTGATCCATTTAGGTGGATTTGAACAAACTCACAATGTGATTGTGCAAGCGGGGGCAGCGGTGAATAAAGATTTCACGGATCTTTTCACTGGCACCACTTTTATTGGCTTATTGAGCTTGTCTGCATGGGGGTTGGGCTATTTTGGTCAGCCACATATTTTAGCTCGCTTTATGGCAGCAGATAGCGTCAAAAGCATTCCGAATGCTCGTCGTATTAGTATGGCATGGATGATTATCTGCTTATTCGGTGCCGTTGGCATTGGCTTCTTCGGGCAAGCCTATTTCTTCGCAAATCCAGATCAAGCAGCGATTGTGAACCAAAACCATGAGCAGGTGTTTGTTGAATTATCCAAATTGCTTTTTAATCCGTGGATTGCTGGCGTATTGCTTTCGGCGATTTTAGCGGCAGTGATGAGTACCTTAAGTGCTCAATTGCTAATTTGTTCAAGTGCGATTACGGAAGATTTCTATAAGGGTATGTTGCGTCCGAAAGCGAGCCAAAAAGAGCTTGTTTGGTTAGGCAGGGTAATGGTACTGGTGATTTCGGCAGTAGCTATTGTGATTGCACAAGATCCAAAGAGCAAAGTGCTCGGCTTGGTGTCGTATGCGTGGGCGGGCTTCGGCTGTGCGTTCGGACCAGTGGTGATTTTATCGCTTTTCTGGAAACGCATAAATGCCGCAGGTGCAATGGCTGGCATGCTCACGGGGGCATTAGTGGTTGTTTTCTGGAATAGAGTTGTGCCAGATAGTGGTATCTATGAAATGATCCCAGGCTTTATTTTAGCGACACTAGCTATTGTTGTTGTTTCCCTTATTACGCCTGAACCAAAAGCAGAAATTGTCGACACTTTTGATAACGCAGAAAAAGCCTATCATACCGAAATGCAGAAATAATCTTAAACGGCTGACCGTAGGTTCAGCCGTTTTTTCTATCAATGCAAAAGCGGTCAGATTTGCAAAATTTTTTGCAAATCTGACCGCTTGTAAAGGAGTTCAACATGTCTTCATACCAAATTTTCCCAAAATCTACAGGCGTTCGTCCGTCTTTAAGTGAGCATTACCGTGCTGATGAACAAATCCTCGTGCAGCAACTGTTAGAACAAGCCAAAACGGATGAATATGCGGCACAAATCAAAGCCTTGACCACACAATTAGTTGGCAAAGTTCGCACTGCTCGTAAAAAAGCCAGTGGGGTTGATGCATTAATGCACGAATTTTCGCTCTCGAGCCAAGAAGGTGTAGCGTTGATGTGCTTGGCTGAAGCTCTGCTACGTATTCCTGACACAGCAACCGCAGACAAACTCATTCGGGATAAAATTGCTAAAGGCGACTGGCGTTCCCATACGGGCAACAGCCCATCGCTGTTTGTGAACGCAGCGGCGTGGGGGTTGGTGATTACTGGCAAATTGGTGTCTACCCACAGTGAAAGCAGTTTATCATCCGCCCTTTCCCGCTTGATTGCAAAAGGTGGTGAGCCGTTAATTCGTCGTGGTGTTGATGTGGCAATGCGGTTGCTCGGCAAACAATTTGTAACAGGGGAAACCATTCAAGCGGCGATTAAAAATGGCGAAAAACGGTTCGCAATGGGCTATCGTTATAGCTACGATATGTTGGGCGAGGCCGCATTCACCCAAGCCGATGCAAAGCGTTACTATGATGATTATGTTGCTTCAATTCATGCCGTGGGAGCCACCTCTCGTGGTTTAGGGGTGTATAAATCATCGGGGGTGTCGGTCAAACTTTCTGCGATTCACCCTCGTTACAGCTTGGCACAGCACGATCGCGTAATGAACGAACTCTATCCGCGTTTGAAAGAACTCTTTTTGCTTGCCAAAAAATATGATATTGGTTTAAACATTGATGCCGAAGAAGCCGATCGCCTTGAGTTATCCCTTGATTTAATGGACAAATTACTGACAGACCCTGATTTAGCTGGATTCAATGGTATCGGCTTTGTGGTGCAGGCATACCAAAAACGCTGCCCGTATGTGATTGATTATTTGATTGAAAAAGCTCGTGCCAACAACCGTCAGTTGATGATCCGCTTGGTAAAAGGGGCATATTGGGACACTGAAATCAAACGTGCTCAAACGGATTGTGCTGAAGCTTACCCTGTCTTCTCTCGCAAAGTGCATACGGATTTGAACTACATCGTTTGTGCTAAGAAATTGCTTGCCGCACAAGATGTGATCTACCCACAATTTGCGACCCATAATGCTCAAACCCTTTCGACGATTTACCATCTTGCTAAAGGCAAACGCTTTGAGTTCCAATGCTTACACGGCATGGGCGAAACCCTTTATGATCAAGTCGTTGGTGAAAATAATCTCAACGTCCAATGCCGTATTTATGCCCCCGTAGGCTCTTATCAAACCCTGTTGGCGTACTTGGTTCGTCGGTTGTTAGAAAACGGAGCAAACAGCTCTTTTGTGAACCAAATTGTCGATGAAAATTTAAGCATTGACGATCTCGCCCAAGATCCTGTGGCGAAAGCCGCACAAACAGATGGCACAATGCATCCGAAAATTCCGTTGCCTGTTAAACTATTCGGTGAGCAACGTCAAAACGCCAAAGGCTACGATTTAACCGATGCGATTCACTTGCGTGATCTGGAAACGCAGCTCAATGAGTTGGCAAAACAGACCTACCATGCGGAGCCGCAGCTTGCAGACGGCACAACAAGCGGTCAGTTCTGCCGAAAAATTTGCAATCCTGCCAATGTGCAAGAGATTGTTGGTAAAGTGACCGATGCCACGGCAGATGATGTTGCTAAAGCCTTTGATGCAGCAGAAAAATACCAAGCGGAATGGCAAGCGACTTTGCCAGTTGCTCGTGCGGAAATACTCGAAAAAATGGCGGATCTCATGGAAGAAAATATGCCGCAATTATTCGATTTAGCGGTGCGTGAAGCAGGAAAAACGCTCAATAATGCGATTGCAGAAGTGCGGGAAGCGGTTGATTTCTGCCGCTATTATGCAAGAGAAGTGAGACTTAACCCTGAGGGCTATCGTAACCCGCGTGGCATTGTTGTTGCCATCAGTCCGTGGAACTTCCCGTTGGCGATTTTCGTGGGCGAGGTTTCATCGGCGTTAGTCGCAGGCAATGTGGTGTTGGCAAAACCAGCGGAGCAGACGTCATTGATGGCATATTATGCGGTGAGTTTGTTCTATCAGGCTGGCGTACCAAAAGCGGCGTTACAGTGCTTATGTGGCAGTGGCAAAGTCGTTGGAGCAGCTTTGGTTGCTGATCCCCGTGTAAACGGCGTCATTTTCACGGGGTCAACTGACACGGCGAAGCATATCAATCGCAACTTGCAGCGAAACGAAAAAATTATTCCGCTTGTTGCCGAAACAGGGGGGCAGAATGCGATGATTGTGGATAGTTCCGCCTTGGGCGAGCAAGTGGTTGCCGATGTGCTGAACTCCGCATTTGACTCCGCAGGACAACGCTGTTCGGCATTACGAGTGCTATATGTGCAGCGTGATGTTGCTGATCATATTTTAACGATGCTCAAAGGGGCGATGGCGGAATTGACAGTGGGTCGCCCGCAGAAACTCACTACCGATGTAGGCCCTGTGATTGACGGTGTGGCACAAAAACGCTTGCTCGATCACATTGAAAATATCAAAAAATCGGCGAAAGATTTCTACCAAGTGGCGATTGATCCTGAAGTTGCCCGAAATGGGATTTTTGTGCCCCCAACCTTACTTGAAATCGACCACATCAGCCAGCTCACGCACGAGGTGTTTGGGCCAGTGCTACACGTTATCCGCTTTGATGCGGAGCAACTGCCTCAAGTGATGGCGGATATCAACTCAACAGGCTTTGGCTTGACCAGTGGCTTGCATAGCCGTATTGATGAAACCGTTGATTTATGGCTTGACACCATTCATGCAGGTAACTTGTATGTGAACCGCAACACAGTAGGGGCAGTAGTTGGTGTGCAGCCTTTCGGTGGTATGGGCTTGTCAGGCACCGGCCCGAAAGCAGGTGGTCCACTTTATTTGCAACGTCTGGTCAATCGCAGCGAATGGACGCTAGATGGTTTATCAGGCGAGGCAAAAGCCGTAGATACTCACACGCTCAAAGCGGGTATTCAAGCGGTGCTTTCTGGCACAGAATTGCAAAATGCGTTGGATCTTATTACCAGCCTTGCTCGCCAATCACCACTTGGTAAAGTGCTCAAAATGCAAGGCATTACGGGTGAGGACAACGTCATGAAGTTGGAGGCTCGTCCTGTTATTGCCATCGGAAATGGCTCACGCTATCAGCAAATCCAAGCCTTGATCGCCGTGGTATTATGTGGCAGTAAAGCGGTGGTACAGCGTGAAAGTGATCTCACCAAACACGCAGCCCAATTTGACGGCTTAGTTAGCGTGACGGACGACTTCAATAAGGTCGATAAACTCAGCATCATGATTGTGCTTGATCCGCTTTCGGCAGATCAGAAAGCCCACTACGCCGAACGAGCAGGGGCAATTTTGACTTATGTCGAAAGTTTGGATTTAGCCTTATCGCTACTGCCACTTGTCCACGAAAAAGCCATCAGCATCAACACCGCAGCAGCAGGTGGTAACGCAAGTTTGATGGCCGATATGGATTAGTAAAAAAATCGCTCTACGGTGTAGTAGAGTGATTTATGGGAAAGAAAAGCGGTCTGATAATGTAAAACTTTTACGAAATCAGACCGCTTGTTTATTTAGATTATTGAGCTAATTGTGCTCTTGCTTTGTTACGGCTACGTTGAAGCATATACACTAATACAAGGAGTAATGCACAAAATAGAGAGATTAAGAACAATGTACCGAAGAAACCATTCCATTTAAAGTGTTCAATGATTAATGATAATGGTAAACCAGCCACTGCCGCACCAATATAGGCGAATAAACTTACGAAGCCTGTTGATGCACCAGATGCGTATTTGTGTGAATTCTCAGCAGCTGCCATTGCAATTAAGAACTGTGGTCCGAAAATGAAGAAACCCATTAAGAAGAATAAACTAGACATTAAGAAACGGTTATCGCTTGGTAAGAACCAGAGTGTTAATGATACCGCAATGATACCCACCACATAGATAATGTTCATTTGGGTACGGTTACCTTTGAAGAATTTGTCTGAGCCCCAACCTGCAAATAATGCACCTAAGAAACCACCTACTTCAAAGAAACTCACGCTCGCATTCGCTTGCAATAAGTTGTAACCATGAGTTTCGGTAAGGTATAAGTTACCCCAGTCGTTGATACCTGTTCTCACGATATAAACTAGCCCGTAAGAGATTGCTAATGCCCAAATGATGCTGTTTTTGAACACGTATTGTTTGAGAATTTCCCAAGTTGATAGGCCAACTCCTTCACTTTCGTGTTGTTTTTCAGCAATGTCATTACGCCATTCACCTACAGTTGGTAAGCCCATTGAGCTTGGGCGGTCACGTAATAAAATACAAAGCCCTAAACCTACAACAACTGCGATGATACCAGGAATAATCATGCCGTAGCGCCAACCCCATGCGAGAGTAACTGCACCTGCAATCAATGGGATAATCGCACCACCTAGGTTGTGTGAAGTATTCCAAATTGCCCACCATAGACCACGTTCATTACGTGAGTACCACGTGTTGAGAATTTTTGAACATGGTGGCCAACCCCAACCTTGGAAGAATGCGTTGATCATCCATAATGTTACAAACATAAAGATTGATGAACTCATTCCGAAGAAGATGTTCACGATACCTGTCGCCATTAAGCCGATACCCATAAAGTAACGCGGGTTAGAACGGTCACCAATAACGCCAGATAAGAATTTTGAAACACCGTAAGTTAAATAGAATGCCGTACCCATAATACCGATATCCGCTTTTTGTAAGCCGAGATCGGTGAGCATTGCAGGCATTACAAAGTTAAAACCTTTACGAGTAAAATAGAAAACCGCATAGCCGATATAGCTTACGATCATTAAATGAAGTCGCCAGTAGCGATATGTTTTGTCAATTTCTTCCTGACTTTTTGTAACTGGAAGGTCAGGAGCTTCTTTAAAAATACTCATAGGAGATCTCCGATAAAGTTTACTTCAAATTAAGTATAGAAGATCTTGTTTGAAAAAAAGCTATTTAGATCAAATTTTGGCATTTGCTGGATGAATAATAATCAATTTAGATGATGGGACTTCACTTTGTGTAAAAGAATTCATGGGCTGACCACTTGTAACCACAACATCTTGTGTTTTGTTTGAAAGGTAAACACAAGATGTTGCGTTTCTTTCTTCACAAAAAAATAATTCCCTTTAAAATCAAAAATATTCTACGAGCCAATCAGCACTGCCATTTTGTCAAGACTTGTTCTGTAAAAAAATATGGCTAGAATACGAGGGTATTCTGATAAATTTCTCGTGTAAGGTCCATTATGTCCCGCAATATTTTCGAAAAACGCATTCAAATCAAGCCTTATGAGTATCCTGAATTGCTCGAATTTAAAGATGCAATTCGCCATTCTTACTGGTTACATACGGAGTTCAACTTCACGGGCGATATTCAAGATTATCGTACTAATATCAATGATCACGAACGCCATGTTTTAACCCGCACGATGTTAGCCATTTCGCAAGTTGAAGTGAATGTGAAGCGTTTCTGGGGCGATTTGTATAAATATTTTCCAAAACCTGAAATTGATGATGTGGGTGGTACATTCGCAGAATCAGAGGTTCGCCATAAAGATGCATATTCGTTCTTACTTGAAAAATTAGGTTTGAATGAAATGTTCACGCAAATTACCGATATCAAGCCGTTGATGAAACGCATTGAATATATGGAAGATTTCATGCGTGATAAAGATGAAGGCAATAAACAATTTGTGCTTTCATTAGTGCTTTTTTCTCTTTTCGTTGAACATATTTCATTATTCGGACAATTCCTTGTCATGATGTCGTTCAATAAATACCGTAACTTATTCAAAGGTATTTCGAATGCGGTAGAAGCAACGTCTAAAGAAGAAGAAATTCATGGCCGTTTTGGTATTGCGTTATACGAAATTTTACGTGATGAGCATTCAGAACTCTTTACTCCGACCTTTTATGAAGAGTTAAAAGTTTTAGCAGATCAAGCACTAGAAGCTGAACGTGGCATTTTGGATTGGATTTTCGAAGAAGGCGATTTAAGTTTTATCAGTCGTAAAACCGTAGAAAACTATATTATGAGTCGTTATAACAACTCTCTGATGGCATTAGGATTAGAACCGCCACATGATATCGATCCGGATATGCTGAAAGAAACAGAGTGGTTTGATATTGAGATTCTCTCTACCAAAGAGACTGACTTCTTTAACAAACGTAGTACTGATTACAGTAAAAAAATGAAGCAGATTACTGCTGACGACTTATTCTAACTTTGACTTACATAGAACCGACACTGCCGATGACTTACTCTAACTCTTATTACCAACCCAAGTTATTTGAACTTGGTTACACCGATGAAAAACGTCCTGATTTTGCTTGGCTAAATGATGACAGCAAACTGTTCTTACAGCGTGGTTATTTACTTGAGGGCACGACTGCATTAGATCGTATCCGTTTTATTGCCGAACATGCTGAGCGTAAACTCGGTATCGAAGGCTATGCAGATAAATTCTATTACTACATGGGGCGTGGTTACTTTTCACTTTCTTCACCAATTTGGTCAAACTTCGGTTTAGATCGTGGTTTGCCAATTTCGTGTTTTGGTAGTTACATCGGCGATTCCATTCATGAAATTATGGTGACGACGGCGGAAGTCGGCATGATGAGTAAGATTGGTGGTGGTACTTCGGCTTATTTTGGCGATATTCGTCCTCGTGGTTCTGCGATCAAAAATAACGGCAAGTCAGACGGTTCTTTCAACTTTAGTAAACTATTCGATACCGTTATTGATGTTATTTCTCAAGGCACTTCTCGTAAAGGGCAGTTCGCTGGCTATATCGACATTGAACATGGCGATATTGATGAGTGGTTAGATATTCATACTGAAGGCAACCCAATTCAGTTGATGTACTATGGTGTATGCGTAGGCCATGATTGGTTAGAGTCAATGAAAGCGGGTGACCCATACAAGCGGCAACTTTGGGCAAAAATTTTGCAACGCAAAACCGAAACAGGGATCCCATATCTTTTCTTCAAAGATAATGCGAATGCAGGTCGCCCAGATGTCTATAAAGATAAAAATATGACTGTACACGCCTCAAACTTGTGTACGGAAATTATGTTGCCGTCTAACGAAGACGAAAGTTTCGTGTGCTGTTTATCTTCAATGAACTTGCTCTATTTTGATGAGTGGAAAGATACGGATGCACCAGAGGTTCTCACCTATTTCTTAGATGTGGTAATGTCAGAATTTATTGAGAAAAGTGCAGAAATTCCATTCTTAGACCGAGCGAATCGTTTCGCAACTCGTCACCGTGCTTTAGGGTTAGGCGTGCTCGGTTGGCATAGCTATTTGCAAGCGAATAATATTGCATTTGATAGTTTTGAAGCGATGCAGAAAAACAACCTGATTTTCAAAACATTGCAAGAGAAAACACTGAAAGCCTCAAAAGAATTAGCACAGCGTTTTGGAGAGCCTGAGCTACTTAAGGGATATGGTCGCCGTAATACGACATTAATGAGTATTGCACCCACAAAATCCAGTAGTTTTATTTTAGGTAGCGTATCGCCATCGGTCGAGCCATTTAAATCTAACTACTATGTAAAAGATTTAGCGAAGATCAAAACCGTTTATAAAAATCCATTCTTGGAAAAATTACTTCAAGAAAAAGGATTAGATACAGAAGAAACGTGGGAAAGTATTCTATTAAATGATGGCTCGGTTCAGCATTTAGCTGAGCTGACAGAGCACGAAAAAGAAGTGTTTAAAACGTTCTCAGAAATTAGCCAGTTAAGTGTGATTCAGCAAGCCGCACAGCGTCAAAAACACATTGACCAAGGGCAAAGCATCAACATTATGGTACACCCTGCAACGCCAGCAAGGGATTTAAACCAACTTTATCTCACCGCGGAAGAGTTAGGCATTAAGTCGATTTATTATCAATACTCAATGAGTGCAGCACAGGTATTTAACCGTAACTTGTTAAGCTGTAGTAGTTGTGAAGGTTAAGAGATAACTAAAAAGCCATCGTTTAAAACGATGGCTTTTTGCGTTATTAGAATCTAACTAATGCCGAACCCCAAGTCCAACCGCCGCCGAAAGCTTCAAGTAGCAGTAACTGACCACGTTGAATGCGTCCATCACGCACGGCCTCATCTAATGCAACGGGAATCGTGGCGGCACTGGTATTGCCGTAGCGATCAAGCGTAATTACAACTTGAGATAAATCCATTTCTAATTTATCCGCAGTAGCAGTGATGATACGCAAATTCGCTTGATGTGGCACAAGCCAATCAATTGCCGATTTATCTAATTGATTTTCAGAGAGCGTTTCTTCCACAACATTGGCTAATTCACGCACTGCCAGTTTGAATGTCGCATTGCCTTGCATTTCAATGTAGCCTGATTTTTCCACACCACGCTTTTCATTGGTGAGCAACAACCCATTGGTTTTATCTGGTGAAGAGTGTAAATGGGTGGAGATCACACCTTGTTCTTCACTCGCTGCTAAAATGACCGCCCCAGCACCGTCACCGAATAGCACCACGGTGCTTCGATCAGTTTCATCTAATTTACGAGAGTTCAAATCTGAGCCAATCACTAACGCTTTTTTCACTTTACCTGAGCGAATAAATTGATCGGCAACGCTTAATGCATACACAAATCCGGTACAAGCGGCGGCTACATCAAACGCGATCGCATCTTCAATGCCGAGCAGTCCTTGTACTTGGCAAGCTGCACTTGGGTAGGCGTGAGAGTTGCTGGTAGTGCCAACAATCACTAAGTCGATAGACTGCGGATCGCAAGCGGTCTGTTCAAAGCATTTTTTTGCCGCTTCAAACCCCATTGTTGCCACGGTTTCATCAGCTGCCGCTATACGACGTTCCTTAATGCCAGAACGTGTCACAATCCACTCATCGGAAGTATCTACCATTTTTTCAAGATCCGCATTAGTACGGATATGGGCGGGCAAGTAACTTCCCGTCGCTAAAATTTTACTGTACATAGTTTGTTCTCAATCATTTTCACTGGGGCGTATTATAACGCAAAAGCAAGCTATTGCGAAAAGTAAGGAAAGGGAAGATTTGCAAAAAACTTGGCGAAACTGACCGCTTGTAGTCGATCATAATGCCATGATTTATTCAGATTTACTTGTTTGCCATTTGTTCTTGAAACCAATTTCTTGTTTTATACAAAAATCTAATTTATCCATTAACTGTCATCATATTTACAAATGTGATAGAAAACAGCGCTAGGCGTTAATTGTGGCCCTATTTATGAAATGTGTATAATTTGAAGAAATGATTTAATAAAGGAAATGGCTATGAATAAAATGTATTTATCCATCGTTATGCTGTCTTTTGTGACATTATCACCGAATACATATGCACTGTGTACTGACTTCACAAACAGTTACTATTATGTGGAAAATGATCAAGTATCCAAACATACCGCACAGGCTTGGAGCTGTGCAAATGTGAATGCATATTCCGCGGCTTATGAGTTTGAAGATGGGAGCACCCTATCAATAGGAATTCGCTTTGATCTTGATAATGTGGAGACTGGGAAAGATGATGAAATTCAAGGTGATTGGTCTGTCACATTGAATTCTAGTAGAGAAACGATTAACGTTGAGATCCCAAAAGGCGTTCCAATTTCCAAAGATGGGAATATGCAATGCTATAAAGCGTCCACATCTTCTCGTGCTGTATATTGCCTTGATCATCTAGAATAATATTTGCAAAAAATGTGCTGAAGATAACCGCTTGTTATTCCAACTTTTCTAGTCCCCGCGAAATCCGCTCGGGGATTTTATGTTCAATTTGGGAAATCGCATGGTCGATGGCGTAGAAAAATGCATTATTACTGGCTCCACCGTGGCTTTTCACCACGACGGACGATAAGCCGAGCAAAGTGGCGCCGTTGTGGCGGTCGGGATTGATTTGCTGTAGTTTGCGGTAGTAGCGGTAGAAAATCGCTCGCAATAATAACCGCTTAGTTTGACGGCAGAGGTTGGACTCTTCTGTTGGCTTTTTGAAAAATGATAAGATGTTTTTCGCTGCACCTTCCATCGTTTTTAAGGCAATATTGCCACTAAAACCATCGCAGATGATTACATCGGCGATGCCATTCATCAGTTTATCCCCCTCAATAAAGCCTTGATAATTCAAATGGTTAGTTAATTTGAGTTGTTGATGAGCTTCTCGAGTTTGCGGGCTACCTTTATTTTCTTCCGTGCCGATATTGAGCAGCGATAAGCGAGGGAAAACTAAATCCAACATCACTTGGGCAAAAATGTTGCCCATTTCAGCAAATTGGCAAAGTAGCTTGCTGTCAGCTTCGACATTTGCCCCTAAATCCAACATCACGCTGGATTTGCCGTTCATTGTTGGGATCAACGAAGTCAAGGCAGGGCGATCGATATTGGGTAACGGCTCAATCAACTGCTTCGCCAATCCCATCAGTAAACCAGTATTGCCACCGCTTACACAGCCTTGAGCCTCGCCCTTTGCCACGGCTTCAATGGCTAAACGCATTGAGCTACCTTTGCTTTGGCGGATCGCTTGTAGGAAGGGTAAATCGCTGTTGAGCGTTTTTTCGGTGTGAATGATTTGAACGCGGGATTGCAATTCGCTATCTAAGCGGTCAGTTAGCGGGGCGATTTCGGCTTGATGGCCGAATAAAAGAAAATGTAGCCTTGGATTGTGTTCCAAAGCCCTTTGTGCAGCGGGGATAGTAATACGGGGACCAAAGTCCCCGCCCATCACATCTAACGCTATGGTTAGACTGGTCAAATTATGCCTCGAGAGATAATTTGAATTATTTGTTGATCACTTTACGACCACGATAGTAACCGTCAGCAGTAACGTGGTGACGTAAGTGAGTTTCACCAGTTACTTTATCTACTGATACTGCCGCAGTAGTTAATGCATCGTGTGAACGACGCATATCACGACGTGAACGAGATTTTTTATTTTGTTGAACAGCCACGGGCTTTCTCCTAGATCTAGTTTTTCTTTAAATTAGCTAATACGGCGAACGGATTCGGTTTGCTTGCCAGTTCTTCAGGCAATTCACCAAACACCTGTTCTGCCACGGACACTTCACAGTGTTCAGAGTTATGCATTGGCACAAGTGGCAAAGAGAGAATAAATTCATCTTCGATCAATTCCACAATATTCACTTCGCCAAACTCATTGAGTTCAATCGGCTCATAAATTTCGGGTAAATCGTCCGCTTGTTCCAGACTTTTCACAGGACTGAAAAGAAATTCGCAGTCGAGTGTTTGCGAAAATGGGTTACTACAACGTTGGCATTCGAGTTCCACTTCAACTTGTGCCGAGCCTTTAATCACGGTGAGTTTTTGTGGGTCAACGGATAACGAAAGAGTAACTTGTGCATCGCTTAGCACATTGCTCACCGATTCAGCTAAACGGCTAAGTAGGCTACTTGGGAGGTAACCTGCATAATCCATTCGACGTTGTGCGTCTTTATGTGGATCGAGAGTGAGCGGGAGTTTTACTTTTTGCATAGGGTGCGAATATTACCGATTGCAAGCAAAATAGTCAAAGGGAAAATCGGGATTTGCAAAATTTTCATCGAAACGGACCGCTTGTAAACTGCTGCAATTGCTACCATAGGCAGAAACATGGATTTTACTAATTTAAACGATACTAATTCTGCGACGATTTGTTACAATGCGGGCAATTTTTTCTATTTAGACAGACAGGAGATGTAGATGTCATTACAACAAATTATCGAAGCGGCGTTTGAGCGTCGTGCCGAAATCACCCCAAACACTGTGGATGCTGAAACCAAAGCGGCCGTGCTTGACGTTTTAGAAGGTTTAGACAGCGGCAAATATCGTGTGGCGGAGAAAATCGATGGAGAGTGGGTTACGCACCAATGGTTGAAAAAAGCGGTATTGCTTTCATTCCGTATCAACGATAACCAAATCATTGATGGTGCTGAAACTAAATACTACGACAAAGTGCCACTTAAATTTGCGGAGTACACAGCAGAACGTTTCCAACAAGAAGGCTTCCGCGTAGTGCCATCGGCGACGGTGCGTAAAGGAGCTTATATTGCGAAAAATACCGTGTTAATGCCATCTTATGTGAACATTGGTGCTTACGTTGGTGAAGGTACAATGGTAGATACTTGGGCGACAGTGGGGTCTTGTGCTCAAATCGGTAAAAACGTCCACCTTTCAGGCGGTGTGGGCATTGGCGGCGTGTTAGAGCCATTACAAGCGAATCCAACCATTATTGGCGATAACTGCTTTATTGGTGCACGTTCTGAAATCGTGGAAGGCGTGATCGTGGAAGACGGCTGTGTGATCTCAATGGGCGTGTTCATCGGTCAATCCACCAAAATTTACGATCGTGAAACAGGCGAAATCCACTACGGTCGCGTGCCTGCAGGGTCTGTCGTCGTTTCAGGCAGCTTGCCATCAAAATGCGGAAAATATAACCTTTACTGTGCGGTGATTGTGAAGAAAGTAGACGAAAAAACCCGTGGTAAAGTGGGAATTAACGAGTTATTGCGTTCAATTGAAGAATAGTGAAGACTAAAGATCTATTAACATAAACGCCATAAAAGCTGACCGCTTGTATCACTACAAGCGGTCAGTTCCTTTAAATATTTTGCAAATACTAAGCCGCAATGCCTTTGTGTCTTAATAATGCATCAAGGGTTGGTTTGCGTCCACGGAAGCGTTCGAATAACACCATTGGTTCTTCTGAGCCACCACGGGTGAGGATGTTTTGTAAGAACGATTCGCCCACTTCGCGGCTGAAAATACCTTCTTCTTCAAAGCGTGAGAATGCATCAGCGGAGAGTACTTCAGCCCATAAATAGCTGTAATAGCCTGCCGCATAACCGCCTGCGAAAATGTGGGCGAAGCTGTGTGGGGTGCGGACGAAAGTCGGAATCTCAACCACGGCAACCTGTTTTTTCACGTCACGCAGGACGTCCATCACAATATTTTCACGTGGTTCGCTCATATGTAGGCGGAAGTCGAAAATGCCAAATTCTAACTGACGAAGCACAAACATCGCGGCTTGATAGTTTTTCGCTTTAAGCAACTGAGTGAGTTTCTCTTTTGGTAGCGGTTCGCCCGTTTGGTAATGACCTGAAATGAACGCCAACGCTTCTTCTTCCCAGCACCAGTTTTCAAGGAATTGGCTCGGCAACTCGACGGCATCCCACGCTACACCGTTGATACCCGCTACATCGCCGACGTCAATTTCAGTGAGCATATGGTGAATACCGTGTCCGAACTCGTGGAATAGCGTAGTCACTTCGTCCATGGTGAATAGGGCTGGTTTGTCACCAATAGGTTTGTTGAAGTTACAGGTCAAATAGGCAACAGGTTTTTGCAATGAACCGTCTGCCAAACGTTTTTGGTTGATGCAGTCATCCATCCATGCCCCGCCCCGTTTGTGTTCACGGGCGTAGAGATCGAGATAGAACGAGCCACGCAAGCGGTCGGTTTCATCGAAAATATCGAAAAAGCGAACGCTGTCGTGATAGGTTTCTACATCAAAACGCTCGACCACTTTCATGCCGAAAATGCGGTGGAGTAACTCGTATAAGCCTGAAAGTACACGCTCTTCGGGGAAGTATGGGCGAAGTGCTTCATCGTTGATCGCATACAACGCTTGTTTTTGTTTTTCGCTGTAAAAGGCGATGTCCCAAGGCTGTAAATCGTTCATTCCAAACGCTTTGGCAGCAAAGGCTTTGAGTTCAGCCAGTTCTTTTTCGCCCTGTGCTTTGGAGCGATTTGCTAAACCTTCAAGAAAGTCCACCACTTGTTTTGGGCTTTCTGCCATTTTGGTGGCAAGGGAATAATCGGCGTAGGTGTCAAAGCCGAGTAGGTGGGCGAGTTCTTGGCGAAGTGTGAGGGTTTCCGCCATAATCGCAGAGTTATCCCATTTGCCTGCGTTCACGCCTTGGTCAGAGGCACGGGTGTTGTAGGCTTCGTACATTTGTTGGCGAAGTTCTCGATTTTCGCAGTAGGTCATGACTGGCAAATAGCTTGGAAACTCAAGCGTGAAGCGATAGCCCGTTTTGCCTTTGCTTTCGGCATCGAGTTTTGCGGCTTCTAATGCCGATTCGGGCAAGCCTTTGAGTTCGTCAGCATTGTCGATGACCACGTCCCACCCCATTGTCGCATCAAGTACATTGTTGCTAAATTGTGAGCTAAGTTCTGATAAACGCATTGAGATTTCGCCGTAGCGTTTTTGTTTTTCGGCTGGTAGTGAGATACCAGATAATTCAAAATCACGCAGGCTGTTTTCTACCGCTTTTTTTTGTGCGAGAGAATAAGTGGCAAATTCAGGGCTGTTTTTGAGTTTGACATAGCCTTGATATAAGCCTTGGTGTTGTCCTACCCAAGTGCTGTATTCCGATAATAACGGCAAGCAGGCTTGGTAGGCGTTACGCAATTCAGGGCTGTTTTTTACGGCATTGAGATGTGCAACAGGCGACCATGCACGAGAGAGCTGATCCCCCGACATCGCTTGCGGCATATAGAAATTATCCCAAGTTGGATTGTCGATTTGAGCCACTTGGTCGATGGTTTCACGACAGTGTTGGATAAGTTGCTCAATCGCAGGTTGAATATGTTCAGGTTTGATTTGTGAGAATTTTGGTAAACCAGTATTGTTTAAAAGTGGGTTTGACATAGTTCCTTCCTTTTAGTGTGGGGCTTGTCCCATTTGTAAAATTTTCTCCAAAAGTCACCGCTTGTAAATAATAAAGGTGGGTCAAAACCCACCCTACAAGTTGTGATTTACTTCGCCAATTTTGCTTGATGTGCTTTCGCCGCTTTGATGAAACCTTCAAATAGGCGGTGTCCATCACGTGGCGTTGAGGTAAATTCTGGGTGGAATTGTGCTGCGATAAACCAAGGGTGGTTTGGCACTTCGATGATCTCCACTAATTTACGATCTGCCGATAAGCCAGATACTTTCAAGCCAGCTGCTTCGATTTGTGGCAACAAGGTATTATTCACTTCGTAGCGGTGGCGATGGCGTTCGAAAATGGTTTCTGCACCATAAACTTCACGAGCTAAAGTACCGTCAACTAAGTGACAGGCCTGTGAGCCTAAACGCATTGTGCCGCCGAGATCGGATTCATCAGAACGAACTTCCACCTTGCCGTCGGCATCTTGCCATTCGGTGATTAAACCTACCACAGGGAATGGTGTGTTTTTATCGAATTCCGTAGAGTTAGCCCCTTTCATTCCTGCTACATTGCGTGCGTATTCAATTAACGCAATTTGCATCCCTAAACAAATGCCCAAGTATGGAATGCCATTTTCACGGGCGTATTGTGCGGTGAGAATTTTCCCTTCCACGCCACGATAGCCGAAACCGCCTGGGACTAAAATCGCATCAACGCCGTTTAAGACTTCGACGCCCTTAGTTTCTACATCTTGCGAGTCGATATACTGAATGTTTACGGTTAAACGGTTTTTCAGCCCCGCGTGTTTTAACGCTTCATTGACTGATTTATAAGCATCTGGCAATTCCACATACTTGCCAACCATACCGATGGTGACTTCGCCCGTTGGGTTCGCTTGCTCATACAATACGTTTTCCCATTCTGATAAATCCGCTTCTTTGCAGGTTAAACGGAAGCGTTCGCAGATGAAATCATCTAAGCCTTGCGATTTCAAGAGTGCTGGGATACGGTAAATGGAATCCACGTCTTTGAGTGAAATCACCGCACGCTCTGGCACGTTACAGAACAACGCAATTTTGGCACGTTCATTTGCTGGAATTGCACGATCGGAGCGGCAAACCAGCACATCTGGCTGAATACCGATTGAAAGCAACTCTTTCACCGAATGTTGGGTTGGTTTAGTCTTCACTTCACCTGCGGTTGGAATATACGGCACAAGGGTTAAGTGCATAAATAACGTTTTTTCACGGCCAACGTCCACCGCTAACTGACGCAACGCTTCTAAGAAGGGTAGCGATTCAATATCACCCACAGTGCCGCCAACTTCAACGATTGCCACATCGTGTCCTTTACCACCTTCGATCACACGTGCTTTGATTTCGTTTGTGATATGCGGGATCACTTGAATTGTGGCACCAAGGTAGTCGCCACGACGCTCTTTGCGTAATACTTCTGAATAGATTTTACCACTGGTGAAGTTATTGGCTTTGGTCATTTTAGTGCGAATAAAACGCTCGTAATGCCCCAAGTCTAAATCAGTTTCCGCCCCGTCTTCGGTCACGAAGACTTCACCGTGCTGAGTAGGGCTCATTGTACCAGGGTCAACATTGATATAAGGGTCGAGCTTCATTATGGTGACATCTAAGCCACGAGCTTCGAGAATAGATGCTAAAGAGGCTGCTGCAATGCCCTTCCCTAAAGAAGAAACAACACCGCCCGTTACAAAAATATAATTTGTTGCCATTGTTTTGCCTTGTGATTGGGTTAATTGAGATTGAAATCAGGAATGGTGTAAAACCATCAGGACGGGAGCGTAGTTTACAGCAATTTACCGTCGATGACTAGGGTTGCAAGCGGTCAGATCCAGTAAAAGTTTTACAAACGGCATTTGCAAAAAAAGACCTTAAACTGACCGCTTGTATTCTCAATGATAGCCCATCATTCGTAACAAACTGCGGGTATATTCAATCGCCTCGCTGCGGTTGGCGACGCCGATTTTTTGGTAGAGATTGCGAATATGGGTTTTGATGGTGGTCATCGCCACCACAAGTTCTTGGGAGATTTGTTCATTGCTATAACCCGAGTAGATCAGTCCTAGCACTTGCCACTCCCTTTGGGTGAGAGGGCTGATTTTGAGCAGCTCTGGGACTTGCGGGTTTTCCAGCAGACTTTTCACAAATTCTTCATCAAAATGGGCGGTTTTGTGGCGGTTGTGCTGGTTGATACTGCGTAAAATAAATTGTGCTTTGTGGGTAGAAAGTTCGTCCAACACATTCAGCTGTAACAGTTGGCGGATCTGCTGGGCGATCAAATCGCCTTCAATCACAAAGGCACTGATGAAGTTGGTCTGCTGGCTCAAATTGAGCGCTTGGATCAGATCTCGCTGTGCCAAATCTTTTTTGCCTTGCAGATAATGTAGACGATTTCGCAAAATCAACGCCCGTTGGCTGTCGCTCACCAAGTTAAAAATCGCCGTGGTTTTCAGCAGACTATTGAGAATTTTCAACGCTTGTTCGTAATTTTCTTGTAGCAAATAGCAACGAGCAATATTTCGCCATTGACGTTGGGTGAAGTGATTATGTTCTTGGCTTGGGAAATTCGCCTGTGCCAACCAGCTTTCAAGTGGCGCGGTTTCGCCTTTCATTTGCCAATAGATCAACTGCACTTCGTCTAAGGCAGTGAGCCAGTCTTTGTGCGGCGAGCTGCGAGTTAGTAAAGCTCGGCAGCGGTCAATAAGCCGTTCAGCATTGTTTAAATCGCCTTTAGTCAAGGACGTTTTTGCCAACAAGGCCAAACATTGAATTTGTTCTTCTTCATTGTCTAGCACTTCAATGCCGGCATTTGCCATTGCTTCTGCTTGGTCGAGATGGTGCCATTCCCACAAAATTTGCCCTTTTAGCCGCAGCAAAAATTCGTTCATCGGAATTTGACGAAATTCGTGAGTTTGCTGAGTGGTTTCTTTGAGTAAATCGTATGCCGATTGCCAAAAGCCTTGGGCAGAAAGGATTTCCGATTGCTGTAAGCGGGACCATAACCAATGGTGATAAGCACGCTGTGTTGTTGCTAGTTTTTCCACTTGCTGCATCAACGCTAAACCTTCTTTCAAATAGCCACGGCAATGTTGTGCTTCGCCAATTACCGACTTAGCGACGATTTGAGCATAGCCAAACTCACTTGGCAGATTTCGCAAGGCTTGATTTGCGAGCAAATACGCCTGTTCCTCATCGCCAGCGTTGATCGCCACTTGAGCTTTAAGTGCATCAAAACGGCCTTGTAGGCTCTCGGTAAGCGGTTGTTTTGGTTGGAATTTTTGCAAGATACCGCTCACTTCTTGGTGGCGGTGCTGACTTTGTGCCAACCACGCTTTGAGTAGCACCAAATTTTCATCTTGCCACAGTTGCTCCGCAGGTAGATGGGTCAAACAATCTTCAATTAGTTTGAGTTGCCCTTGGTGGAACAGCGACCAGCCGTGTTCTTGCAGAATTTGATAGAGCGTAGTCGGGTCGTCTAACATTTGAGCGTGATACAACGCCTCTGAACCGTAGCCCAGTTTCAACCACATCATCGCTGCGGTTTGGTGTAGCTGCTGCCACTCATTGGGTAATTCTAAACGGCAACTTTGCGACAAATAAGACGCTAAAATCGGATGAAATTTCCACCAAAATTCGCCGTCGTCTTGTTGCAATCGCTGAATGAATAGCCCTTGTTTTTCCAGCTCATCGAGCTTCTTCACACCGTTTTCATCTTGGGTAAGCGCAAGCACCAATTTTTCATTCATCGAACGTAAGATTGCACAGCGTTGCATAAACTGTTTGATCGCAGGATCAACATAATGGAACACTTCTTCGTTCAGATAATCAGCGATATGTTGTTGATTTAATTTGGTAAATAGCTTTTCGGGAAAGTGGAGCAATTCCGCATTTTGGCGAATGGCGAAAATCATCAGCTGCAACGCCGTCGCCCAACCTTCGACTCGATCACACAGGGCAAACACCGTTTCATCGCTTAACGTCTGATGCAGTTTCTGTTCAAAAAATTGACGAGCTTCGTTCGGGCTAAAGGCGAGCTGGTGGACATCAATTTCCAACAATTTTTCGTGAATACGCAGATTAGTAATGCTCAGCGGTGGCACAAGGCGAGAGAGCAACACAAGACTCATCGTGCGTGGTTGATGTTTTAGCCAAAAACGCAGAGCATCGTGAATTTCGCTGTTGTCGATGAGATGATAGTCGTCAATGATCAGATAAAAATGCTCATCGACATCGTGTAGCCGTATTAATAATTGCCCAAAGTAATCGATCAGGTCGTTTTGATAGTTTATGCCTTGTAGCGAAATGCCTGTCGCCTTGGCAAGTGCGGTAGAAAAATAGTGAGAAAATTGCTCCGCTTTGTTATCACTTTCATCCAATGTAAACCATGCAAGCGGTGTATTGTCCGCCAGTAAACGGGCTTTCCATTGCAGCACCAAGGTCGTTTTGCCATAGCCGGCAGGAGCGGTGATCAACGTCAGTGGATACGCTTTTGCTTGTTCCAACACTCGCAACAACGCTCCCCGCTCCACGCCTTGTTTGTCACGTGGTTCACTCGGATTATTGCCAAAAATCAGTTTTGTGGGGATTAATTTTGTAACAACTTGCATAGTGTTTCACTCCGCATCATCGACAAGCGATAAAATTTTAGCAAATTTTCTTTAAATATGGAGAAAAAAGCATAGAGGTTTTTGCTAGCTATATTAATAATTTAAAGAAAAACAATGAGTTAAATATTTTATTGTGACCAGAGCCAAATAATTCTCACTTTATCCCGCTCGTTTTGGTGCGAAAATGCAGCGTATGTCTTCATCTCCTTGTGGAAAAACGAGTACGAAAAGATTCGTACTCGTCTAATTTGTGGCTACAAGCGGTCAGATTCTCAGCTTTTTTTGCAAATTATTTTGCAGAAACGTGTTTGATGAAAATCTGTCTCGGCTGTTTTAAACCAAGCTGCTCGGCTTCATTGACTAAATTCATGGCTTTGTTGATGTCGTTATTTTTCAAGGCTTGCTTCACCGCGTTGTTGAAGTATTGTTCTGTGCTAGATTCCACTGGTTGTGTCGCTTTGCTTGCGGTTTTTTCGGCTTTGGCAATGGCTTGTGTGCCAACCACTTTCGGTGCAGGCTGCTTGCTTTCAAATAACGGACCACTTAAACCGATAAATTGGCTGGATTGCACGCCATCCACTTCTACAATCACTTTGCCTTGATCGCGGTGTGTCACTTCAATATCGGCAATCGCAGGCGGTTGGTTGCCTTTTGCTTTGGCGAGCAGTTTGGCTGGGTGGGTCATAATGGTTTTGCCTTGCAAATCTTGCTCGGTGGTGTAGATCAACAAGTAGATAAAATCTTGATTTGGCGTTGGGGTTAGGCTCAACTCCGCTTGATATTGTGCACCAGACAAGCCCCGTTCTTCAGCGAACTGAAATTGTTTGGCGGGGTAAGTTAATGATGGCGTGAAATGGCTATCAAGCACGAGCACATTTGGTACAAACACGCTGTTGTCTTTTTGCACTGGGCTTTTAATTTGAATTTTCACCGCACCTTGATTCGCAGGAATTTTATAGCCAACAACAGCACCGCTTGCCCCTTGAATGGTTGGCATTGCTTGGGCTGTAACTGTCGCCGTTTGTTGCTGGTTTAGGTTGAGATCTTGCCATTGCACTTTGGCGAGTTCATTTTGATCTGGGCTTAAGGCTTGAGCAGAAAGGCTGAACAAGAGAGCGGATAGACAGAGTGCGATTTTGATTTTCATAAATTCTCCGAAAGATAGTAAAAGGACGCCATGAAGGCGTCCAATGTGTCAGTGCAAGCGGTCACTTTAGGCAAAAATGTTGCAAATTTTTCAGCAGAACTGACCGCTTGTAAGGGGGGATTACCACCAAGCTTCAAATTGTACGCCACCGATAAATTCACCATCTTTGGCTTTGTAACCCTCGTTAGTGCGGTTAGTTTTGTTGAATTTATCATTCCAGTGAGCGTATGTGCCGAATACACGGATTGCAGGGCGAGCCCAAATGCTGCTACCTGCTTGCCATTGCTGAGCAACGGTGTATTTCATGAGGTCGTTTTTCTTGCCTGTAGCTTGATCTTTGATGCGATCGTAACCCACTTCTAACAAGGTGCTCATTGTGTCTGTCCATTTATACATTGGACGCACCCCTGCAGAGTACCATGTTTTGCCTTGTTTGTTTTTCAAGTCTGTTTTTTCGTAGATTAACGCATACATGACTTCCACTTTATCGCCCGCAGCGACAACGCCTTGGTTGATTAAACGAAGCATATCACCTTTGTTGCTTGCAAGTGAGCCTTGGGCGTGACCGTTATTCCATGATGTCATAGAATCTTTCGCATATTGCACGGTAAACTTGTTGAACCCACCGAAGAAGTTACCTTGGGTGTATTCTGCGGTTGCCATATAACCATTTTTGGTTGCATCTTTATTTACATAAGCAGAATCGTCTTTTTTATGGGCGTTACCATAGTCAAAGCCTAACTCTAAAGAACCATCTTTCCAAAGTTCAATGCCAGCTAAACGAATATCGAAAATATCGTTGTAGACATCTTTTTTCACGGTGCGATCGCTTTTATACGTTTTGCTTACGTGATCATAATAGTATGAATATGCTCCACCTGTTTCAGTGTCACGTGTAACCGCTAAAGAAAGTTTACCGAAACCTAAGTCGATATTTTCAACCCCCGCACCTGGGCCTGAAATATCCCAGTAGTAGAAGTCGTTCATATGCACATCATGGCGTTGGTAGAAACGTTTACCCGCCCATAATGTTGCCCCAGGAAGGCTATCTGCAAAGTTTTTGAACTGTACGTTTAATTCACGCAAGGCTGGGCTGGTCTCTGTCCAGTCGTTATTGTGAAGCGTACCGCCATAAGCCACGTTAGAATCAAAATAGATGGATTTCTCGCCATTTTTATATAGTTCTTGACCTAATTTGAACTCTACGTAGGTGTCTGATTCGTTACCTAAACGATATTTAGCACCACCACCATTTACCGTAAGTGCAGATTGTTCGCCGCCGCCTGACGTCCAGCCAATACCTGAACGGGCGTAACCGTGGAAATCAACCGCGAGTGCAGAAGTCGAAAGAAGAACGCCAGAGACAACTGTGGCTAATAATGTTTTTTTCATTGTAAGCTCCTTAACGTTGTGAACGTTTTTTTGATGTTTTTATGACACTATGAAACTAAAATGTATTTAAAAATCAAATGGTTATTGATTTTTCTGTGTGCATCATCTATAATGCACAGGCTCTTTTTTTTACACATAAAAAAAGAGTGTATTCTGCTAAAACGGTTCTGTTATTGCCTGTCGAATTGAATTACACGCCCAACTCTTTAAACAACCGTTTGCATGCAGTACCGTCTTCTTTGAATAAGTGACAACGATTTGGATTGATACCTACAGCCATTTCATCGCCTTCTTGCACTAGCACGATATCGTTCTGGCGGTAAACCAAACTTTGTTTGATTGGCGGCATTTCGATATAAACTTGGGTTTCGTTACCGAGCTGTTCCACCACTTTCACTGAGCCTTTAATGCAGACTTCGCTTTGATCGCAAGGTAGTAAATGTTCAGGACGAATGCCGAGCGAGAGATTATCGCCCACTTTCACGCCCTTACCTTCCACAGGTACCCAGAAAGTGAGATGGGTGGAATCTGGCATTTCGATTTTGACTGCATCTTGTTTTACTTCTACCACACGCACAGGGATAAAATTCATTTTTGGTGAGCCAATAAAACCAGCCACAAAACGGTTAGCAGGGTAGTGGTAGAGTTCAAGTGGTTTGCCGACTTGTGCTACGTTGGAGGTGATATTCGGATTATTGCCGAGCGCTTGTAATACCACGATTTTGTCGGCAAGCGTCATCGCTTCTACTTGGTCGTGGGTTACATAAATCATCGTTCTGCCAAGTTTTTTGTGCAGTTTGGAAATCTCCACGCGCATTTGTACCCGCAATGCGGCATCTAAGTTAGAAAGCGGTTCATCGAGCAAAAAGACTTCGGGTTGTGAAACGAGTGTACGACCGATTGCCACACGTTGGCGTTGTCCACCAGAGAGCTCTTTCGGTTTGCGTTGTAATAGGTGGGCAAGTTGTAGGATTTCGGCGACTTGATTGACACGTTGATCGATTTCGTCTTTCTTTTTGCCAGCGAGTTTCATACCAAAAGACATGTTTTCTGCCACGTTTAAATGTGGATAGAGAGCATAAGACTGAAACACCATACCAATGTTGCGTTTGGCAGGTGGAACGTCGTTCATACGTGTGTCGCCAATGAATAAATCGCCCGATGTGATCTCTTCTAAGCCTGCAATCATTCGTAATACGGTGGACTTTCCACAGCCGGATGGGCCAACAAAGACGACAAATTCACCTTCTTTGATGTCGAGATTGATATTTTTTGAAATATGCACATCGCCATAGGATTTGTTGATACCTGTTAATTTTACATCAGCCATGTTAATTCTCCGCAAAACAAATTTTTGGTGGAGAGTACGCTCTTTTGTTTAGTTTGGCATCATCCCCCTGTCATAAAAATGAGTGGGCGATTTGTAAATTCTTAGTCGAAAGTGACCGCTTGTTTTGTGAGCGAGATCACAAAAATGGAGTGATTTTTTGTGATTCACTTCACAAATTTAGTGTGGGAATTAAAAAATGAGAACTAGATCACGAATTTCTTGATGGGGTATGAGAAGGGGGAATGATGCTTCTTAGGGTGTAATAAATAAAGATACTGCTGAAAAATTCCATTTACTTATGAGGAACATTCCATGAAAAAATTAACAAAAACAGCTTTAGCCGTTCTTGCAGGTTTATTTGTCGCACAAGGTGTAAGTGCGAAAATTGTAGAAGGGCAATTAAACATCTGGATTAGTGCTGATAAGGGTTACAACGGTCTAGCCGAAGTGGGTAAAAAATTTGAAGCGGATACTGGCGTGAAAGTGGTAGTTGAGCATCCAGGAAAATTGGAAGAACTCTATCCGCAAGTGGCATCAACAGGTGATGGCCCAGATATCATTATTTTCGCTCACGACCGTTTTGGTGGTTATGCACAAGCAGGTTTATTAGCCGAAGTGCAACCCTCTGCAGAATTTAAAGCGAAATTGTCTGACATCGGTTGGGAGGCAACTAAATATAACGGCAAACAAATCGCTTATCCAATCGCCATTGAGTCTCTCTCTTTAATTTACAACAAAGACTTGGTGCCAAATCCGCCGAAAACTTGGGAAGAAGTAGAGAAATTGGATAAAGAACTGCGTGCAAAAGGTAAATCTGCGATCATGTGGAATTTACAAGAGCCGTACTTTACTTGGCCAATTTCTTCTTCACAAGGTGCTTATGCCTTTAAAGTCACGCCAAACGGTTACGATGTGAAAGATATTGGGGTAAACAACGAGGCGGCACAAAAAGGCTTACAGTTTGTAGTTGATTTGGTAAAAAATAAAGTGATCAATGCCGATATGGACTACTCGGTGTCTGAGGCCTCTTTCAATAAAGGTAATACCGCAATGACGATTAACGGCCCTTGGTCTTGGGCAAATATCGAGAAAAGTGGTATCAACTACGGGGTGGCGGTATTGCCAACTTTAAATGGCAAACCATCTAAACCGTTTGTAGGCGTATTAAGTGCCGCAGTGAACTCAGCCAGCCCAAACCAAGACTTGGCTAAAGAGTTCTTAGAAAACCACTTGCTGACTGATATGGGCTTAGAAACTGTGAATAAAGATGCACCACTTGGTGCAGTGGCATTAAAAAGCTATCAAGCGAAATTAGCATCTGATTCACGCATTGCCGCAACGATGCAAAATGCAGAAAACGGTGAGGTGATGCCAAATATTCCGCAAATGAGTCGCTTCTGGTACTCTGAAAAAGCAGCAATCAATGCAGCGGTGACGGGTCGTCAATCAGTGAAAGCAGCACTTGATGAAGCTCAAGCAAAAATTGAGAAAGAGTAATAAAACATCCCAATAATGTAGGGGCGGACCTATGTGTCCGCCCGCAAAGATAACATTATTCATCTCATAAAACGCTTTCGGGGTTATCGGGCGGATATATAGATCTGCTCTCACAACCCCATTATTCCTACCAGCAGTAAATAAAAGGAACATTCAATGTTATCCATGACCCAACCAACACTCTCGCCCGCTCAAGTTTGGAGCAAAAGAGCTTTTGTGGGGCTGCTCTATTTTATTTCATTTTATCTTGTCTTCACTATTTATCTGCAAGGTGAAATTCTTTTCGCATTGTTAGCGTTGGTTGTAGTGACGTCGGGTATTTATATTTTTAGCAATCAAAAAACTTACCGCTGGCGTTATCTCTACCCAGGGGTCGCTGCCATTGGCATTTTTGTGGTGTTTCCGCTACTTTGTACGGTAGTGATTGCCTTTACCAATTACAGTGGTACGAACCAACTAAGTTATGAGCAGGTGCTTAAACAGCTACAAAGCCAACGTTATTCTGCGGGTGAGAAGTTTGATTTCAAACTGTTTGATGCAGGTAATGGGCAATACCAATTAGCGTTTAGTCATCCGACATCACAAAAAAATTACCTTTCAGAACCGCTTGCAGTAGAAAATCTGGCAGGTGATGTGACGGTGAAAGAGAGTGAATCTCTGCCAACGTCTGCGGTAGTACCACTAAAAGTGATTACCCAGAACCGAACCAAATTGCAAGGCATTACGGTGGAGTTGCCAACGGGGGAAAGTCTGTCAATGAGTGGTCTGCGTCAGTTTGCTGAACTCAAGCCACGCTATCAATTTGACGAGAGCAAGCAAGAGCTTACTAATATGGAGTCGGGCAAAACGTATCGCCCAAACGATGATATTGGCTTTTTCCAATTGGTTGATGCTCAAGGTAATTTTGTGGGTGAACGCTTAGAGCCGGGTTATACCGTGGTGACGGGATGGCAAAATTTTGTGAAAATCGTCACGGATAAAGGCGTACAAGGTCCGTTCATTAAAATCTTTATTTGGACGGTGACATTCGCCTTTTTAACCGTGATTTTCACTACACTACTTGGCATGATTTTTGCCTCCTTAGTGCAATGGGAGCCGCTGAAAGGCAAAGCTACTTACCGCTTGTTACTGATTTTGCCGTACGCTGTTCCTGGCTTTATCTCTATTTTGGTATTCAAAGGTTTGTTCAACCAAAGTTTTGGGGAAATCAACCTGATCTTAAATAACTTGTTTGGTATCCGTCCCGAATGGTTTAACGATCCGACACTCGCGAAAATTATGTTGTTGATTGTTAATACGTGGTTAGGGTACCCGTATATAATGATCGTCTGTATGGGCTTTCTCAAGGCAATTCCACAAGACTTATATGAAGCTTCGGCGATTGATGGTGCGACCGTTTGGCAAAACTTCACTCGCATTACCATGCCGTTATTGATTAAGCCATTAATGCCGTTGATGATCGCCAGTTTCGCCTTTAACTTTAATAACTTCGTATTGATTCAATTATTAACCGTGGGTGGACCAAATATGGTTGGGACCACCACACCAGCAGGGCATACTGACTTGTTAGTGAGCTATACCTACCGAATTGCCTTTGAAGGCAGCGGTACGCAAGATTTCGGTTTAGCTGCAGCGATTTCAGTGATTATCTTCTTGCTAGTCAGTGCGTTAGCCTTATTCCAAATCCGCTTGACGAAGTTGTCGAATGAGTAATTAGATCATCATGTTGCCCCCGCTTGAGGGAGACGTATCTTACAAAGTATGGGGGCAGACAAGCGGTCAGATTAATGTAAAATTTTACCAATGTCCCTTTCGGCTCGTTTCTCTTACCTCCTCCCCTAGTGAAGCGAGTGCAGAATGAAATAAAAAGGATACTACTATGGCAATTGTCCAACCTAAATCAATGAAAGTGCGGTTATTTGCCACCCACTTTTTTCTTATCACCTTTTGTGCGTTGATTATGTTCCCATTATTTATGATATTGGGCATCTCCCTTCGCCCAGGTAACTTGGCTTTAGGGGAAATCATTCCAAGCCAAATTTCCTTTGAACACTGGAAATTGGCTCTCGGTTTTAGCGTGACTAACCCTGACGGCACCGTGACCCCTCCGCCATTCCCTGTTTTATTATGGCTATGGAACTCAGTAAAAGTGGCAGGTATCACGGCATTAATTACGTTGATTTTATCGACCACAGCCGCCTACGCTTTCGCTCGTTTCCGTTTTGCGGGCAAAAAAGTGTTAATGCAGAGTATGTTGATTTTCCAAATGTTCCCTGCAGTACTTTCCTTGGTGGCGTTATATGCATTGTTTGACCGCTTGAGCGATTACATTCCATTCTTAGGCTTAAACACGCACGGCGGTGTGATCTTCGCTTACTTGGGGGGGATTGCAATGCACGTTTGGACGATCAAAGGTTATTTTGAGACGATCGACAACTCTCTTGAAGAAGCCGCCGCCCTTGACGGTGCGACCCCGTGGCAGACTTTCCGTTTGATTTTATTACCACTTTCCGTACCGATTTTGGCGGTAGTGTTTATTCTAGCTTTCATCGCCGCTATCATCGAAGTGCCAGTCGCATCGCTCTTATTGCGTGATGTGGATAACTACACCTTAGCCGTGGGAATGCAGCAATATCTCCACCCACAAAACTACCTATGGGGCGACTTCGCCGCCGCTGCAATTCTCTCCGCTATCCCAATCACCGTGGTGTTTATCATCGCACAACGCTGGCTAGTCGGTGGTTTAACCGCTGGTGGGGTGAAGGGCTAAAAGAACAAATTCTGCCCCGCTAAAGCGGGGGCAGAATTAAACTATTTTGTATTAAATCATATAAAGAGCAGTAACAATGAACCAACAGCACGCATTTATTAACCCTTACTTTATCGATGAACACGGCGAGAAAATTCGCCCAGCGCCTGATGTTTATGCCAAAATCGCAGAGCTATTAGGTGAGCCAAAAGCGGCAGGCGTTCTACCTCCCGTTAAAGTGGCAAAACAAGGCGAAGCAGTGGCATTCACCTTGCCAAAAAACAGCACAAAAAGCTGGCAGCTTACCCTTGAAAGCGGTCAAGTGTTAACAGGAAAATGCAAAAAAAATCAGCTTGCATTGCCAGCCGATCTACCTCTCGGCTACCACCAACTCAGTTTTGACGGTACGGCATGCCGTGTAATTATCACGCCTGAAACGGCTTTCCAACCTATTGAATTACAACAGAAAAAGAAATTGTGGGGATCGATTTTACAGCTTTACACCCTACGTTCTGAACAAAACTGGGGGATCGGTGATTTCGGTGATCTGCAACAATTCTTAGTCAAACTGGCGGAAAAAGGTGGTGATTTTGTGGGGCTAAACCCAATCCATTCCCTTTTCCCTGCTAATCCAGAAGGAGCAAGCCCGTACAGTCCATCTTCTCGCTTATGGCAAAACATCATCTACATCAACGTGCCAGCCATTGATGCTTTCCGTCAAAGTGCAGAAGCCACGGCGTGGTTCTATTCCGATGCGATCCAACAACAGTTGAAAGAGGCTCGCCAAAAAGAGTATGTGGATTATTCGCAGGTGATGTGGCTGAAATTGGCAGGCTTACGCCTAGCTTACAAGCAGTTCAAACAGCAAGATCAAACTGCCTTCGAGAAATTCATCGAAGAAAATGGCGAATCACTCAAAGTGCAGGCGACTTTTGATGCCTTGCACGAGTGGCTTTCTTCCCAATTTGCCGATCAATATGGTTGGTCGTCTTGGGATGCAAAATTCCAAGATTATCAGACCGCTTGCGTTGCCGAGTTCCAAAATGCTCAAGCGGAATTGGTCCGCTTCCATATGTGGCTGCAATTTGTCGCACAGCAACAACTCAAGGCCTGTAATGAACTGGCTAAACAGCTACAAATGCCAATCGGTTTTTACCGCGATTTAGCCGTAGGCGTGGCAGATAATGGTGCGGAAACTTGGGCAGATAAAGAGCTTTATGTCCTTGGAGCATCGGTGGGGGCTCCGCCAGATATTTTGGCACCACAAGGGCAGAACTGGGGGCTGTCGCCAATGCACCCAGAAGTGCTTGCTGAGCGTGGTTATCAACCATTTATCGACTTATTGCGTGCCAATATGAAAGATTGTGGGGCATTGCGGATTGACCATATTCTTGGCTTTGCGAGAATGTGGTGGGTGCCTAAAGGCGATTCAGCCAAAAATGGCGTGTATGTAAAATATCCGTTAGAAGATCTGCTTTCGATCTTGGCATTAGAAAGCCAACGCCACCACTGTTTGATCATCGCCGAAGCTCTCGGAACGGTGCCTGACGGAATGTTAGAATCCCTTGAAAGCAAAGGTATTTTAGCCTACAACATTTTCTATTTTGAGTATGAAGAAGGAGCAAGCAAACCGCTGGCAAACTACCCATACCAAGCGATGACTACCCTTAGCACCCATGATTTACCAACAGTACAAGGCTACTGGAAAACCTACGATTTTGAGTTAGGGCAGCGTTTTGATGTGTATCCAAACCCAGAAGTGCTTGAGCAGCTTTACAAAACTCGCCACGAAAACAAGCTGAAAATTCGTGCTGCGGTAGAGGCGGTGCAGGAACTTGAGCCAGATTATTACGGTATCACTCAAAACTTCAACCACCAGCTTCAAAGCTATGTGGCGGACACCAACAGTGTGCTATTTGGTACGCAACCAGAGGATTGGCTAAATATGTTGGAGCCAGTAAATATCCCTGGCACTAGCACCGAATATCCAAACTGGCGACGTAAACTCAGCCGCAATGTGAGTGATATTTTTGCCGATGAATCGGTACAAAAATTGCTTGAAACGATTGAACAAAAACGCAACCCGTAAATGTAAAAAACCGCACGTCAGTGCGGTTTTTTTGTGTCTACTATTTTAATCCTAATTTTTTCTCGAGATAGTGGATATTGGTGCCACCTGCTCGGAAGTTTTCATCGGAGAGAATTTGTTGATGAAGTGGAATATTGGTTTTGATACCCTCTACAATTGTTTCGCTTAAGGCATTTTCCATACGACGAATGGCAATTTCACGCGTTTCCCCGTAAGTGATGAGTTTGGCGATCATTGAATCGTAGTGTGGCGGAACCGCATAGCCTGAGTAAATATGCGAATCCCAACGTACGCCTAAACCACCTGGAACGTGTAACCGTCCGATTTTTCCTGGCGATGGTAAGAAGGTTTTGGAATCTTCAGCGTTAATACGGCATTCGATAGCGTGTCCACGCACTTTGATGTCTTCTTGTTTAATCGACAGTGGTAAACCTGCGGCAATACGCAACTGCTCTTTCACCAAATCTACGCCCGTGATCATTTCAGTCACAGGGTGTTCCACTTGAATACGAGTATTCATTTCAATGAAATAAAATTCACCATTTTCGTATAAAAACTCAAAAGTGCCTGCACCACGATAGCCGATTTCGATACACGCATTAGCACAACGTTCACCAATAGATTTACGTAATTCATCACTAATACCCGGTGCAGGGGCTTCTTCCACTACTTTTTGGTGGCGGCGTTGCATTGAACAGTCACGCTCGGCTAAATAAACGGCATTGCCGTGGGTATCCGCAAGCACTTGGATTTCGATATGGCGTGGATTTTCAAGGTATTTCTCCATATACACCATATCGTTGTTGAATGCTGCTTTCGCTTCTGCTTTGGTCATTGCGATCGATTCTTCCAAATCTTTCTCGTTATAAACCACACGCATTCCACGACCACCGCCACCACCGGACGCTTTGATAATCACTGGATAGCCGATTTTCTTAGCAATCTCTTTATTTTTTGCGACATCGTTACCAACTGGTCCATCTGAACCAGGTACGCAAGGTACGCCCGCTTTTTTCATCGCAGTGATCGCCGACACTTTATCGCCCATTAAGCGAATCACATCGGCCGTTGGGCCGATAAAGACTAAGCCAGATGCCTCCACCTGCTCTGCGAAATTGGCATTTTCAGATAAAAATCCGTAGCCTGGGTGAATAGCGTCCGCACCCGTCACTTCAGCTGCAGCAATGATCGCTGGAATGTTTAAGTAGCTTTTGGTAGATGGGGCTGGGCCGATACAGATGGTTTCGTCAGAGAGAAGAACGTGTTTAAGTTCACGGTCGGCAGTTGAGTGTACTGCAACGGTTTTGATGCCTAGTTCTTTACAGGCACGCAAAATGCGTAATGCAATTTCGCCACGATTGGCAATGACAACTTTTTCTAACATGAGTTTGTCCTTTGGTAAGACAAGCGGTCAGATGTTAGGAAAGTTTTGCAAATCAGATTTGCAAAACGTTTTGAGAATCTCACCGCTTGTAGAAGAAATTATTCGATGATGAAGAGTTTTTGGTCAAATTCAACTGCTTCGCCGTCATTGACTAAAATTGCTTTAATTACACCAGCTTTGTCTGACTCGATACGGTTCATCATTTTCATTGCTTCTACAATGCAAAGTGAATCACCTACTTTTACCGTTTTACCCACTTCAACAAATGGCGGAGCATCTGGGCTTGGGCTACGGTAGAACGTTCCCACCATTGGAGAAAGCACCGCATGACCGCTGATATCTGCAGCTACTGGGGCTGGTGTTGCGACAGGGGCTGCTGGAGCAGCTGTTGCAGGTGCTGGAGCCGCAGGGGCTTGTGGTGCGGCGACATATTGCACTGGAGCTGGAGTGGCAACAGGTGCTGCACGACTAATGCGAACTGTGCCTTCTTCTTCTGAAACCTCTAATTCGGTGATGCCTGATTCTTCAACAAGCTCGATAAGTTTTTTGATTTTGCGAATATCCATAGTGAGATCCGTTTTAAATGTGAATAGAATAACGAGAATGCCCAAATAAAACAGGGCAAAAAACCGGTGCGTAGATTACCTGAATTTCGTCAAATTTGCGATGAAAATCTTACAAAATTGGCGAAAATAGCTCAGTTTTGTCACTGATCCAATCAGTTTATTCCGCTCTTTTTAAGAAAATGGATAGCATAGTCTAACGCATAATCGTAGCCTTTTGCCCCCAGGCCGCAGATCACTCCTTTTGCCACATCGCTTAAATAGGAGTGATGGCGGAACGGCTCGCGGCTATGTACATTTGACAAATGCACTTCCACAAATGGAATTGCCACCGCCAGTAACGCATCTCGTAATGCGACACTGGTATGGGTAAAAGCAGCGGGGTTGATGATAATGAAATCGGTATTTTGAAAGGCTTGGTGAATACGTTCAATCAATGGCTGTTCACCATTGGCTTGGAAAAATGCGAGCTGAAAACCTTGTGCTGCGGCTTGTTGTTGCAGACGTTGTTCAATATCTGCCAAGGTTTGCGAGCCATAAATATGCGGTTCACGTTTGCCCAACATATTGAGATTGGGGCCGTTTAAAAGTAGGATTTTTTTCATGTTGATACCTTAGCTTAGGTGACAAGCGGTCATTTTCTTCAAGTTTTTTGCAAATTTACAGCAGTTCTTTTACCAAAACAGATACCGCTCGTTCCACACGAGTGGTTTGATTGCATTACAACAAGTCCTTCACTAACTCAGGCGGTCTGCAAAATTTTGTGCCTTTTTGACCGCTGGCGAAAGGGCGGTTGAGTAGCCGAGGGTGAGCCGACATTAAGGCAATGATTTCGTTGTCGCTCAAGGCTTTGCCTTCGATAAACTGTTGATATTCTTCAACATCGGTGCGTAATGCCTGTTCGATACTCACCCCACTTTCGTGAATCAATTTCTCAATCAATTCTGCGGAAAGGGGGGTAACTAAATATTCAACAATCGTTGGTTCAACGCCAGCCTCACGCAAAATGGCTAACGTTTCGCGAGATTTGCTGCATTTTGGATTGTGATAAAGGGTAATCATAAGGTTTCCTGTGAGAGATCTTTACGCAACGACACCATCAGTTGATCGATTTTCAGATTTTCAGTGTCAATAATTTCAAATTTGTAGCGGTCATATAACACAAAATCGGTCTTTTTCGGAATTTTGCGTAGCATATACATCATAAATCCGCCAATAGTTTCGTAGTTTTCTTGGTTAGGAAATTCAATAATATCCAACGCTCGCATCACATCCTCCAGCGGCGTTGAACCATCAATCAGCCATGAGTCTTGGTCACGGCGGACAATCTGTTCTTCCTCGTTTGACACCAACTCGCCCATTACAATGCTCATCACATCATTGAGTGTCACAATGCCCACCACCAACGCATATTCGTTGATAATCACCGCAAAATCTTCGCCTGAGGACTTAAACAGCTCCAACACTTCATACAACGAAAGTGTGTCAGGAATGTACAACGCCTTGCGTAGCACACGATTATCGGTAAGCGAGACTTTTTCTTCCTGCAAAAAGAGTGTCAGCAAGGTGTGCGACTCCACATAGCCGATAATTTTGTCGATGCTACCGTCCGAAATCAGCAATTTTGAGTGCGAATTTTGCTGTAATGTTTCGAAAATTTGCTGACGAGTGAAGGACTTATCCAAAAATACAATGTTTTCACGGGTGGTCATTGTTGACGTGACGGTGCGTTGTTGCATATCAAGAATGTTTTCGATCAGATAATGTTCTTGCGTTTTTAGCACCCCCGCTTCTGCCCCTGCATCCACCATTGCGATAATATCTTCAGGCGTCATATTGTCTTGGCGAACGGTCGAAATGCGAAGCAAACGAAACAGCCCGTTGGCAATCGCATCAAACAGCAACACGAATGGCTTGAGCAGTAAGATGGTTAGGCTCATCACCCCCACCAATTTCAATGCCACTTTTTCAGGATTTGCCATTGCCAACCGTTTTGGCATTAAATCCGCCAGCAAAATAAAGGAGATCGTCACCAACGCAAACGACAGCCACGATGCTGCACTGTCTAACCATTCAGCTTGGCTATATTTGGCAAGAAATTGATGTACATAAGGCGTGATAGATCCTTCGCCAATCATACCACCTAGAATCGCCACCATATTCAACCCAATTTGAACCACGGTAATAAATTGCCCCGGTTGTTCCTGCAGCTCCAATACTTTTTGGGCTTTTTGATTGCCCTCGTTGGCTAAATTCTGTAATTTGAGTTTTCTCGCCCCCGCCAACGAAATTTCCGCCGACGAAATTACCGCACTCACCACAATCAGTACGCCAATAATCAATATCGATTCAAATAATCCCATTTTTACCTTAATTTTGCCCGACAATACGAAAAATTGCGGTGATTATAACAAAGGCGGAATGAGACGCAAAAATTTGCAAAATTTTTGTAAAAAGTGACCGCTTGTTTGCTAAAATTGCACAGTCTATTTTATATAAGGAGCAAAAAATGGAGCTTTATTACTTTATTGGTGGGATCGCCGTAGTGGGCTTGTTGATCGTAAGTTTGATCATCGCCTTGATGTTCCGCCGTGTGGTAAAAACCAACGAGGTGCATATTGTTCAGTCAGGCGGTAAAACCACTTCTTATGGTAAAGACACCGGCAATGGTAACGTTTATTATGCTTTCCCTTCTTGGCTGCCTGTCATCGGGGTGAGCACCATTGTGTTGCCCGTGTCAGTATTCTCAATCAAAATCGATAACTACGAAGCCTACGATTTAGAGCGTTTGCCTTTTGTGGTGGATTTGACCGCATTCTTCCGTATTTCAGATTCTAATTTAGCGGCTCAACGTGTGTCGGATTTCCGTGATATGAATGCACAACTTGTTGATATTATTCAAGGTTCTGTGCGTTCCATTCTTTCTAGTCGCAATCTTAATGATATTTTACAAGTGCGTTCCGAATTGGGTGATGATTTCACCACGGCAGTAAAAGAGCAGTTAAAAAATTGGGGGATTGAGCCAGTTAAAACGATCGAGTTAATGGATATTCGTGACAGTGGCAACTCTCATGTGATTCTCAATATTATGGAAATCAAAAAATCCTTCATTGAAAAAGAGAGCCGTGTTGAAGTCGCTCGTAACCAAAAAGAAGCTCAAATTGCCGAAATTGAAGCGAAAAAAGAATCCGATGTGAAGCAACAAGAAGCAGAAAAAGAAGTGGGTTTGAAAACCGTTGAAAATCAACGAGAAGTAGCAATTTCCAATGAGCAGGCTCAACAACGTGTAAAAGAGCAGGAAAAAATCACCAAAGAGCGTGAAATGGACGTTAAACGGGTGGCGGAAGTGAAGCAGGCGGAGATTGCGAAAGATGTGCAAATCGTCAAAGCCGATCAAGACAAACGCACGCAAGAAATTAAAGCAGAAGCTAATCGCAATGCCTTGATCATCGACTCTGAAGCCGAGAAGCAGCATCAAATTTTGGTAGCGGAAGGGGAAAAGCAGAAAGCCTTCTTAGCTGCGGAAGCATTGCTTGAAACAAAAGATAAAGAAGCACAAGGTATCGCAAAAATTGGTACTGCGGAGGCCGATGCGAAACAAAAACTCGAAATTTCTTTGGTTTCTGGTCAAATTGAATTAGCAAAAGAAATTGGTAGCAATGTGGGGTATCAGCAGTATCTTGTGAGTATTCGCCAAATCGAAGCGAATCAAGCAATTGGTATCGAACAGGCCAAAGCCCTTGCGAATTCAGATATGAAATTCATCATCAATGAAGCGAAGGTAGATAAAGGTATTGAGCGTGTAGGGGAATTATTTAGCTCTACCGGCGGTACAAAATTAGCCGCCACCTTAGAAGGACTGAATCAGTCAGAGCTGGGTAAGGCATTGATTGGTAAATTCCTTGGCAATCACGATCAAGACAAGCCAAAAGCCTAATGGTTACAAGCGGTCAGTTCCTGAGCATTTTTTGCAAATTTGCTGATGGAACTGACCGCTTGTGATTAGCATTTTTCTTCAATGAGTTTAACCAACAACTGAATATGATCGTCGCTCGCATTTAACGCAGGAATGTAGCGATAGTTTTTCCCACCCGCATTCACAAAGTTTTCACGATTTTCTTCCGCAATTTCTTCGAGTGTTTCTAAACAATCTGCCGAAAATCCAGGGCAGATTACGGCAACATTTTTTACATTATTCGCTGGAAATGTTTGCAAGGTTTCATCTGTGTAGGGTTGTAACCATGTTTCATTGCCGAAGCGAGATTGAAATGAAATAAACCATTGATTTGGTTGCAATCCGAGTTTTTCCACAACTAAGTGAGCAGTTGCTCGGCAATGATCAGCATAGAAATCACCTTCTGTTTCATAGCGTTGCGGAATACCGTGGAACGAGAAAAGCAACAGTTCATCTTCTGCAAGTTGAACCGTATTGGCAAGGGCTTGAATATAAAGAGGGTGGTCGTGGTAGTTATGAATAAATTCAAATGGCACCATTTTTTTGTGCATCTGTAAGGCACGAGCAAAAGCATCAAATACGGAAGCTGTTGTACTTGAGCTATATTGTGGATATAACGGTAATACAATAATTTTTTCCACACCTTGAGTAATCAGGCTCTCTACCGCTTTTTCAATGCTTGGATTACCGTAGCTCATGCCTAATTCAACAACAACGTTGCAGTGATGGCTATCAAAATAGGCTTGTACCGCTTTCTGTTGCTGGCGAGAAATGGCAAGTAAAGGAGAACCTTCATTTGACCAAATTGCTTTATAGGCTTCAGCCACTTTTGGTGAACGTTTTGGTAGAACGAAAAAGTTGAGTATCGGTAACCATTTTAAGCGGGGGAGGTCAATTACTCTAGGATCGCTTAAAAATTGGCGTAGATAGCGTTTAACAGCGGGTGTCGTCGGTTCATCGGGGGTACCAAGGTTAGCAAGGAGTACACCGATTTTAGTTTGGGTCATGGATAATTCCTTAATAAAGAAAGGCTGAAAATTGCCAATCATTATAGTGAATTTCCTTGTTCGGTGCCATGTATCAGAGCAAAAGGCAAAGCGGTAAATAGCTTGACATTGGGTAATAATTACTCTAGAATTTGCCGTCCTTTCGTCTATGAAAGGGCGTTTTTAATTATTTTTTATTTTTAACTGGAGCTTAATTAATGGCAACTATCAACCAGCTAGTACGCAAACCGCGTGTGAAAAAGGTTGTAAAAAGCAACGTTCCTGCATTAGAGGCTTGCCCGCAGAAACGTGGTGTATGTACTCGTGTATATACTACAACTCCTAAAAAACCAAACTCAGCGTTACGTAAAGTATGTCGTATCCGTTTAACGAATGGTTTTGAGGTTACTTCTTATATCGGTGGTGAAGGTCATAACCTTCAAGAGCACAGTGTTGTATTAATCCGTGGTGGTCGTGTTAAAGACTTACCGGGTGTGCGTTACCACACTGTACGCGGTGCATTAGACTGTGCAGGCGTTAAAGACCGTAAACAAGGTCGTTCTAAATACGGCGTTAAGCGTCCTAAATCTTAATGGTTCTCCGTTAAGTAAGGCCAAACGTCTAATTTTTTAAAAAATTACCACAAACTCCAGTTCCTGTAAGGCTTACCTTACATTAGAGTTTTGGAAAATCCTGAAGATTTTATAATACGGAGAAATTAAAATGCCACGTCGTCGTGATGTAGGTCAACGCAAGATCCTCCCAGATCCAAAATTCGGATCAGAATTACTTGCAAAATTCATTAACGTTTTAATGGTAGATGGTAAAAAATCTATCGCAGAATCCATTGTGTATGATGCATTAGAAACGCTATCTCAACGTTCAGGCAAAGAAGCGTTAGAAGCATTTGATGCAGCACTTGAAAACGTACGCCCAACGGTTGAAGTTAAGTCTCGCCGTGTTGGCGGTTCTACTTACCAAGTGCCAGTAGAAGTTCGCCCAACTCGTCGTAATGCATTAGCAATGCGTTGGATCATTGAAGCTGCTCGTAAACGTGGTGACAAATCAATGGCACTTCGTTTAGCTAACGAACTTTCTGATGCAGCAGACAACAAAGGCTCAGCAGTGAAAAAACGTGAAGATGTTCACCGTATGGCTGAAGCTAACAAAGCGTTTGCTCACTATCGTTGGTAATAAGCTTTTGACTTTTGTAGGCTTCATCTCAAAATCTGTGATGAAGCCTATTACATATATAAATTCACATTAGATTACAAAATAAGGTAAGAATAATGGCTCGTACAACTCCTATTGAGCGATATCGTAACATCGGTATCAGTGCTCACATCGACGCAGGTAAAACAACTACCTCTGAGCGTATCCTTTTCTATACAGGTAAAAGCCATAAATTAGGCGAAGTGCACGATGGTGCAGCAACAATGGACTGGATGGAACAAGAACAAGAGCGTGGTATCACTATTACTTCTGCGGCTACTACAGCATTTTGGTCTGGCATGTCAAAACAATACCCAGAACACCGTATCAATGTTATCGATACTCCTGGACACGTTGACTTTACCATTGAAGTAGAACGTTCAATGCGTGTTCTTGACGGTGCAGTCATGGTTTACTGTGCAGTAGGTGGTGTTCAACCACAATCTGAAACTGTATGGCGTCAAGCAAATAAATACCAAGTGCCACGTATTGCGTTTGTAAACAAGATGGACCGTACTGGTGCTAACTTCTTGCGTGTGGTTGATCAAATCAAAACCCGTTTAGGTGGTAACTCAGTTGCATTACAACTTCCAATTGGTTCAGAAGAGAATTTCAAAGGGGTTGTTGATTTAATCAAAATGAAAGCGATTAACTGGAATGATGCTGACCAAGGGATGTCATTTGTTTATGAAGATATCCCAGCAGACATGTTAGATGCATGTCAAGAGCGTCGTGAAATGCTCGTGGAAGCAGCAGCAGAAGTATCAGAAGAGTTAATGGAAAAATTCTTTTCTGGAGAAGAGTTAACAGAAGAAGAAATCAAATCTGCATTACGTCAACGTGTCTTAGCAGGTGAGGTGATTCCTGTTTGCTGTGGTTCAGCATTTAAAAATAAAGGTGTTCAAGCGATGCTTGATGCGGTAATTGATTATTTACCTGCACCAACAGACATTCCTGCAATTAAAGGTATCAACGAAGACGAAACGGAAGGTGAACGTCATGCAAGCGATGATGAGCCATTCTCTTCACTCGCATTTAAAATTGCAACGGACCCATTTGTTGGTAACTTAACTTTCTTCCGTGTGTATTCGGGTGTAATCAATTCAGGTGATACTGTATTGAACTCTGTGAAGCAAAAACGTGAACGTTTTGGACGTATCGTACAGATGCACGCTAACAAACGTGAAGAGATCAAAGAAGTTCGTGCGGGCGACATCGCTGCAGCAATCGGCTTGAAAGATGTTGGTACTGGCGACACATTATGTGCGATCGATGCCCCAATCATTCTTGAGCGTATGGAATTCCCAGAGCCAGTAATTTCTGTTGCGGTAGAGCCAAAAACCAAAGCTGACCAAGAGAAAATGGGCTTAGCATTAGGTCGTTTAGCACAAGAAGACCCTTCATTCCGTGTTCATACTGATGAAGAGTCTGGCGAAACTATCATCTCTGGTATGGGTGAGTTACACTTAGATATCATTGTGGACCGTATGAAACGTGAGTTCAAAGTGGAAGCGAACATCGGTAAACCGCAAGTATCTTATCGTGAAACTATCCGTACTACAGTTAAAGATGTTGAAGGTAAACACGCAAAACAATCTGGTGGTCGTGGTCAATACGGTCACGTTGTTATCGACTTATATCCATTAGATCCTGAGGGTCCTGGTTATGAGTTCGTAAATGAAATCAAAGGTGGCGTAATCCCTGGTGAATATATCCCTGCAGTTGACAAAGGTATCCAAGAGCAGCTTAAGTCTGGTCCATTAGCCGGTTATCCTGTAGTAGATTTAGGTGTGCGTTTACATTTCGGTTCATACCATGATGTTGACTCATCTGAATTAGCGTTTAAACTTGCAGCGTCATTAGCATTTAAAGCGGCGTTCGCAAAAGCAAATCCTGTTCTACTTGAGCCAATCATGAAGGTTGAAGTAGAAACTCCGCCAGATTACGTTGGTGATGTAATTGGTGACTTAAGCCGTCGTCGTGCGATGGTAAACGGTCAAGAGGCAAATGAATTTGTTGTTAAAATCAATGCGGAAGTTCCGCTTTCAGAAATGTTTGGTTACGCAACAGATCTCCGTTCACAAACTCAAGGTCGTGCATCATACTCAATGGAACCGTTAAAATATGCTGAAGCACCTTCAAGTGTCGCAGCAGCTGTTATTGAAGCACGTAAAAAGTAATTTGATTTAATCAATTTCCGTAGTGCATTTCGCACTACGGGGCTTACATAGGAAACATTAGCAATGTCTAAAGAAAAATTTGAACGTACAAAACCGCACGTAAACGTGGGTACAATCGGCCACGTTGACCACGGTAAAACAACTTTAACCGCAGCGATTACTACCGTATTAGCAAAACACTACGGTGGTTCTGCTCGTGCTTTCGACCAAATCGATAACGCACCAGAAGAAAAAGCACGTGGTATCACCATCAACACTTCACACGTTGAGTACGATACACCAACTCGTCACTACGCACACGTTGACTGCCCAGGACACGCGGACTATGTGAAAAACATGATTACCGGTGCGGCACAAATGGACGGTGCTATCTTAGTAGTTGCGGCAACAGACGGTCCAATGCCACAAACTCGTGAGCACATTCTTTTAGGTCGCCAAGTAGGTGTACCATACATCATCGTATTCTTAAACAAATGCGACATGGTAGATGACGAAGAGTTATTAGAATTAGTTGAAATGGAAGTTCGTGAACTTCTTTCTCAATACGATTTCCCAGGTGATGACACACCAATCGTACGTGGTTCAGCGTTACAAGCGTTAAACGGCGTGCCAGAGTGGGAAGAGAAAATCCTTGAGTTAGCAGGTCACTTAGACTCTTACATCCCAGAGCCAGAGCGTGCAATCGACAAACCATTCCTTCTTCCAATCGAAGACGTATTCTCAATTTCTGGTCGTGGTACCGTAGTTACTGGCCGTGTTGAGCGTGGTATCATCCGCACTGGTGATGAAGTTGAAATCGTGGGTATCAAAGATACTACGAAAACAACGGTAACTGGTGTTGAGATGTTCCGTAAATTACTTGATGAAGGTCGTGCAGGTGAGAACGTTGGTGCTTTATTACGTGGTACTAAACGTGAAGAAATCGAACGTGGTCAAGTATTAGCGAAACCAGGTTCAATCACACCACACACAGACTTCGAATCAGAAGTGTACGTATTATCAAAAGAAGAAGGTGGTCGTCATACTCCATTCTTCAAAGGTTACCGTCCACAGTTCTACTTCCGTACAACTGACGTAACGGGTACTATCGAATTACCAGAAGGTGTTGAGATGGTAATGCCTGGCGATAACATCAAAATGACTGTAAGCTTAATTCACCCAATCGCAATGGACGAAGGTCTTCGTTTTGCGATTCGTGAAGGTGGTCGTACAGTAGGTGCGGGCGTTGTAGCGAAAATCATCAAATAATTAATTTTTATTAATTATTAAAGCATAAAGAAAGGCGTATCGAAAGATACGCCTTTTTGTTTGGGGCAAAGACTGCAAGCGGTCACTTTGTGATAATATTTGGCAAATGAGTATTTGCAAAATATTATTGGGAACTAACCGCTTGTGGATTAAGCTTTTTTCTTGAGCGAAGAAAGAATACCAATGCTACAGCACCACTTAAGCAAGAAATACCAAAAGCAAGTAAAGAAAGTTTCTGATCCATAAAATAGCCAATCAGGTACAGCATTGGTAATGAAAAGAGAGAATCAAAAGCTGACATAATTGATTCAGATGTTGCTCTAGTTTCTTGTTTGATATTATCGTGGAAATTCGCACTAAAAAAGATACTAAGTAGCCCTACGCAAAAAACATGAGTGACAAGCAATAATAATAGAATCCACATCGAACTTGTAAATAGTGGCATTAATATCATTGCAGTTATGTTTACTAGCATCACCCTTACTCGCTGTTTTTCCGTAAATGTCACTATTCGAACAATTTTTCCTGCACTGAGTATTGCTATTTGTAACATTAAATACCCATATTCAAGACCATAAGGAAACTGTTTAAAAAGATGTTGCCAGAGTAAAAATGGTGCGAGTGATGATGAAGCATAAAAGACACTCGCCCAGAAAAATGATTGGCGGCTGAGCTTGGTAATCAGGGGTAAAATCGAATGAACTTGCAATTTCTCTTTGCTCTCAAACAAATAATCTTTTCGATAATAAAATAAGATCGTTGCTGAGATGGTGTAGGCGAGAGCGGAATAGATCCAAGGATATTGGCTATTTTGTTTGAATAAATAATAGGCCCCCATTCCACCGAGAATGGCTCCAGCACTTCGATAAATGACACTCAAGGAAAAGAGTTTTTCAGTTGAATCTTTAAAGGAAGATTTTAACCCCACTAAAACGGCATTTGCAGCCCCAGAGATCAAGGAAAGCCCGATACCATAAAAGATCATTGAACATTCCAATCCGTAAGAAAAATCAGCTAATAATAAGATACGTGAGGCAATAATTATGAGCAATCCGATTACAACTGCATTGATAGGCTTGATTTTATCGGCCAAAAAGCCCGTTGGGATTTCACAAATTAAGATGAGCAAGTTGAGCAGAATAAACAGAATGGAAATACTCTGGAAATTTAATCCTTTATCTAAAAAGTACAAAACGTTCACTGCAGCATAAGCCCCATAGCCTATGGCGGAAAATAAAATAGTGTAGAGATAACGTTGAATCTGAATTGGCATAAATATCTTTAAATAATTTTTCATTTCTTGATTTGCCAAATATTATCACAAAGTGACCGCTTGCAGTCTTTGCCCCAAACAAAAAGGCGTATCTTTCGATACGCCTTTCTTTATGCTTTAATAATTAATAAAAATTAATTATTTGATGATTTTCGCTACAACGCCCGCACCTACTGTACGACCACCTTCACGAATCGCAAAACGAAGACCTTCGTCCATTGCGATTGGGTGAATTAAGCTTACAGTCATTTTGATGTTATCGCCAGGCATTACCATCTCAACACCTTCTGGTAATTCGATAGTACCCGTTACGTCAGTTGTACGGAAGTAGAACTGTGGACGGTAACCTTTGAAGAATGGAGTATGACGACCACCTTCTTCTTTTGATAATACGTACACTTCTGATTCGAAGTCTGTGTGTGGTGTGATTGAACCTGGTTTCGCTAATACTTGACCACGTTCGATTTCTTCACGTTTAGTACCACGTAATAAAGCACCAACGTTCTCACCTGCACGACCTTCATCAAGTAATTTACGGAACATCTCAACACCAGTTACCGTTGTTTTCGTAGTATCTTTGATACCCACGATTTCAACTTCATCACCAGTGCGGATGATACCACGCTCAACACGGCCAGTAACTACGGTACCACGACCAGAAATTGAGAATACGTCTTCGATTGGAAGAAGGAATGGTTTGTCGATTGCACGCTCTGGCTCTGGGATGTAAGAGTCTAAGTGACCTGCTAACTCAAGGATTTTCTCTTCCCACTCTGGCACGCCGTTTAACGCTTGTAACGCTGAACCACGTACGATTGGTGTGTCATCACCTGGGAAATCGTATTGAGAAAGAAGTTCACGAACTTCCATTTCAACTAATTCTAATAACTCTTCGTCATCTACCATGTCGCATTTGTTTAAGAATACGATGATGTATGGTACACCTACTTGGCGACCTAAAAGAATGTGCTCACGAGTTTGTGGCATTGGACCGTCTGTTGCCGCAACTACTAAGATAGCACCGTCCATTTGTGCCGCACCGGTAATCATGTTTTTCACATAGTCCGCGTGTCCTGGGCAGTCAACGTGTGCGTAGTGACGAGTTGGTGTATCGTACTCAACGTGTGAAGTGTTGATGGTGATACCACGTGCTTTTTCTTCTGGTGCGTTATCGATTTGGTCGAAAGCACGAGCAGAACCACCGTAGTGTTTTGCTAATACGGTAGTAATCGCTGCGGTTAAAGTTGTTTTACCGTGGTCAACGTGGCCGATTGTACCCACGTTTACGTGCGGTTTTGTACGTTCAAATTTTTCTTTAGACATTTTAAAAGTCCCTCTAAACAAACACGGTTACGATGGTACGTTACCACATTAACCTAATGTAGAAATGAATACGATTGTTTCTGTATATTTACTAAGGAAAAGATGAAGCTAGAAAGGAAGTGGTGCTGATAGGCGGATTTGAACCGCCGACCTCACCCTTACCAAGGGTGCGCTCTACCAACTGAGCTATATCAGCGCTTGGAGCGGGCAGCGGGAATCGAACCCGCATCATTAGCTTGGAAGGCTAAGGTAATAGCCATTATACGATGCCCGCTGTTCTAAATTCGTCTGTCCCATAGAATTCAATTAAGAGATGGTGGAGGGAGAAGGATTCGAACCTTCGAAGGCTGAGCCAACAGATTTACAGTCTGCCCCCTTTGGCCGCTCGGGAATCCCTCCACATTAATTGAATGCTTGATTACTTTGGCGAGATGGTGCCGACTACCGGAATCGAACTGGTGACCTACTGATTACAAGTCAGTTGCTCTACCTACTGAGCTAAGTCGGCGTTGCGTTGTCGTAAGCAAGTGATGCGCATTATAGGGTTTTCGGAAAACCTTGCAAGTGTTTTTTTCAAAAAATTTTAAAAATCCGTTTTTTCGACTGTAAAACAGTCAAAGTGATGATTTTTTACATATTTTTAGTTGCTTTTATTGGATTATCTGCCCTATTTTGTCATTTATATTGTATATTTTACACTATTCACTAAACATCTATTTTACTTATTAAATGAAGTAAAACCTGAGACAATCACAATGTTTTCTACAGAAACGCCTAAAATTAGTCCTTTTTTAACTTTTGACCGTCAACAGTGGGCGGCACTTCGGAAGTCTGTTCCGTTGACATTGACGGAAAAAGATCTTAAACCTTTACTGAGTTTCAATGAGGATCTCTCTTTAGATGAAGTTAGAGCAATTTATTTGCCCCTAGTTCGTTTAATTAATTACTACATTGATGAGAATATCAAACGTCAGCAGGTTCTTCATAAGTTTCTTGATGTTGAAGCACCGAAGGTGCCTTACATTATTAGCATTGCAGGGAGTGTCTCTGTTGGAAAGAGTACATCTGCCCGCATTTTACAAGCACTACTATCGAGCTGGCCTGAAGAGCGTAAAGTGTCATTAATTACCACTGATGGTTTTCTTTATCCTTTATCTGTTTTGGAAGAAAAAAATATCCTTAACCGAAAAGGTTTCCCAGAATCTTATGATATTCATCGCTTGATTCAGTTCGTGTCGGACATTAAATCAGGTAAACGACATGTTAAAGCGCCCATTTACTCACATTTGACCTATGACATCATTCCTGATCAATTTAACGAAGTCGATCAACCTGATATTGTTATTTTAGAAGGTCTCAATGTGTTGCAAAGTGGAATGAATTATCCCGCCAGCCCACATAATGTGTTTTTGTCAGATTTTGTTGATTTTTCTGTGTATGTAGATGCAGAAGAAGAATTATTGTTGAAATGGTATATTAATCGTTTTCTAAAATTTCGCCGCAGTGCGTTTACCGATCCGAATTCTTATTTTCACCATTATTCTAAACTATCGGAGCAACAGGCGATTGAAACAGCAACGAAAATTTGGAATGAAATCAATGGATTGAATTTACGACAGAATATTCTGCCAAGTCGTGACCGTGCCAATCTGATTTTAGTGAAAGGTGACGATCATGCTATTCAAACGATTAAATTGAGAAAATAGATGGCGACTGGTTTTCAGTTTAAGTCCTTTTTCATTGCTCATGACCAATGTGCAATGAAAGTGAATACAGATGGTATTTTATTGGGGGCAATTGCGGATGTTACAAATGGTCGGAGATTGCTTGATTTAGGTACGGGAACTGGGCTAATTGCGATGATGTTGGCTCAGCGGACGGCATCCGATGTTGAAATTGTTGGGGTTGAGCTAGATAGGGCAGCCTGCCTACAAGCACAACAAAATGTGCGTAATAGCCCGTGGGCAGCGAAGATTCAGATCCAACAAGCGGATATTTTCTCACTACATTTTGCAATGCCGTTTGATTTGATTGTGACGAATCCACCTTATTTTGAACACTCTCTTGCGAGTCGCTCACCGCAGCGTGATCTAGCTCGAACAGTGGTGAAAAGCCATGTTGAGTGGCTGAAACAAGCTAAAAATTGGTTAGCACCAACGGGGAAAATGAGTCTGATTTTACCTTTTATGGCAGGTGAAAAGCTGATCGAACAAGCGACTGATCTTGACCTATTTTGTGTAGAAAAATGGGCAATTTGTACCAAAACGGGCAAGCTACCGAAAAGAATGATCATCACCTTTGGGCGAGAAAAACGCCCTTTTCTTGAAAAATCGTTAGATATCTACGATCTTGAAAATCAATATACTGCGGAATTTAAAGCACTCACTCGAGACTTTTATTTGAATTTTTAGACAAAAAGAAGGGCGGATGATGATTTATACCGCCCAACATTTTTACTCATTATCTAAATCTAAGAGTTCAGGAGAAAGAATAATGCCCGTTAAGTCGGCATAAATATAATCTTCGGGAAGGAAACTGACACCACCGAAATTGACAGGCGTATCAATTTCACCAATATTAGTATCGTCTGCCCCAACAGGGATTGGTGCAAGTGCTTGAATCCCAATATCTAAGGTTTCTAAAACATCTAACTGTCGCACGGCACCGTTTACAATAATGCCTTCCCAGCCATTCTCTACGGCAAGTTGTGCCAAATCGGCATCAATCAAGGCACGACGCACCGCACCACCGCCGTCGATAAGCAATACACGCCCTTGACCTTCTTCGTCCAAGACTTCTGCAATGAGTCCATTGCTTTCAAAGCATTTTACGGTGGTGATTTTTCCAAAAAAAGATGAACGTCCGCCGAAACTCGAAAAAATCGGTTCGACGACATCGACTTGGTCGGAATACATATCACAAAGTTCAGAAGTATCAATACGCATAATAGCCTCCAGTAAGCGTTTATTAGGGGCGGAAGTATAAACCTTTGTTGAGAATTTGCAAAATTTCGCTCAGAACTGACCGCTTGTTGGTGGCTTTTGGTGCTCTCGGTGGATTCGCCACAGCATTCGGGCATCGAGATTCGATGATGAGATCATCGTTAAGAATACGGCTGCACCGAAATAGAACGCCGCATCGCCTACGGAGAAGCTAATGATTTGCCCACGTTCGACTAGCGACATCATCAGTGCAAGTACAAATAGATCTAGCATCGACCAACGCCCAACAAAGTGAACGTAATGTAGCAATTTCATCTGCCAATGAATCGGGTGTTTCCAACGATAATGAATGGCAAGCAGTAAGTACAAAATGATCGCCACTTTGCTGAATGGCACAGCAATACTGGCAATAAACACAATGGCTGCCACCGCATAGCTTCCCATAGACATAAACAGCAGCACCCCACTCATCAGTGAGTCAGCAGAGGTTGTCCCAGCAAACTCAGTGGACGAAATCGGTAAAATATTTGCCGGGATCATCATCACAATACCTGCGATAAGCGTGGCCCAAACCCGTTGTAGCTTGATTTTATCGGGTACATCTAAATTGCTTTCGCAACGAGGGCAGCGATGACGGCCTTTGCCATCAACAATACGTTCATCAAAGGTGTATTCACACTCAGGGCAAAGTGTGGGATTGCAGGGGTGATCTGGCTCCAACGAATGATATTCAGGATAAAATTCGTTCCATAGCCGTTTAGGGGCGATTTTGATAAATAACAGAATCGTCAGAATAGTGGTGAGTACAAAAGGAAGTAAATAAATATCAAACGATAACGGTGCATAATCACGCACTTTAAATGCGGCAACGGCCAATGCAATTAAATAAACATCTAACATCACCCATTGTTTGACTTTATTGAGAAAAATTAATGTGTAGCGAGGGCGATGTCGAAGCCATTTCTGCACCCAAATCGTGAGAACCAACAACGCAAAAGAAAATGGCATGACCACCGAGCAAAGCAAAATCATAAAAGCGGTGTAAGGAAAGCCTTGCGTTGCCATTTTCCACACGCCGCCCCAAACTGAAGCGTGAATTTGTACACCAAGCAAATCAATGTTCATCAGGGGTAAGAACAAGGCAAATGGCAATAAAATCAGGATCGACATCGCGATAATGGCACAGCGACGTAAATTCCAGCGGTTACCTGGTTGAAGAATTTGGTCGCAGTTTGGACAACAAGCGGTCTGATTAGGCAAATTTTTTGCAATGTCGACCACGGTGTCACATTCTAAACAGCGTTGGAGATAGCGTTGTTGTTTCATTTAATGCCTAGTACTTTCGCAACGGGGGCGAAACTTTTTCGGTGTTGTGGTGTGGCACCGAGTGTTGCCAGTTTTTCAAAATGCAATTTGGTTGGATAGCCTTTGTGTTTAGCGAATTGATAGTTGGGATAGCGTTTGTCGAGTTCGTTCATTTCTTGATCTCGTGCGACTTTCGCCAAAATCGACGCAGCACTGATTTCGGCGACTAAACTGTCGCCTTTTACCACTGCTTGAGCTGCCATCGGTAACTCAGGAATACGATTGCCATCAACCAACACAAAATCAGGCTGAATGCGTAGCCCTGCCACGGCTCGTTGCATGGCTAGCATTGTGGCGTGCAGAATGTTGAGTTCATCAATTTCGTGTGGTTCAGCACGTCCAAGCGACCAGCACAACGCTTTGGCTTTGATTTCTTCAGCAAGGGCAAGGCGACGTTTTTCTGACAATTTTTTGGAGTCTGCCAAGCCTTCAATTTTTTGATTTGGATCGAGAATCACTGCGGCCGTCACCACTGCACCGACCAGCGGACCTCGCCCCACTTCGTCCACGCCTGCAATCAACTTCGCGTCAGGGTAAATAAATTCCATTAGTTTTCATCCAAAGAATAAGGGAGCTCAACCAGTTGCAATGGAATTTGTCCAACTCTGAAGGCGGCATCAGGTTCTATCTCTTTATTCAATACCACTTGCAGCCAGAGATGATTGTCTTGCGGCACTCGGCTTAAAATAAGCCCTGTCGATTTCCAATGCTCGCCAATTTGCATCTCAATGGCACTCGCAATGTCAGGCAATTCACTGCCATGGAATTCACCCACAAAGGTAAACATTGCCCGTTTATTTGCCCCACGATATTTTGCTCTTGCGACCGTTTCTTGCCCAATGTAACAGCCTTTAGTGAAGGAGATTGCTTGATCCAAACACTGTAAATTGACGGCTTGCGGAATTAATTCAAATTGATGCGGTTTATGCAAAATAGGCACACCATGTTGAATATCCAATAAATCCCACACGTCACTGGAGTGGTTGGTGTCAAGTTCAATATCTCCCCAAAAGAGATGGCGGGATGGCGTACCAGGAAGGGCACAAGCGGTCACTTCCTCGCAAAATTTTGCCAGAATCTCACCGCTTGTTGTGCCGAAAATGGCGGTGTCTAATTCGGTGAACGTGACTTTAGAAAATACGGCGTATTTTTTAAGTTGAACCAAGGCCTCTGGCAGTAGTTCGTGTCGAACAATCATAAAAAATTGCGTCGCCGTTTTGCGATATAACCGAAAGAGCGAACTCATTTTACCTTTCGGATCACAATGGCAAGTTAGCGTTTGCTCGCCATCGGCGAGTTTGGATACATCGCAAGTCAATTGTCCTTGCAGATATTTTTCGGCATCAACACCGTTGATTTCAATTAAGCGATATTGATCTAACCGAATCAATAAATTTGGCTGGATTTTACACATAGTGAGTTTCGAAAATAGGGTGAAAATTTGATCGAGATCATACACCCATTTTGCAAAATTTTATAGTAAACCGACCGCTTGTTAGCCTAATCTTTCTTGCAAATAGCGGTCATAATCAGGGATTTCGACTTCAACATCTCTTTCAAATAGCGGTGAACAAAGCAAGAAATCCGCACTGGCTTGGTTGATCGCAACAGGAATATTCCAAACCGTGGCGATCCGCATCAATGCTTTTACATCAGGATCGTGTGGTGCGGCATTCATTGGATCCCAAAAGAAGATCAACATATCAATTTTTTTCTCCGCAATAAGCGCGCCGAGTTGTTGATCTCCACCCATTGGCCCACTTAGCAGGGCGGCAATTTCCAAGCCTGTTTTGTTGGCTAATAAATTTCCGGTTGTGCCTGTGGCATAGAGTTTATGGGGAGCGAGTGCGGTGCGGTGTTTTTGTGTCCATTCCACCAAACTCTGTTTACAGCTATCGTGAGCAACCAGAGCGATATGTTTACAGGTTGGGATTGTGCGAGTCGTGCTATACATTTTTTCTCCTTTGCAAAAGTGTTTTATGCCGTGATCTTACCGCTTTTCTATTGACTAACAAAGGGGAATGGCTACAATCGGGAAATTTTTACGATTCTGAATAATAAAGGACAACAAATGAACTTATACAACATCAAGCATCCTGAAGAACAGGTCAATTTTGCCCAAGCAGTGCGTCAAGGATTGGGGAAAGATCAAGGGCTGTTTTTCCCTGAAATTATCCCTACCTTAAACAACATTGATGAACTGCTTGAGCTGCCATTCGTCGAGCGTAGTCAGAAAATTTTAGCGGCATTGATTGGCGAAGAAATTCCAGCGGAAACCTTAAATCAAATGGTGAGGAATGCCTTTACTTTTCCTGCTTCCCTTGCCAACGTAAATGAAGATATTTATGCCTTAGAACTTTTCCACGGTCCAACCCTTGCATTTAAAGATTTCGGTGGACGCTTTATGGCACAAGCCTTGAGTGCGGTGCGTGGCGATGGAAAAATTACTATTTTAACCGCCACTTCTGGTGATACAGGTGCAGCGGTAGCTCACGCGTTCTACGGCTTAGAAAATATTAATGTGGTGATTTTGTATCCAAAAGGCAAAATTAGCCCGTTACAAGAAAAATTATTCTGCACTCTTGGCGGCAACATTCGCACGGTTGCGATTGAGTCTGACTTCGATGCCTGCCAAGCCCTTGTGAAACAGGCTTTTGATGATGTTGAGTTGCGTGAAGCAATCGGCTTGAACTCTGCCAACTCGATCAATATCAGTCGCTTGCTTGCTCAAGTTTGCTACTATTTTGAAGCCGTTGCTCAGTTACCAAAAGCGAAACGCAGTAATGTGGTGGTTTCCGTACCAAGTGGTAACTTCGGTAACTTAACCGCTGGTTTGATCGCCAAAACTCTTGGTTTGCCAATCAAACGTTTTATTGCTTCAACCAATGCCAATGACACGGTGCCTCGCTATTTGCATTCAGGAAAATGGGAACCGAAGGCGACTGTGGCGACATTATCTAATGCAATGGATGTTAGCCGCCCGAATAACTGGCCACGAGTTGAAGAACTGTTCAAACGTAACGGATGGAAGTTAGCAGATTTAGGATCAGGTGCTTTGAATGATGCTGAAACAGAGCAAGCCCTCAAGGCTCAATATGCCGAAGGTTATTTATGTGAGCCACATGGGGCGATTGCTTACCAAGTGTTGAAAGATCAGCTCCAAGAGGGCGAAACAGGCATTTTCCTATGCACGGCTCACCCAGCGAAATTTAAAGAGAGCGTTGAGCGAATTTTAGATCTCGAATTACCATTGCCAGAAGCTTTAGACAAACACAACAAATTGCCATTGCTTTCTGATGTGATGGAAAATGATTTTGCTCAGTTAAGAGCTTATTTGCTTGCGAAGTAAGATTGCAAGGCAGCTAGAAATTGACTATACTTGAGTCATATAAAAGAGTAGTAATTTTACTGCTCTTTTTCTTTTTATTGAGAAAATAGATGTTAGAAAAAGTCACTTTTGCCGACAAAAAACGTAAAACGGTCGAGCAAGCAGAATTTACTGAAGATGGTCGCTATTTACGTAAAGTTCGCAGCTTTGTATTGCGAACAGGGCGGTTGAGCGATTATCAACGGGATATGATGAATAGTAACTGGGCAAATTTAGGCTTGGATTATCAAAATACGCCATTTGATTTTGCTGCAATTTTTGGCAACCACAATCCCGTGGTGTTGGAAATTGGTTTCGGGATGGGCAAATCGCTGGTTGAAATGGCAGAGGCAAATCCTGACCGAAACTATATCGGTATTGAAGTGCATACCCCTGGTGTTGGGGCGTGTATTGCTTATGCGGTAGAGAAAGGTGTGAAAAATTTACGGGTAATCTGTCACGACGCTACCGAAATTTTGCGAGATGCAATCGCTGATGAAAGCCTTGGCGGTTTACAGCTCTATTTCCCGGATCCGTGGCAAAAAGCAAAACACCACAAACGCCGCATTGTGCAGCCAGCCTTTGTGGAACGCGTGTTGAGTAAATTGCAAGTAGGTGGTTTTATCCATATGGCAACAGACTGGGAAAATTATTCAGAACATATGCTCGACGTGTTGCGTCAATTCCCGCAACTTCACAACCAATCGTCAACCAACGATTTTATCCCTCGTCCTGCGTTTCGTCCTTTGACGAAATTTGAAGAGCGTGGGCATAAACTCGGGCATGGCGTTTGGGATCTTTATTTCATCAAAAACTAACTTTCGAGGTGAACTATGAAAACGAAAATGTTACTTTCTACACTTCTATTTACCAGCAGCATTGCATTAGCAAATAGCGACAACGCTCAACCGCAACTATTTGAAAGCAAATATGATTTTCAAAAAACGGTATCGGTTCTCACCGAAACGTTTAAAGAGAAAGGGATGACCGTTTTCGCACACATCGATCACCAAAAAGCGGCTAAAGAAGCTGGATTGGAGATGCAACCTGCAACCGTGATTGTTTACGGAACCCCTAAAGCAGGAACCCCATTAATGGTAAAAGATCCTTCGTTAGCATTACAATTACCACTTAAAGTATTAGTGACACAAACAGAAGCAAATCGAGTTGATGTCATGTTAAATACAGCAGAACAAGTGGTTAGCCGTTCAAAAACGGAGTATTCTGCAGTCGAAAACAGTTTAGCGAAAGCAGAAAAATTGATTAAAGCAACGATTTCTAAATAACGACTATTGACACAAGAGGAAGACAAAATGTCACAACCAAATCGTAATCGCAGACAGCGTAAAAAAATGCACTTAGCTGAGTTCCAAGAGCTTGGTTTCTTAGTGAAATTCCAATTTGCAGAAGGTACAGGGATCGACCAAATTGATAACGTCGTTGATCGTTTTATTGATGAAGTGATCCGCCCGAACGGCTTAGCCTACGAAGGCAGCGGCTATTTACACTGGGAAGGTTTAGTTTGCTTAGAAAAATTAGGCAAATGTGATGAATCCCACCGCCAATTAGTACAAAAATGGTTGGCGGATAATGGCTTAATTGAAATTGAAGTGAGCGAGTTATTCGACATTTGGTGGGATTTACCCATTCACCAAGCGTAAGCTTACAAGCGGTTGGATTTGCAAAAAATGTTGCAGATCTGACCGCTTGTTGCTTATTGCGAAAACCAGAGAGAGAGAAAAGAATGGAAGTGTTAGCCCCGATTATTTCGATTGTTGTCGGTTTCTTTAATTTTATGTTGGTACTGCGTGCGTGGTTCCAGTTCTGCCGTGTTGATCCCTATTTGCCAATTTCTCAAACGTTAATGCGATTGACTAACCCGATGGTAAATCCTGTCAGCCGTGTGTTGCCAACCGTGAAAGGCATTAATTTTGCGGCATTATTATTAGCTGCTGCAATCGTCGCTTTGCAATTTATTTTATTTGGGTTGAGTACTCCTACAGCAGTATTGATCGGCTTGTTGAGCGTAGTAAAAACCTTCGGGCAAGTGCTATTTTTCACCACTCTGATCCGGGCGTTAATGAGCTGGGTTACGCAAGGCAATCACCCGTTGGATTACACCGTGGCACAAATCACCGAGCCAGTATTGGGTTTAATCCGTAAAATTCTACCGAAAACAGGGATGCTTGATTTCTCTGTAATGGTGTTGGGCTTCGGCTTGATCTTATTGAATAGCTTCTTACTCAGCGTATTCGGACAACTTTGGGCGTTGGCGTAATGCAAGCGGTCGAATTTTGTGAAAATCCGCAAGGCATTCGCTTGCGGATTTTTTTACAGCCCAAAGCCAGCCGAGATCAAGTTGTCGGCTTGCACGATAATGAACTCAAAATCGCTATCACCGCCCCGCCAGTCGATGGGCAAGCTAATGCTCACTTGCTGAAATTTTTGAGTAAACTGTTCAAAGTCCCCAAAAGCAGCATTCAGCTTGAAAAAGGTGAACTGCAACGACATAAACAGGTTTTTGTGCCAGAACCGAAGCAGGTGCCGAGAGAGATTGAAGTGTTATTAAAGATGTTCTAAAGCCGTGTTCGTTTATCGATAGCCTACGGCACGGAGATCGCCCTATCTTTTTTGTTTAGGGAAAGACTAAATCACAAAATTTTGATGTAGAGCGTAGCCAATCTTTCCGAAAACTGCTAATTTAATATCTATTGAAAACCATTCTTATTGAGCGATAAAAATGTTATTTGCCATTCTTGCAATTTGCACTTATCTCGGGGCATTGTTGTGGATCACCCCAACTCTTGCTCGCCTCGAAGTCAATAAAAAACCGAATATCAAAGCGGTGCTGGCGTTGGGCGGTTTTGCAGTGTTATTTCATTTGGTTGATATCTCTCAACACCTTTTCGTTGGAAATGGACAGAATTTCACCATTGTGAACGTTGGCTCACTCATCAGTGTAGCAATTAGTGCTTTCGCGACAATCGCATTGACCCGCTGGAAAACAATTTGGCTGCCGTTGTCGGTGATTTATGTGCTCGGCATTGTGAGCGTGGCATTATCGAATTTCGTTGAGGGTAATTTCGTCAAGCAGTTGGCGGAAAATACGGGGCTGATGTTCCATTTAGCGATGGCAATTTTTTCTTATGCACTCTTTTTTATTGCCTTGCTGTATGCGGTTCAACTGAAATGGCTCGACAGCCGTTTGAAAGCGAAAAAAATTCCGTTTTCGCCTGTCTTACCGCCGTTGATGACTGTTGAACGTCATTTCTTTACGCTCACTCTTGCGGCACAAGGCTTACTGACGATTACTTTGGTGACAGGAATGATTTACCTGCACAATTTTTTCGCCCCAGAACAAGTTCATAAAGCGGCTTATTCATTTATGGCATGGATTGTGTACAGCCTGTTGTTGCTCGGGCAATGGAAACTGCACTGGCGTGGAAATCGGGTGCTAATTTACTCAATTTCAGGTATGATGTTGCTCACTATTGCCTATTTCGGCAGCAGGATCTAAGGTAAGCGGTAAGAATTGCAAAAAATTGCTGAAATCTTACCGCTTGTTTATTTAATTTATATAGGAATCACACTTTGGAAAGTATCCCCCTGAGTAGCTTATTTATTGCTCTTGCTATTCTTCTCGTGCTATCCGCATTCTTCTCTAGCTCTGAAACGGGGCTGATGTCTTTAAACCGCTATCGTATGCGACACCTTGCTGAAAAAGGGCATCGTGGGGCAAAACAAGCCGAAAAACTGCTCGCCAAAACCGACGTGCTACTCAGCCTGATTTTAATCTGTAATAACTTAGTCAATATTGCCGCCTCGGCGATTGCGACAATGATCGGGATGCAACTTTCGGGTGAAGCAGGGGTGGCGATTGCCACGGGTTTACTCACCTTTGTGATGTTAGTTTTTGCTGAAATTTTACCGAAAACCATTGCAGCGATTTACCCTGAAAAAGTCGGTTTTTTCGCTAGTTACATTCTTACTCCGCTGAAAAAAATCTTAATGCCATTGGTATTTTTGATGAACATCATCATCAAATCGCTGATGAAATTATTACGGATCCGCAAATCTGAAAAATCGGGGCTGAGTGCCGAAGAACTACGTGGCGTGGTATTAGAGGCGGGGCGTTACATTCCAAGTTCACACCAAGAGATGCTGATTTCGATTTTGGATATGGAAAAAGTGACTGTGGACGATATTATGGTCCCACGCAACGACATCGGCGGCATTGATATTGATGATGACTGGAAAGCGATTATGCGGCAGCTCACTGGGGCGGCACACGCACGGGTGGTGATCTACAAAGGCAATATGGACAAAAGCATTCTCGGGATGCTGCGGGTGCGTGAAGCTTTTCGCTTGATGCTCGAACGCAACGAATTTACCAAAGAAATGCTGGTGCGAGCGGTTGATGAAGCCTATTTCATTCCAGAAGGCACACCGCTCACTACCCAGTTGATGAACTTCAAAAATAACAAAGAGCGGATTGGCTTGGTGGTAGACGAATATGGCGACATCAAAGGGTTGATTACCTTAGAAGATATTTTGGAAGAAATTGTCGGTGAATTCACTACCTCTGCCGCCCCGACTTTAGACGAAGAAGTCAAACCGCAATCAGATGGTTCGGTGTTGATCGAGGGATCTGCGAATTTGCGGGATTTGAACAAGCTATTTAACTGGAATTTGCCGTCCGATGAAGTGCGAACTTTCAATGGTTTAATTGTAGAACACTTGGAAAAAATCCCCGATGAAGATATGCAGTTCACTTTGTTTAATCTCAACGTTACTGTGCTAGAAGTGGGGGAGAATATGGTGAAATTGGCACGGGTAGAACCAGTGAGAGAGTAGCAATTCCTCTGATGCCTAAGGAGTTACGATGAAACACTATCGCCCTCTATTTTTCTTTAGTTTTTCACTGTTAATTCCTTGGGCATTATGGTTTGTTGCTGCGTATTTAAGTCATCATTCTGATGCCGAACATTATCAGCCGCTTCAATTAGGATTAAGTTTGCTTGGTTTAATTTCCCCCGCTTTGTTGGCAGGTTATTTACTTTTGCAAAATCCATCATTAAACCAACATCTTGTTTCTCGTCTTTTTTCTTTTCGTACAATTCCAACACGATATTTACTTATTGCGATATTTCTTTTGCCGGCGTCATTAATTGTCGCTCAACTGTTATCGCTTTTATTAGGCTATCGAGTTGAGCAATTTGTTATTTCAGGCTCACCTTCTTTTACATCGGTACTGTTATCACCTTGGATGATGTTAATTTTAGCTGCTGTAGTTGAAGAATTGGCTTGGCACTCTTATGGCACAGATGCACTATTGTCTCGCTTTAGTGTATTTACGACTTCAATCATTTTTACCCTATATTGGGCGATTTGGCATTTACCTTTAGCTTTTGTCAAAGGCTACTATCACAGCGAGTTAGTGCAACAAGGTGCCGTTTATACCATCAATTTTGTGTTGAGTATGATCGTGTTTATGCTATTAATGAATTGGTTATATATGACATGTGGACGAAGTATTTTGATTGCGATCCTATTTCATTTAAGTGCCAATTTAGGCAATGAAATTTTTGCCACTCACCCAGACAGCAAAATCATTCAAACACTGTTATTAGTGATCTTAACGATGTGGATTGTGTATAAACAAAAAGTCCTGTTTTTCCAGACGAATCCATCTAGTTGATAGGAATTACCTCTTTTTGCAAATTTCAGCTCGGATCTGACCGCTTGTAGACATTCTTACTTTGAACCAACTCGCACATTCAGGTAAAATCTCGCCTTATTTTGTATTGAAAACGATAATCTAATGACACAATTTACCCTTGACCAAATTTCAGCCCTGGCTAAACACGACATGCAAGCGGTTGATCACGCCATTCTTGCCCAACTGAATTCTGATGTGGTGCTGATCAATCAACTTGGGCATTACATTATCAGCGGTGGCGGCAAGCGGATCCGCCCGTTGATTGCAGTGCTGGCGGCGAGAGCTTTGGGCTATCAAGGGCACGATCACATTACCTGTGCGGCGTTTGTTGAGTTTATTCATACGGCAACTCTGCTGCACGATGATGTGGTGGACGAGTCCGATATGCGTCGTGGTAAGGAAACCGCAAATGCCCGTTTTGGCAATGCCGCAAGCGTACTGGTTGGTGATTTTATCTACACCCGTGCTTTTCAAATGATGACCAGCCTTAACTCCTTGCCTGTGCTGAAAGTGATGTCGGATGCGACTAATGTGATTGCCGAAGGCGAAGTTCAGCAATTAATGAATGTGAATGATCCTGAAACTACCGAAGAAAATTATATGCAGGTGATTTACAGCAAAACCGCCCGTTTGTTTGAGGCGGCGACTCAATGTGCGGCGTTGGTTGCGAATGCAAACGAAGCGGAAGTGACGGCATTGCAGAATTATGGTCGCTATCTCGGCACCGCGTTTCAGTTAGTCGATGATATTTTGGATTACAGTGCCAACGCTGAAAAGCTCGGCAAAAACATCGGCGATGATTTAGCTGAAGGCAAACCAACTCTGCCATTGCTACATGCAATGCGAAACGGTAATCCGCAACAAGCCGATCTGATTCGTGAAGCGATTGAACAGGGCGGAAAACGCGATGCTCTTGATGAAATTTTAGCGATTATGGCGGAGCAGAAATCGCTTGATTACACGATGCAACGTGCTAAACAAGAAGCCCAAAAAGCTGTGGATGCGATTGCAATGTTGCCAGAAAGCGAGTTTAAACAAGCATTGAGTTCATTGGCGTATTTGTCGGTGGATCGTTCGTATTAAATGATTTGTTACTTTTCTTTGCATTGCCAAAGAAAAGTAACCAAAAGAAAGGCAGCCCTACTTCACCGCTTTCTTCGCTTTGTTTGAATTTGCTTAACGGAAAAATTTACAACTCGCTCGCTAGCTCGCTTAGACACTAAATTTTTCCTACAAATTCAAAGTCGCTCAGGCGGTTCAGAAGGGAAAACAGACAAATTTTAGAAAAATAAAATGACAGAAAATATCAATCAAAAACCCATCAAGAAAACCCGTAAGGGCAAAGATCCAAACGCCCCTTTTGTGCGGGAAAAATTAGAGCTGCCCAACGGGCACAATAAATTGTTGCTCCATTCTTGCTGTGCTCCTTGTTCTGGCGAGGTGATGGAAGCGATTCACGCTTCGGGCATTGAATTTACTATCTATTTCTACAACCCAAACATTCATCCGCTCAAAGAGTATTTGATCCGTAAAGAAGAGAACATTCGTTTTGCGGAAAAGTGGGGCATTCCGTTTATTGATGCCGATTACGACCGCCAAAACTGGTTTGATCGAGCAAAAGGAATGGAAAACGAGCCAGAGCGTGGCATTCGCTGCACCATGTGTTTCGATATGCGGTTTGAGAAAGCGGCACAATATGCCCATGAAAATGGTTTTCCTGTGTTTACTAGCTGTTTGGGAATTTCCCGTTGGAAAGATATGAACCAAATTAATGGCTGTGGACATCGTGCGGCGGAAAAATATGACGATGTGGTTTATTGGGATTACAACTGGCGAAAAGGCGGCGGTTCACAACGAATGATCGAAATCAGTAAACGTGAGCGTTTCTATCAGCAAGAGTATTGCGGCTGCGTTTATTCCCTGCGTGATACCAACAAATGGCGTGAGGCAAATGGTCGCCAGAAGATTGAGATTGGTAAGCTCTATTATTCGGCGGATTAAAGCCGTAAATAATTATTCGATTTTCATCAACTAAAAGGGGAAAAATAATGAACTTCTCTCATTTTATAAAAACTATTTTGCTATTAAGTATCTCAATACTAACTGCTTGCAGTACTCATATTGAAAAAGTGAAATCTAATGATGTTGTTCAAGCTTTTTTAGTTGATAAAGACAATTTATATGTTGTAGGTCAGAATTATGATTATCAATTTAGCCAAGGAAATATTGATGTATTACAAAAAGTTTTGATGTTGCCTTTCATCAATAAGATGAAAGATCCTTCAATTTTAATTGAAATTCATGATGGCAAAAAACTAAAAGGCTATTACGATGTTTCTTTTGTTAAAGAACAATTGTCAAAAAAGGAACAAAAGGTTTTGATGGATGAGTATGGGTTTACTCAATCTAACAATAGGAGAACATTATTTAAACGTTTTTATGCTGATGGAATACTTTCTCAATTGCAAAACCGTAATGAGCTATTATCAAAATACCCATTAACAAATAAATTGTTGATTCAATTAGAGTTTTTTGAAAAATCAAAAAAAATAACAGGGGAAGATATTGCTAAAGTAGTTCTTTTACCTGTTGCTATACCTGTTGCTGTTGTCGGAACAGTATTAGCTTTCCCCATATACTTTATTTGGGTTGTTGCAGAAAGTGCACATAAGTAGTAATAGCATTTATATAATTTAAAAAGGAAACAAATATGTCTAAATTTGCAATGGTTTTTCCCGGTCAAGGATCGCAAGCGGTCGGAATGTTGGCAGATCTTGCACCGCAGTATCCAGTTGTTGAGCACACTTTCCAACAAGCAAGTGAAGTGCTTGGCTATGATTTATGGGATTTAGTTCAAAACGGTACTGCTGAGGAGTTAGGACAAACCCACCGCACTCAGCCTGCGTTGCTGACTGCATCGGTCGCGTTATATCGCATCTGGCAACAAAAATTCCCTGAGCAAAAACCTGCGGTAATGGCAGGGCACAGTTTAGGTGAATATTCCGCATTAGTCTGTGCGGGGGTGTTGGATTTCCAAGAGGCTGTAAAATTGGTGGAGTTGCGTGGGCAAGCAATGCAAGATGCCGTGCCTGCTGGTGCAGGGGCGATGTTTGCCATTATCGGTTTAGAGAATGAAGGGATTATCAATGCTTGCCAACAAGCCCAACAAGAAACAGGCGAAATTGTTTCCGCAGTGAATTTCAATTCACCGGGTCAAGTGGTGATTGCAGGAACCAAAACCGCAGCAGAGCGTGCGGCAGCATTGTGTAAAGAAGCCGGGGCGAAACGAGCATTGCCGTTAGCGGTAAGTGTACCATCGCACTGCGAATTGATGAAGCCGGCGGCGGATAAATTGGCGGAAGCTTTGGTTCACGTTACGTTAAACGCTTCGCAAGTGCCGGTCATCAATAATGTGGACGTGCAAGTTGAAACGAAAGCCGCAGCTATCCGCTTGGCGTTGGTGCGTCAGCTTTACAGCCCGGTACGTTGGACGGAGATTGTCGAAAAAATGGTCGCAGAAGGTGTGACGACATTATATGAAATCGGTCCGAATAAAGTCTTAACTGGTTTGGCGGGACGTATTTCCAAAGAAATCACGGCGAAAGCGGTGAATGATGTGGCATCGTTTGATGCGGTTTCATTTGAATAATTTGTAGGGTGGGTCTTGACCCACCAATGACCACAACAAGCGGTCACATTTTTTTAATTTTTTGCAAATGGTGGGCTGGCAAGCCCACCCTACAAGGAGAAAACAATGCAAAACAAAATCGCATTAGTGACGGGGGCCACTCGTGGAATTGGGCGTGCTATCGCAGAAGAATTAAGTGCCAAAGGGGCATTTGTTATCGGAACGGCGACATCAGAAAAAGGGGCAGAGTCTATTTCTGCGTACTTAGGCGAAAAAGGTAAAGGCTTAGTGTTAAATGTTGCTGATGCAGAGTCAATTGAGCAAGTTTTAGCTCAGATCAAAGAACAATTCGGAGAAATTGATATTCTCGTGAACAACGCAGGGATCACCCGTGATAACCTGTTAATGCGAATGAAAGATGAAGAGTGGTTCGATATTCTACAAACTAACCTGACTTCTATTTATCGCTTATCGAAAGCAATGTTGCGTTCAATGATGAAAAAACGCTACGGTCGTATTATTACCATCGGTTCGGTGGTCGGCTCAAGCGGTAACCCAGGACAAACCAACTACTGTGCAGCAAAAGCGGGCGTGGTCGGTTTCTCAAAATCCCTTGCAAAAGAAGTGGCTTCCCGTGGCATTACCGTCAATGTGGTTGCACCAGGCTTTATTGCAACGGATATGACAGAAGAACTTACGGATGAGCAAAAAAATGCAATTCTAAGCCAAATCCCCGCAGGACAGCTTGGTCAAGCGAAGGATATTGCCAAAGCCGTTGCATTTTTAGCGTCAGAAGACGCAGGCTATATCACAGGCGAAACCATTCACGTCAATGGTGGCTTGTATATGAACTAACTGCACAAGCGGTCAGATTCTAGCCGAATTTTGCAAATCACATTGCAAAATTCGGTTTTCCATTTTTATGTATTGATATTCATTTGAGGTTTTACAATGAACAAAAGCGTGTTTGTGGTGGGGTTTATGTTGTTCGCCATCTTCTTTGGGGCGGGTAACTTAATTTTTCCACCTAAATTAGGTTTAGATAGTGGCACAGACTTCTGGTCTGCGATTTCAGGGTTCGTCGTAACAGGCGTTGGTTTACCACTGCTGGGCATTATCGTCAGCTCATTCTACCAAGGCGGTTATAAAGAAGCGTTAAACCGTATTCACCCATGGTTCTCAGTGGTGTTCTTAATGGCGATTTATTTAGCGATCGGTCCATTTTTTGCCGGTCCACGCACAGGGGCAACGGCTTACGAAATGGCAATTTTGCCGTTTTTAGGTGAATCAAGCACGGTGTCGCTACTCGTGTTTACGGTGATTTACTTTTCCATCGCACTTTGGTTAAGCTTAAATCCATCGAAAATGGTGGATCGTATTGGATCGATTTTAACCCCGGTATTATTGGTTTCAATTATCGCATTAGTGGTAAAAGCCTACTTCTTACTTAACGATGCACCAGATACGTTGCTGCAAACCAAACAAATGGAAAATGCCTTTGCGAACGGCATTTTAGAAGGCTACTTCACCATGGATGCGTTGGCATCACTTGCCTTCTCGGTGATTGTGCTAAATGCGATTAAAGCTAAAGTCAGCAACCAAGCAGCGTTAATCAAACAAACTGTGGCTGCGGGGATTGTGGCAGCCGTTGCATTAGCATTGATTTACATCGCATTAGGTTGGATTGGAAATAACTTGCCAGTATCAGCGGAAACGGTCGCAGATTTAACCGCGAAAGGTCAAAACATCGGGACTTATATTCTTAACGCCGCCGCAACGGATACTTTCGGCGATGCTGGGCGTATCATTCTTGGTGTCATCGTATCATTGGCGTGTTTAACCACAACAGTCGGTTTAGCGGTAGCGGTGAGCGAATATTTCAATGAAATCTTCCCGAAAATCGCTTATAAAACTTATGTGGTGTTGTTTATCGTCATCAGTTTTGCGATTGCCAACCAAGGCTTAAGTGTTGTAATCAGCAAATCAGTACCTGTCCTATTGGTGCTTTACCCAATTTCAATGACCATTATTTTACTTTTATTAGTGAATTTAGTGGTTAAATTGCCATTACTTGCACAGCGTATCGCCGTGGGATTAGTCACCGTTGTGTCTATTCTTTCTGTCGTTGGTATTGAAGCCATGACGCAATTACCACTTAAAGCCTATTCAATGGAATGGTTACCGTTTGCTATCGTTGGTTGCTTAGTGGGTTTCATGGTCGCAAAAGTGACAAAACAAGCGGAATAGTTGTGCTTTACAAGCGGTCAGATTTGATTAATTTTTTACTACGAGGTGGGCGAAAGTCCACCTTATTTTTAAGGGGGCAAAATGCCAGAACTACCCGAAGTTGAAACGAGTGTGCGAGGGGTGTCGCCTTATTTGGTCGGGCAGACGATCGAACAGATCATTGTTCGCCAAAAGCAGTTGCGTTGGTTGGTAAGTGATGAACTTAATCAAATGAATGGGGCGACGATTTTGTCAATTTACCGCCGTGCGAAATACCTCATTATTCATACCAATCGTGGCGATATTTTGGTGCATTTAGGGATGTCGGGATCGCTCGGGATTTTGTCCAAAGCACAAAATCAGCCGATCGGGAAACACGATCATGTCGATCTGGTAACGAGCAACGGCACGATGTTACGCTATAACGATCCGCGAAAATTTGGAGCGTGGTTGTGGGTGGATAATGCCGAAAATGCGGCACTGTTAGCGAAACTTGGACCTGAACCGCTTTCAGAGACTTTCACTGCGGACTACCTTTATCAACAAAGTCGCCATAAAACGGTAGCGGTAAAAAATTTCATTATGAATAATGCAGTGGTGGTTGGCGTGGGCAATATTTACGCCTGTGAATCGCTATTTATGGCGGGCATTCACCCTGAGCTTGCGGCACAAAATCTTAAACGGAAACAGTGCGAGCGTTTGGTGACGGTGATCAAAGATGTGCTAACCAAAGCGATTATTCAAGGCGGCACAACGTTGAAAGATTTCATCCAACCTGACGGCAAACCAGGCTACTTCGCTCAAGTGCTGCAAGTTTACGGACGCAAAGGCGAAGAGTGCAACGACTGTGGTTCGATCATCGAAGCAAAAGTTATCGGGCAACGCAACAGTTTTTATTGTCCAAAGTGCCAGACATTGCCGAAGTAGGGTGGATACAAGCGGTCACTTCCTATAAAAGTTTTGCAAAAGAGTGGCTTATAGAAATGTGAGATCACTCTCATTTTGGTGTAAATGTTGCAATATTGTTAAATAATTGCTTGCGAATCTAATACACTTTGGCAGAATGGCTACCGTTTTGGGCTGGATTCTGATAGGGGAGCGAATGCAACTGATTCAAATTTTATCGGATGTGGGGGCGGGCAAGCGAGGAAGTCATGAAGGAGTAAAATGGCTTTCGCAGCGAAGTGATACTGTTTTTGAAAGAGAGGTGATCTTTGAAAATCATCTCTCAAGTGATTTCATCGCACCACCTGCAAAGTATATTGATAATCTCACCGCTTTTTTTCATCAATGCCTGCCACCACTTAGCCAGCATTTCCAATCATCTTCTTTCCCCGTTATTTTGTCGGGCGACCATGCCAATGCCATCGGTACTATTTCCGCATTATGCCATACGTTCCCCGACAAGCGAATTGGTGTGATTTGGATTGACGCCCATGCCGATTTACATACGCCCTACACGACGCCATCGGGCAACTTACATGGAATGAGCTTAGCTGCCTTAATACGACAAGATAACCAAACATGGAGTAAGCACTTGCTCAGTGATGAAATTATTCAGTATTGGCAGCAGTTAAAGCAACTTGCCCCACAGTCAAAAGGTATTTTGCCCGAAGATCTCTGTTTTCTCGGCCTGAGAGACTGTGAGCCTGAAGAAATCGCACTATTGAATCAGTTTAATATTCCCTATTTTTCAGTAGAAAAAATACGAGAAATGGGTATTGAGCAAGTGCTTACACAAGTCAAACAGCAATTTGACGATGTGGATATGGTTTATCTCAGTTTTGATGTTGATGCTTTAGATGCGGATTTATTGTCTGCTACGGGCACGCCCGTAAAAGGAGGGTTCACTGAGCAGGAAGTGAAGTGGCTGCTTAGCGAACTGCTACATTTGCCTTCGCTCGCCGTATTTGAATTGACAGAATTTAATCCAACACTTTCTTCCGACACCACGCAGTATGAGCGAGTTGGTCGGTTATTTAGGGGGGCGCTGAGACAAATTGAAAAGAGAGAAATGAAAAAGGCAGCTTAGAGGCTCTAAACTGCCAATGATGATGTTATTTTTGAATAGGATTCAGCGTGAGTACTAAATTCTCAGCGATGACTTTGAATAACAAATCAATATTGGGGTGTTTACCTACATGTTGTTTGGCATCTTCAACGTGTTCTGCAAACCATTCTAGCCCTTGTTGGGCAGAATGTGCATTTAAGGTGTTGGCGTATTTCTCTGCTAACGCATGATACAGTTTAAGTGAGCCAAGTTTACCTTCAATAGCCGGAATGGTGTGGATTACCATACCATTTTGTACAACCTCTAACGCTGATAAATGTTCAATCGCAGGGAAAGTCGCTAAATAGTCTTTGAATTGCATCTGTTTTCCTTACATACCAACGATTAAACATTCAGCTACACTGCGGGCGTTCGATTGTGCAGCGGAAGCTGCCGCACGATCACCGATTGGACCGACAAAAACACGGTTCCATTCCGCACTGCTGACCACTTTCGCATTGTAGCCTGCCATCGCTAAACGAGCCTGCATATTTTCTGCTTGTGCTTTACTTTTAAATGCACCACATTGTAAACCATATTTTCCAACAGATTTAGGGGCTTCTGAGGCAGGTTTTGCTGTTGCAACCACTTTTTGTGCTTTAGCTGCTTCTTTCGCTTTTTTCTCTTGTTCTGCTTTTTTCGCAAGTTCTTGCTGTTTTTTCAGTTCTTCTGCTTTTTGTGCGGCTAGTTCTTGTTCCGTTAATGGTGACTGTGCCGTAGCACCCGCTGAAGTGGTCTGATTCTCAGTGGTTGGTGTTGGTGCTGTTTGTTGAGCAAGCTGCTGTTTTTCCATTTCCTGTTTTTTCAAGATCTGCTGTTCTTGCTCCTTAGTGAGACGAGCCAATTTTGAGTTGGTATCAATCGGCACTTCGCGTGTTTCAAGATCACGAATATAGCTATAAATTTCTTCAGGTTTGCTTGGTAATTCGTTCTTCTGTGATGTTGGTGTTGTTGTTTTTACTGGTGCAGGCTGGGGAGCCATTTTGTCTTGTAGCACCCATAAGCCCAAACCACTTAGTAACAATAATAAAATGATGATAATCAAAATAAGGAGTTTGTTACCGCTTTTAGCTGTTTTAGTGCGGGCGGCATAGTCACGTTTTGGCACGATAACCTCTAATATTGAATGATCCGATAAAAGGAGAATACTACTAGAAAAATCGGCATTTGACTAGAAATGTACACATTTTCTCGCTTTGCAAAAAATGGCTTGGATCTGACCGCTTGTAAGGCCTTTTCAGCGAAGAATTCTGCCGTTTTCGATTTTTAAGGCGTAATCAAAGAGTGCTTTTACTTCATCGAATTGATGTGTCACCATCAATAAGGTTAAATGCCGCTGTTCGCAGAGTTGATAAACGAGTTGTTGTAGTTCTTCACGCCGTTTGGGATCGAGTGCAGAAAAAGGCTCATCGAGTAATAAAATGGGTTTATCTCGCAATAGAGTGCGAGCCAGTGCAACTCGCTGCTTTTGTCCGCCAGAAAGTTGATCAGCACGACGGGCAAGAAAATCAGCAATGCCCATTTGTTCGGCAATTTTTGCGACTTGCTCCGTTTGAGCGGGCGAGAGATGAAGACTTGGCACCAGTGCTAAACCAATATTTTGCTGCACAGTCAGATGGGGGAACAGATTATTGTCTTGAAATAGCATAGAAACTGGACGGGCAGCGGGTTCGGTGGCGAAGTGATTTTCGCCATGTAAATATAATTCACCGCGGCTGGCTTGTTCAAAACCGGCGATGAGGTTGAGTAACGTACTTTTCCCCGCACCACTTTCCCCAACAACGGCAACTCGCTCTCCTGGTTGGATATGGCATTGAAATTGCATTGGGAGAGCAGGGTAGTCAAATTCCAAATCTAAATGGATCATTATCTATTCTCTTTTTGTTCAATCAGTAAAAATGGCAGAAAAGTCAGAACCATCAACACCAACGCCGTGACAGCGGCATCGTCCATTCGGTAGCTGCCAAGTTGTTGGTAGAGTAAATACGGCAAGGTGCTGAAATCGGGGCTACCAAAGAACGCAATCACAGCAAAACTACCTAAACTTGACGACATTGCTAACGCAAAGGCGTTTCGAAGGGGACGGATTAAGTAGGTTTTTTCCACAATCCACCAACGGCGAAGCCCGGTTAGCCCAAGGCTACGGGCAAGTTTATCTTGTGTGATGAGTGCTTCCCACATGGCGGTAAAAATAAGCCGATAAATATAGGGAAGTAGCATTAACCCGTTACACACGCCCACTAAAACAAGAAGCTGCCAAGTGGAAAGCTCCACATTGATAAGTAATAAAAATAACCCAACTGCCAACATAAAAACGGGCATGATGAGCGGATAGGTGGTTACACCAGCGAGAAAACTGTGTTTGATTTTTTGGTTGCGATAAGCCAGTTGCCTTGCCTCCAATGCAATAAGGTAGGCAATGAGAATGACGGTGAGCGTGGCGATCAGGCTTAAGAGTAGCGAAAATAGCGTTGCCTCCCAAAGTTGCGGATTGGCTAAGCGACTGAAAAAGTCAGAGACGGATAGCCCAGTCCAAATCACATTGAGAATAGGTACAACAATTGCAAAACTGAGAACGGAAATGACCGCTTGTAGCCCCCATTTACGTCGTCCAGACAGTGTTGCTTTCCAAATATTATCAATCGGCAATGGATAGGAACGATATTGTTGGAAGGCGAGTTTAGTCGCGAAGTCCATCAAAATTTGTAACCCAATGCCCACGAGAATTTGCATCATAATCAGCATCACCGCTTTGGCAAAATCAAATTCAAAAGTGACCGCTTGATAGATTGCTACTTCAAGTGTGCTGTATTTTGGGCCACCGCCTAACATCAACACGATCGGAAAGCTAGTAAAACAGATCAGGAAAATTGTGGTAAAGGCATAAGGTAAAATCCCTTTGAGAATCGGGAGTTCAACAATGCGGAAGTAGTGGATGCCGCGTAAATTAAGTTGAGCAGCGAGTTGGTGTTGGCTGCTTGGAATCAAACTCAGCCCTTCTAATACGTATTTTGCTACTAGCGGAATATTGAAAAAGAGATGTGCCAACAAAATGCCTTGCAATCCGTATAGTTGGAATTGCCACTCTAAACCAAGCGATTGCCATATTTGGGCTAACCAACCCGCATTTCCCCAGACGCCAATCACGGCAAAAATCACCACCAATGACGGCAACGCCCACGCAAAGGTGATGATTTTATACAGAATATGTTTCCCTTTGAAGTTGAGATAGAAAAAACTGCGAGCAAGTAGAATGCCAAACAGCGTTGAGAAAACGGCAGAAAGCCCGGCTTGTAACAGGCTATATTTCAGAATTTGTCCCACTTCGTGAAAAGACCAAAAAGTGGCATCTGAACGGTGATCAAATAACGCCCATAAACTAAAAATGTAAAGGGATAAGATAATTAAATAGACCGACCAAGCGGAAATCTGGGTAATTCTGCGAAGCATTGCAATCGTTTAGCTAAAAAAGATAACGCACTCTACCTGATTTTGCTGGAAATGTTAAATGTTGTTATGGCTCAAAGAATGCAAGGGGATCTTCTGATATAGTCGATTTTATTTTGTGATGAAGGAATCTTTATGAGTAAAACATTTAGTGACGAAGTTGAAAACTGTAAAACCAACTGTAAACCGACAAACACGGCAATGTTTGATAATGCCGACAGCACTATTGAGGTCGTGCAACAATATGAAAATGAAGCCCAAGCACAGCAAGGGCTAGAGAAGTTGATTGAAAAAGCACGTTCGGTTGAAAATGAACCGTGTAAAATTAAAAGTCGCATCAGCCCAACAGAAAATGGCGTGGAATTGCATACGACATTTGAGTTTGGCTGCCAAGCAGAAGCCGTTATTTTTCAGATGAAATTGCGTTAGGCAAAGACGACAAGCGGTCAGATCACCGCAAAATATTGCAAATTAAGGGCGGCATTGCCGCCCACGTTTTTACGAATGAGTTATTTTCCGATACAGAATGAGCTGAAAATATTGCCGAGCAAATCATCGGAAGTGAATTGTCCTGTGATTTCGCTTAACGCATTTTGTACCAATCTCAATTCTTCGGCGAGCAATTCGCCCGCAAAGAATTGGGTGAGCTGAACATGCCCTCGTGCTAAATGTTCTGCTGCGGTTTCAAGGGCAACTAAGTGGCGGCGACGAGCTAGGAAACCGCCTTCCGTCGAGCTTTGATAACCCATTGATTTTTTGAGATGCTCTCGCAGTAAATCTACGCCCACTTTCGTTTGTGCAGATAAACGAATGACAGTGAAATTATCTACCTGAATCAAACCTTCCGTTTCCCCAGTTAAATCAACTTTATTGCGAATCACGGTAACAGGAATGTTTTTCGGCAGTTTTACCAAGAAGTCAGCCCACTCTGTTTGAAATGCATCGGATTTGGATGTGGTACTGTCGATCATCAACAAAACGTGATCTGCTTGAGCAATCTCATCCCATGCCCGTTTGATCCCAATTTTTTCCACTTCATCGCTGGCTTCCCGCAGCCCCGCCGTGTCGATAATATGCAGTGGCATACCATCAATATGGATATGCTCCCGTAATACATCGCGAGTGGTGCCGGCAATGTCGGTTACAATAGCCGCTTCACGCCCAGCCAATGCGTTGAGCAAGCTCGATTTACCCGCATTCGGTTTGCCAGCAATCACCACTTTCATCCCTTCACGCAAAATGGTGCCTTGTTTGGCTTCTTGGCGAACGCTGGCGAGTTGAGCAATGATTTCATTCAGTTTTGCTTCGATTTTGCCGTCAGCTAAGAAGTCGATCTCTTCATCGGGGAAATCGATCGCGGCCTCAACGTAGGTGCGAAGATAAATGACATTATCAACCAATACATTGATTTTATTAGAAAACTCTCCTTGTAGTGATTTTAAGGCAGAGCGAGCCGCTTGTTCAGATGTAGCATCGATCAAGTCAGCAATTGCTTCTGCTTGAGCGAGATCGAGTTTGTCGTTTAAAAAAGCCTGCTCGGAAAATTCGCCCGCACGGGCAATTCGTACGCCATCGATTTTCAAAATTCGGTTGAGCAAAATATCCAAAATCACTTGTCCGCCGTGGCCTTGCAGCTCCAACACATCTTCACCAGTAAAGGAATTGGGGGCCTTAAAAAACAGGGCGATGCCTTGGTCGAGCGTGGTGCCGTCTTCATCTTTAAAGGGTAAATAGTCCGCCATCCGAGGTTTCGGGCATTTGCCGAGTACTTGTTCTGCCACTTTGCTGGCGAGCGGTCCAGACACTCGCAAAATGCCGATACCACCACGTCCGATCGGCGTAGCTTGGGCGACAATAGTTTCTTTCATAATCATTCCTTCACAATAAATTTAGCCTGCATTCTACTGCAAGCGGTCAGATTCTCGAAACGTTTTGCAAATCAGTAACGGCGAACATCGGGCGGGGTATAGTTTGCAATAAAGGCTTCAATTTCGGTTAAGTCATCAGAGAATAAGGTTTTTTCTCGATCTTGTTGCGTGAGAAAGCCTTCCGTTACCATTTTGTCAAAGACGGCTTTGAGCGGTTCATAATAGCCATCGCTGTTAAATAAAATGCACGGATGGTTATTTTGCCCGATTCTCGCCCATGAAATGACTTCGCTAATTTCTTCGAGTGTGCCGGGGCCGCCTGCTAAGGCGATATAGGCTTGCCCAAGTTCAATCATTTTCTGTTTTCGCTCAGTCATTGAGCTGACGCTAATCATTTCCGTCACACCAGTGTGGGCAATTTCTCGCTGTTGTAAAAATGTCGGCATAATGCCGATCACTTTGCCGCCGTGTTGTAATACAGTATCGGCCAACAAGCCCATCAGCCCGACCTTTCCCCCACCATAAACTAAGGTGTGATTTTGCTCTACAAGCCATTTGCCAAGTGCGATGGTCGCCTGTTGATGAAGGGGGTTATTTCCTAAGCTTGCCCCGCAGTAAACGGTGATATACATTTCTTTTTGTTCCAGATTTGGTTAAAGTGAAGCGGAAATTTTAGCAAAATCATAAGGGGAACAAAATGCACTTTGGTGAATATCAGCAATGGGTAAGCGAGTTTTATAAACAGCAAAAGTGGTATGAGCGAGATGTATTTCGCCGTTTGGCGTATTTAACCGAAGAGGTAGGTGAAGTCGCATGTGCGGTGCGAGCGATTGAAATCGGACGGGAGCGTCCTGATCAGGTAGAGCAAGATTTGACACAAAAGCGAGAAAATTTGATTGAAGAATTGGGCGATGTGTTTGATAACTTATTTATTTTGGCGGATAAGTATGGCATTTCGTTGGAAGAGGTGATGGCGAAACATCAGACCAAATTTGTGAAGCGGTATATTGAAGAAGTGAAATAGTACAAGCGGTGAGATCCGTCAGAAAATTTGCAAATGTCTTTTCGGATCTCACCGCTTGTCTCGCAAGCAGATTATTCTAATTCGCCACAGAAACGGTAGCCTTCACCGTGAATAGTGACAATAATTTCGGGCGTATTGAGATGATCTTCAAAATGTTTACGAATGCGGCGAATGGTGACATCCACTGTGCGATCGTGAGGTTTTAATTCACGTCCTGTCATTCTTTTTAATAAATCATCACGGGTTTGAATTTTCCCTGGGTTCTCACAGAAATGGAGCAAAGCACGGAATTCGCTGCGTGGTAATTTAGTGCTTTCACCTTCAGGGTTGATTAAGCTGCGACTATTAACGTCAAGCGTCCAGCCATTGAAATGATAGCTCTCAATTGGTTCAGCTTCCTTCGTATGTTTCTCTTTCTCTGCCATGGTGCGTTGTAGCAAATTACGAGCACGAATGGTTAATTCACGGGGGTTGAACGGTTTGGTGATGTAATCATCCGCACCAATTTCTAAACCGAGAATTTTATCCACTTCGTTATCGCGTCCAGTTAGAAACATTAATGCGATGTCTGTATTTTCACGCAATTCACGAGCAAGCATCAAACCGTTCTTACCCGGTAGATTAATATCCATAATCACTAAATGAATTTCGTGGTGATCTAAGATGGAATGCATTTCAACACCATCGCTGGCTTCAAATACATCATAGCCTTCCGCTTCAAACACACTTTTTAGTGTGCTGCGAGTAACAGCTTCATCTTCAACAATGAGAATTTGTGGGTTTTCCATTTTTTGCCCTTTTAAAAATTTAAAAACTCAGTTTTACAATCGTCATTTAAATGTTGCAAACTTGTGATATTCTACTTGCGATCTTTAAACACTGGAACTTTTATTTTTACGTTTAATTAGCTTTAATCAAACTTTTATAAAAAATATCTATTGTATTTAAAGAGAAATATATTCCACAGGCAAATTAAACGTGTGTTTTGCAAGATCTTCTGTAATTGCTCGGTGGCTGAGTATGGCTTGTTTTTCAGCTAATACAATGCGACTAATGGCAATTTCCTCTAAGCCCTGCATTCGGCGATAATTTAATGCACTTTGTAGCGGTAAAAAACTTGGGTTGAAGGCGGCATTCTCGGCATATTGTCCTGTAATGATGTGTTCGCCAACCTGCAATGCAACACCGCTGACGGCTTGGCTGTAAGGTGCGTACGATCGGCTGGCGGCGGTGATTGCTGCTTGGACAAGCGGGTCGTTATGGCTAGAAAATTGCAAATGTTGTTTATCAAACAGTACGTTTGAGATATTCAAATCTTTCGGACCAAATGAATCGGGCAAATAGCTATGCAACAAGTTGTTTTGGCTGTGCGGCAAATGGATTTTTAGCGTGTGAGCGGTATTTAATTCATTCATAAATTGGCGGCAATGTCCGCACGGCGTGTAATTTACAACCATATCCGTAATGCCTTCTTCGCCCGCAACCAGTGCGTGTGAGATTGCACTTTGTTCGGCGTGTACCGATTGTTGGATGGCATCTTGGGCAAATTCTATATTGGCGCCGAAATAGAATTTTCCTGATTTTCCAATGGCAACCGCACCCACATAGAAATTGGAAACGGGTGGAGTCGCATAGCATGCGGCAATAGGCAAACAAGTCAGTGCGAGATCAACAGGCGAAAGTTGAAATTGTTCACACCATGTCTGAATTTGCTCGGCAGAAAATTGAGCTTGGTAATTCTGTTTAGCAAGTTGTGCTAATACGGTGGTGAGCACGGCGTGATTTTCAGTAACATCTAAATGCGCCAAGCGACTTTTAATGGTTGATTGTTTCATACATCCTCACTTTTTTGATTTCTTAGTTAATTTGTCCAACGCAATTTGTGCAGGCTCTACTAATTCAGTCTCTCCACTTGCAATAACGAGACGATAGAATACTTTTGCTTGCTCTAAATCTTTCTTGGTGCCTTCGCCTTTTTCATAGGCTCTGGCAATGGCATAAAGGGCATCAATGCTACCGTTATCGGCTGCACTCATATAATATTCAAAGGCTTTCTTTAAATCTTTTTTGACCCCTTTTCCTGTTTGGTAAATTTCCCCTAATAGGGCAAGCGAATTTGCATCGCCGTTTTCCACGGCTTTTTCTAACCAATAACGAGCTTGTTGATAATTTTGTTCCACCCCTTGGGCATCAAGATACATCACACCAGTATTGAACATCGCAAGGGCATCGCCTTGTTCTGCAGCAATGCTAAATAGGCTTAATGCTTTGGCGTAATCAGGTTCGCCAAGTGTTCCACTTGCATAGAGATGCCCTAAGTTAGTATGTGAGTCTCTATGTCCTTTATCGATCGCTTGTTGATAAAGTTCCGCAGCTTGTTGTGGATCTCTAAATACACCGATCCCATCTTCATAGTGGTGGGCGAGTTGGAAAAGTGAGTCAATGTCTCCTTTATTGGCAGCTTGTTGATACCAATAAGTGGCAAACCACCAATCTGGCTCCACACCAAAACCTGTCTGGTAGAGATCAGCTAATGCCGCCATTGCGAGTGTATGTTGCTGTTGAGCTGCTTTTTGCATTAACTCGAATGCTTTAGTCGGATTGAGCGTACAAGGGAAATCGTCCAAATTCGCCAGTGTATATTGTGCTTCAGCCCAGCCTTTATCCGCCAAAGGAGGAAGTAATTTACAAACTAGCTCCTTTTCCCCTTTTTCAATAGCCGATTGAACTTGAAGGAGAGCAGCTTTATCTGCTTCAGTTGGTTCAATGATATGCACAGGGCGTTGAATCCCAGTTACCCGTTTACGCAAGTGGTCTAATAGGGTAAATGCCTCATCGCTAACATAGGCATCTTCGCTGTTTTGATATAGTGTTTTATATAGGTGATCGGCTTTATAAACATCTTTGGCTACACCAAAGCCATCTTCATATAGTGAACCGAGTAATAATTGATATATTTCATCTGTCTCGGCAAGTTGTGTGATTTCAGGTAATAAACTGGCTAATCCAGCTTTGGCTTCTTGTTTTAAAGTGTGATTACCATATTTTAGGACATCAATATAATTTGCAGCAGCTTGCTCTAGATTTTTTTCTGTTCCCCTGCCTTCAGCATACATTTTAGCCAATCGATAGCTATTTTCACTATTGTTTTGTAGTAGGTTACTTTTCCCGATGCGTGAATAACACTCAAAGGCTTTGCTATCACTTTGTTCAACACCTTCCCCCGTTTCGTATAATTTACCGAGTAAAAGATTGGCTTCGGCGGAGTAGGCTTCTGCATTTTTTTGTAAGTAAGTGACCGCTTGTTGAAGATCTTTTTCAACGCCGATGCCGTTTAAATAGGCTTTAGCAACATATAAACTGGAGTCGTTGGCATAACCAGCGAGTTCATGGGCTTTTTTATGTAGTTCAACGGTTTTGGTGAGATCTACTGGCACACCTAGGCCTTTTTCATAGATTTCTGCCAGTTTTTCCATCGCAAAATAAGATTGCTGTTCGGCGGCTTTTTCGTACCAATAAATGGCTTTGAGATAATCTTTAGGGGTTTCTGGGTATAGCCCATAAAAATAGTTATCACCTGCCGAGAGTTGTGCATCGACAACATTTCCTTTGGCGACTTGTTCTAGCAATCGTATTCCTTCTGCAGAATTACTTGGGTCAGTAAGTAATTTCATGGCTTGTTGGAACTGTTCATCCAATGCTTCTTTGGTTGGTGTCGATTGTGCAAAAAGGGGGGAAGATAACCCCAATAGAAGTGAAAAAAGGAGATAATGTTGTTTCATAAGATTCTCATTAATGACGTTCAAGGATCACCCCAACGCTACTGGCTTCTGCCACCGCTTTGGGTTTGTGTAATTCAATACGTAATGTGTTGACTTTAAATTCATTTTGCAGCAAATCCGCTACACGATAAGCCACAGTCTCCACTAACTTAAATGGTGTTTTTTCAACAAAATCGAGAATTCTTGCGGATACTTCGGCGTAATTCAAACAAAATTCAACATTGTCTTCTTCAACCGCTCGCTGAAAATCCCATTCCATTTCAATATTAAATACCAAGCGTTGCTTAATGGTATGTTCCCAATCATAAGCCCCAATGGATGCAAAAGCGGTGAGTTCATGAATAAAAACTTTATCGCTCATCGGATCTTTCCTTATTTTCCTTTTTGAAAGTTCAGGTAGAATATCACAAAATTACTCATTGCGATAAGGGGAACAGGTAATGGCGTATTTCATTATTATTGCAGCCTATTTATTGGGCTCAATTTCAAGTGCCGTTATTTTCTGCCGCTTGGCGGGACTACCTGATCCAAGAAAACATGGTTCGGGCAATCCAGGGGCAACCAACGTATTGCGAATTGGTGGTAAGCAGGCTGCATTAGGTGTGTTGCTATTTGATATTTTGAAAGGATTACTACCTGTTTCCGTGGGGTTATATTTAGCATTACCGCCACTTCAGATTGGTTTTATTGCACTTGCCGCTTGTTTAGGACATGTTTTCCCCATTTTCTTCCAATTCCGTGGCGGCAAAGGCGTGGCAACGGCATTTGGTGCTATTCTTCCGCTTGGCTATGCCATTTCAGGGCTTGCATTATTAACATGGTTGATCGTTTTCGGCATATCAGGTTATTCGTCACTCAGTGCCGTGATTACCGCACTCAGCGTGCCTTTTTACGTATGGTGGTTTAAGCCCGAACTCACTTTTCCCGTTGCACTTGTTTGCTGTTTGTTAGTGTATCGTCATCATGACAATATCCAACGCTTATGGCGTGGGCAAGAAGATAAAATGTGGAAAAAACGTAAATAAAAATCCCTAGCCGATGTGTTAGCTAGGGATCCTTTCACACTGCAAGCGGTCAGATCCGAGAAAAATGTTGCAACACTTTTTCGGGATCTGACCGCTTGTTTAGCTATAGAGCTTCAATGGCTTGATACTGCTGTTGCAGTTTTGCCAAGCCGTCAGCGTATTCTGCCATTTTTTCACGTTCTTTGGCGATAACTTGCTCTGGGGCTTTGGCGACGAAGGCTTCGTTACTCAGTTTGCCTTCAATGCGTTTTACTTCGCCATTGAGTTTTTCGATCTCTTTGGTTAAGCGAGCGAGTTCGGCTTCTTTATTGATAAAGCCTGCCATTGGCACGAATAATTCCACGTTAGCGATCAGTTTGGTTACTGAAAGCGGAGCATCTTCGCCTTGAGCTAACACTTTCACTTGCTCAAGTTTGGCGATGGCTTGTAACAAGCGGTCGTTTTCGGCCAAAATTTTGCAATCACTTTCGTTAGTGTTGCGCACCAATAACGTTAATGGCTTACTTGGAGCGATGTTACATTCTGCACGAATGTTACGCACTGCCACAATTACTTCTTTCAACCAACCGATTTGAGTTTCTGCCGCAGGATCAAGTTCGCTTTCTTCCACTTTCGGGAATGGCTGTAACATAATAGTGTCGCCCGATAAATCCATCACGCCTTTCAGTTTTTGCCAAATTTCTTCAGTGATGAACGGAATAATTGGGTGAGCTAAACGTAACAATTTCTCTAACACATTGAGAAGTGTGCGACTTGTCCCCCGTTTTTGTGCCTCTGTGCCGTTGGCAAATACAGGCTTGGTGAGCTCTAAATACCAGTCACAGAATTGGTTCCAAGTGAACTCGTAAATGGTGTTCGCCACTAAGTCAAAACGGTATTGCGATAACGCAGAACGGAATTCTTCAACAGTGCGGTTAAAGCTCGATTGGATCCAACGATCTGCCAAGCTGTATTCCACCTCGCCTTCGCTTAAATCAAGTTTGTCGTTGGTGAGAACGAAACGGCTCGCATTCCATAATTTATTACAGAAATTGCGGTAGCCTTCTAAGCGTTTCATATCCCAGTTAATATCACGTCCGTTGCTTGCTAATGCCGCAAGGGTGAAGCGTAAAGCATCTGTTCCATGTGCAGAAATACCGTTCTCAAATTCTTTGCGAGTGGCTTTGGCAATTTTTTCTGCAAGCTGTGGTTGCATCATATTGCCAGTGCGTTTTTCAAGGAGATCTTCAAGGGAAATACCGTCAATCATATCAATCGGGTCAAGCACGTTACCCTTCGATTTCGACATTTTTTGACCCTGTTCATCACGAATTAAGCCCGTTACATAAACGGTTTTGAACGGCACTTGTGGCTTGCCATTTTCATCTTTAATGAAGTGCATCGTGAACATAATCATACGAGCGACCCAGAAGAAAATGATGTCAAAACCAGTGATTAACACATCCGTTGGGTGGAACATTTTCAGATCTGGCGTTTGTTCTGGCCAACCTAAAGTTGAGAACGTCCACAAGCCCGATGAGAACCAGGTATCTAGCACATCTTCATCTTGTTTTAAGGCTAAATCTGCAGGCAAATTATGCTTCGCTCGAGCTTCTTCTTCGCTACGAGCTACATAGATATTGCCGTTTTCATCGTACCACGCAGGAATACGGTGTCCCCACCATAATTGGCGAGAAATACACCAGTCTTGAATATCACGCATCCAAGAGAAATAGAGATTTTCATACTGTTTTGGCACGAACTGAATTTCGCCATCTTCCACCGCTTTTACTGCCACTTCAGCAAGCGGTTTTACGCTCACATACCATTGGTCGGTTAGCATTGGCTCGATTGGCACGCCACCACGATCACCATAAGGTACTTTTAAGTCATGTGGTTTGATTTCATCTAACAAGCCAAGATCTTCAAAGTCTGCCACGATCTGTTTACGAGCAGCAAAACGTTCCATTCCTTGATATTTTGCAGGAATAAGTGCGGTGTAATTTGTGCAAGGTTTTCCGTCTGTGCCGATAATTTCCGCTTCATCACGAATATCGGCATTTAAGGTCAGCACGTTTACCATTGGCAACTGGTGACGTTTACCCACTTCGTAGTCGTTGAAATCGTGGGCTGGCGTAATTTTCACCACACCCGTACCAAATTCACGATCTACATAATCATCAGCAATAATCGGAATTTCACGATCCGCAAGAGGAAGAATAACGGTTTTGCCAATCAGCGATTGATAGCGTTCATCTTCAGGGTGAACCGCCACCGCTGTATCGCCAAGCATGGTTTCAGGACGAGTAGTCGCCACCACCAAGTAATCTTTACCATCCGCCGTTTTCGCTCCATTTGCTAATGGATAGCGGAAATGCCAAAGCGAGCCTTTGCTCTCTTTGTTTTCCACTTCTAAATCAGAAATTGCCGTATGTAATTTCGGATCCCAGTTCACAAGGCGTTTACCACGATAAATCAAGCCTTGCTCGTGCAAGCGAACAAAGACTTCTTTCACCGCATTAGACAAACCTTCGTCCATGGTAAAACGCTCACGATCCCAGTCGATTGAGTTACCAAGGCGACGCATTTGTTGGCTGATCGTACCGCCTGAATAGGCTTTCCAATCCCAGATTTTATTGATAAAGGCTTCACGCCCATAATCGTGGCGAGTTTTGCCTTCTTCCGCCGCAATTTTACGCTCCACCACCATTTGAGTTGCAATCCCAGCGTGGTCTGTCCCCGTTTGCCATAGGGTATTATTGCCTTCCATACGGTTAAAACGGATTAAGGTATCCATTAACGTTTGCTGGAAAGCATGCCCCATATGTAACGACCCCGTCACATTCGGTGGCGGAATAGCGATACAGTAACTCGGAACATTCGGGTTTTCAGACGGCTTAAAATAGCCCTGTTCTTCCCAGTGTTTATAAAGTGCTTGTTCTACCGCAGATGCCTCAAAGCGATCTGCCATTGTGAATTTTTGAGTCATTTATTTTTTCTCTTTGTGAATATATTTAATCAAATAATTTTTTTACATTTCTAACCATATTGTCGATTTCTGGATCTAAATCACGTAATAATTTCATTACAGAAGAATGTAGCTCACTTGTTTCACTCTCATAAGATTTAGGGTTTTGACTTTGTTTTAATCCCTGTAATTCATATTGAGTTATTAATGCAGAATTCTTCGTAACTATCTCTTTATATGAGATATAAGCATGTCTTATGTTTACTAATGATTCTTTTATTACATTAATATTAGGGTTTTCACCTATAAATTTTTCGTAATCTAATAAATTAGTTTGAATGTTTACAATTTCCTTACCTAGGAACGAATTAATTTTAGCGAAAAAAATTATATTTCCTTCTATAGCAAGTTTAGCTTCTGAAAAATCAAGAGTATTAAAGTAACTATCTATATTCAAAATACTATAATATAATTTAGGTATTAATTCTCTAGTTCTTTGTTTTTTCCAAGTTTCTAGTCCTTTATGTGCAATTTTTAGAGCTTCATATGTAATGAATAGTCCAAGTAATGAAATAAAACTTGATGTAATTGATGATAGATCAAAATTAATTTTATTTATTCCAGCATCTAGCTTCCCTAAAACTAGACCTATCGTAAATACAGTGACACTAATTAATATAATTTCAAACAAATCAAATTTTTTATTCATTTTCCCCCCCGATAGATCTCACCTTTGACGAGTACCTTTTTACTTAAAATTACAGAGCTCGTCAAAGACGAGCACTATCCGATTTATAAGCGGTCAGTTTTTCCGAAAAATTTGCAAAATTCGTTAGAAATCTTACCGCTTGTTATTATAAGGATTATTGCTTTAGTAAGAAATTCTTTATCTTATTTGCTTTCTTACTTCGCAAGCTAAGTTTGTCAAATCTCCCCTATCCCCTCGTAGCTCAAAGAGGGGAACTTGCTCGAGGGAGATTGTAGCACCTCATTCTACTTTTCGATCTTATTTGTGAGCATTTCCACTTCATGCTAATTTGTAGAGATTCAATCCCCTCTTTAGCAAAGAGGGGCTAGGGGAGATTTGGCAGATTATAATTACGAAGAAAATATGATTTCCTTTTGCAAATATTCCGCAAGCCCCACCACTCTTTATCTATTCTCCAAAATCGCTAAATATCGCTCTAATTCTTTTAACTCATAATCCGCAATTAAAGACAATAGTGCACTCACATCTTGCTGATTTTGATGATATTCATCAAAGCATTGGTAATATTTTGCTCGGTCGGTGAATTTAATATCAACGGGCAAATAACCTTGTTTTAATAATTCAAAATTGAGTAATAAACGCCCTGTTCGCCCATTTCCATCAATAAAAGGATGAATACTTTCAAAGGCTAAATGTAACCAACTTATTGCTTCTAAAGGATGAAGAGTGGTCAGTTTTTGCTGATATTTTGCAATTAAGATTGCCATTTCTTCGGCAATTAAATAAGGCTGTGTTGGCTCATTATCTGCCCCTAAAATTCGCACTGGAATTTTACGATATACGCCTCGATTTTCTGCATTACTCATTAATACGAGAGAATGAATATCTTTAATCGTTCGTTCAGTTAAAGGTTCGTTATTTGCCACCAATTCATAGATATAATTAAACGCATCTTTAAAGCCGATAATATCTAAATGTTCCCGAATGGGTTTCTCGGCAATCGTCATACCTTCTTTTAAAATCAACACCGTTTCACGCAAAGTGATGGTATTGCCTTCAATCGCATTGGAATTATAACTGCTTTCAATAATAAACTCTTCACGCAACCGCTGTACTTCGCTCGCCGAAAGTGGACGAAGTTGGCTAATTTTTTGTTTTAAATGGTCAATTTGAGCTAAGGTATTCATTTAATTTGTTCTACATTCTTCTAGATTGATTTTTGATATCTTTTATTTTTGTCTTAAAAAATATACTGTTCCCCAAATACCAATAGCAAGAGCAAAAAGTAGAGCCTTAAAACCTCCAGTAGCTAAACAACCTAATCCTCCGGGACCTGAACTACCTGCACAATCAAGAGTAAGAAATAACGGAGCAGATAAAAAGAATAAAATTATAGTGCCAATCCAAACTAGCAATATTTTCATATATAGATCTCCTTACAAGATTTCCTTCTCTAACACCATATCCAAATGCGGTATGCCATCTTCTAGATAAATTTCCGATATGGGTTGAAATCCTAGAGATTGATAAAACCCTTGTAAATGCGCTTGAGCTTGTACATAAATCGGTTGATTTTGCCAATGTTGTTGGCAGATTTCCAAGGCTTTTTGCATGAGCTTTCTGGCTAAACCTTTGCCACGATGTTCTTTTGTGACCAACACTCGACCAATTGCTACGCCCTTTTCTTTAGGAATAATGCGACAGTAAGCGGTCAGTTTCTGCGAATTTTTTGCAAAAAGGTGCAGAGCAATCAAATCGTTATCATCAATTTCGGGATAAGCACAATGTTGCTCGACCACAAAAACGTCAACCCTTGCTTTATAAATTTCAAAGAGTTCGGGAGTTGAAAGCTGTTCAAACGTTCTACATTGCCACATTACGGTTTACATTTATTTGTTAGAAAAATCATCAGCGTGTGCTTTTTGAGAAATCGACTTCCTTACTTTTCAAGGGAGCGAATTAAACCTGTTCCGTCCCCATCTGCCAGCCCATTTGGCGATATTGCTTATAACGTTCACGGGCTTGGGCTTTTTCGGTTTCATCGGCAGGCACGAAGTCGATCACTTGGTTAAAACTGTTGATGAAATCAGGTATGGTCGATTGCAGAGAAATCAACAGATCTCGCCGTTGGGCGTTGCGTTTGCCTTGCCATGAAATTTCGATGGGAGTGGCGTAAGTGGTGGCTTCGCCCGAGAGATTGTGTGGCACGAAATCATCGGGTTCTCTCGCCCATAACAGCTCATCAATGTTATTCGCTTGTTGCTCGGTCTCGCAGGCAATTAGCACCCGTTTGCCCGCTCGCCACGCCTTTGCAGCAAGATCGCAAGCAAGCTGCTCTGCGGCAGAAAATGCATTTTCTGGGCTGTGGGCTTGGCTGAGAAGATAAAATGTGGCAAGTTTCACGGGTAACCTTTGTCAGTAGGAAAAATGGCTAATTTTAGCTGAATAATGCAGAAATGGAAAATGTAAGCGGTCAGATTTCCCAAAAGTTTTGCCATTTGCAAAAAATGGGCATAATCCGACCGCTTGTAACCCCTTTCCCACCCTCGTTTTTCGGCGAATCAATGTCGTGGTTGTACGTTTTACGCGGTGACTTTACCCATTAACGTGTACGAGGCTACGCGGTTCAAAAATGAAACTGCCCTTCGTTTCCGCAATATGAGTGCTTTGTTCGCTAAGCGAGCGTGGACATTCGCCTTAACCGAAAAACTACCAAATGAGTTAAATATTGTGCTGCCAGTTGGCTTGCTGGATTTGCGTATCGAGTTGGCGATGTTGTTTCGCCACTTGATCGGCTTTTTGGCGGATTTCTCGCACGTTTACCGCCGCTACACTCTTGATTTCACTGCGACTATAGCGATTTTGCTCTGGCATTGCGGCATCGGCAAGGGAAATCAGCATCGAATGTTCAGCTTTCAAGCGATCCCGTTCTGCCAGGGCTTCCACCATCGTGATGCCATTTTCGAGCTGAATTTGATTGTTGGCGAGATTGATCGCCACCACTAATTTTTTCAGTTGCTCTGCAGTTTGAGCGTATTCCGCTAATAATTCCTGCGGATTCTCGCTCGGCGTTTCGCCTTCTTGATGCTGGGCGTTTTGCTGTAAGCGTTGCGTGAGTTGGGCTAAACGGCGTTGTAAATCTGCGCGTTCAATTAAAGCTTCGGCAAGTTTCATCGTTTTTCTCTTTGGAACTTATTCAATTTCGGTTAATCTAACGCAGCGATTGAGCAATTTCAATCGAAAAATCCGACATTTACTTTACAGGAGTTCAACATGGGGTTATTTGATTTCGTATCTGATATTGGCAAAAAATTATTCAACAAAGAGGAAGAGGCTTCAAAAGCGGTCACGGAGCATTTGGCTGAAGACAATCCAGGCGTGGAAGATGTGAAAGTCACTGTTGAAAATGGGGTGGCAAACATCAGTGGTGTGGCATCAACCGCAGCGGCAGTTGAAAAAGCGGTGTTAATGGCGGGCAATATTGCGGGTATTACCAATGTGAATATCGATAATGTGCAAATCGCTAACGGCGAGCAAGTGGCAGGCGATGATGCCTTTTATGTGATCCAAAAAGGCGACACGCTTTGGAAAATCGCGGAAAAAGCCTATGGCAATGGAGCGAAATACACGGCGATTGTCGATGCAAACAAAGAAGTGATCAAAGATGCGGACAAGATCTTCCCTGGTCAAAAAATCCGTATTCCAAAAGGTTTGTAATTCGCAAAATTTTGCTTAGAAGTGACCGCTTGTGGCAACGCAAGCGGTTGTTTTTTTATGCTTTTTATAATTCGTCAGCATGGTGGATCATCACAAAACGTTCCCAAAGCTGTTCGTTAGTTTCGATGTGATCAGGGTCAGTGATGATGCAGTTGTTGATCGGGCAGACTTTCTGGCAGGTTGGCACATCATAATGCCCTACGCATTCGGTGCAAAGGGCGGGGTCGATCACATAGATTTCGTCCCCCATCGAGATTGCCTGATTAGGGCACTCGGGTTCGCACATATCGCAGTTAGTACATTTGTGAGTAATCAATAACGCCATAAAATTCTGTTCTCCGTCAAAGGTGGGCGATTATACCTTTCCCACCAAAAGTAGAAAGTGTTTATACACTTTTTTGCAAAAAATTGCCTAAAACCGACCGCTTGACTATACATAAAAACGATGACAAAAATCCCTTTTTAGCCTATCATTTAGCCCTTATTTTGAGGGACAAACAGATGACCGATTTTGCTTATCTTCAACAAAAACGTAAACAGCTCAAACTCAAAGTGAACGATGTGTGCGAGCAGGCGAATGTCACCCGTGCTTATTTTAATCAGTTGGTAACGGGGAAAATCAAAAATCCGAGTGCAAGCAAGCTCAAAGCATTGCACAGTGTGCTGAACATTGTGGAGCAGCAAAATCAGCGTGTTGGGGTGATTTTCGGTAAATTCTACCCTGTGCATACGGGGCATATTAATATGATCTACGAAGCCTTCAGTAAAGTGGATCAACTGCACGTTATCGTCTGTACCGACACCGAACGGGATCTCAAATTATTCCGCGACAGCAAAATGAAGCGAATGCCGACCAATGAAGATCGCCTGCGTTGGATGCAGCAGATTTTCAAGTATCAGCAAAAGCAGATTTTTATTCACCATTTGGTGGAAGACGGCATTCCGAGCTATCCGAATGGCTGGGAAGGTTGGGCAAGTCGAGTGAAAGAACTGTTTGCGGAAAAGCATATTCAGCCGACGATTGTATTTAGCAGTGAGGTGCAGGATAAAACCCCTTATGAAACCTATCTGAATTTGGAAGTACAGTTGGTTGATCCTGAACGCAATTCGTTCAACGTGTCGGCAACTAAAATTCGCAATAACCCATTCCAATACTGGCGTTTTATTCCGAAAGAAGTGCGTCCATTTTTCGTGAAAACTATTGCGATTTTAGGCGGAGAAAGCAGCGGTAAAAGCGTGTTGGTCAGTAAATTAGCTAATGTGTTTAACACCACATCGGCGTGGGAATATGGGCGTGAATATGTGTTTGAGCAGTTAGGCGGTAATGAGCAAGCGTTGCAATATTCAGACTACCCGCAAATTGCATTAGGCCATAAACGCTATGTGGATTACGCCACTAAGCACGCACACAAAGTAGCGATTGTCGATACCGATTACATCACCACCCAAGCGTTTTGTATGCAATACGAAGGCAAAGCCCATCCGTTTTTGGATTCAATGATTCGTGAATATCCGTTTGATGTGACGATTTTGCTCTCCAATAACACCAAATGGGTAGATGACGGTTTGCGAAGCCTTGGTTCGACTAAGCAACGCCAACGTTTCCAACAACTGCTGAAAAAATTATTAGAAAAATACAACGTCCCTTATATTGAAATTGAGTCGCCAAGTTATTTGGATCGCTACAACCAAACCAAAGACGTAGTACAAGCGATTTTAAATGACGAGGCGATTGCTTTAACTTTTAACGATAACGAGAACAACCAATGATACTGTTTGCGGGCGACCCACACGGGAGTTATGCCCATCTTTTCCCCATGGTAAAAGCACGAGAAAATGTCGCTTTAGTGATTTTAGGGGATCTTCAATTAACCACCACCGCTGAGCTGGATCAACTCGCCCAGCACTGTGATATTTGGTTTATTCACGGCAACCACGACAGTAAAACCGTGGCGGCTTATGATGCGATTTGGGGTAGCCACTGGAAAGAACGTAACATTCACGGCAAAGTGGTAGAGATTCAAGGTAAACGGATTGCGGGGCTTGGTGGCGTGTTTCGGGGGCATATTTGGATGCCACCGCATCGCCCGATGTATTTCGATCCAATCCATTACTGCCAATATTCGCCACAAGAGCGGATTTGGCGAGGCGGTGTGCCGTTGCGACACCGCAGCTCCATTTTCCCGTCTGACGTGGAAGCATTGGAATCGCAAAAAGCGGATATTTTGATCACCCACGAGGCCCCACGCCCACACCCGCAAGGCTTTGCTCGCATTAATCAGTTGGCACGCAAAATGGGTGTGAAAAAGATTTTCCACGGACATCACCACGACAATTTCGATTATCGGCCGATCAATCGCAACAAACATTGCGATATTTACAACATCGGCTTCCGCAGCCTTGCGGATATTGATGGTCATTATCTTCTGGTTGGTGTGGATGATCGTGAAACGAAATAGCTCAAAGCCCAGTCAATGACTGGGCTTTGTGTTGCAAAACTGTGGTGAAATGTGACCGCTTGTTAGGCATTCAAATTCGTTGAGTGGTCCGTTTGAGTTTCGCTTAGGTATTTCGGGCTTTCACCGTATTGGTTGGTGTGCTTCTGACCGTCTTTAAATAATAAAATCAAATACATAATTAATATCGTCAGGCTAAATCCAATCGAAATAAACTGCAAACTGACATCCATATAGAGTGCTTGTGTAATGGCATTCGGATGTAGCGAAGAGGTAAGTTGATAAGCCCGCCCATAAATATAGATTAATGGCAGGTAGATAATGAGCTGCCACCAACCTGAACGCCCTAAGTCATGTAAACGGCGGGTGACTAAGCTGACTGCGGTGATGGTTAACGCATACGAAATGAGATCATAAGTTGAACTCAGAAAATTGCCGAAGCCCGTTAAATTCAACATCATTGCAAACTCTTGAATCAAGGTTACACTGAAACCGATGACAAGCATCATCAGATAGTACCAACCAAACTCTCTGCGGCGAGATCTGCCTTTGAAGTTAAAGGTATTTTTCAGCGTTAACAGAAACCAATTCATTTTTATCTCCTTGTATTTGTCTTTTTTGCAAAACATTGCGAGAAACTGACCGCTTGTGTGGTGTTCGACGCCACAAGCGGTCATTTCTTGCAGAAATTTTGCAAATCTTAGCACAAATTCTGTCAGGTGGTTGTGATACTCCGCAAGATCAGGGAAAATACGCCATTTTACGATTTTAATGAAAGATAGAGAAACCGATGTCACTCAACGATTATCCACAACAAGTTAATAAACGCCGCACTTTTGCGATTATTTCTCACCCTGATGCGGGTAAAACCACGATCACTGAAAAAGTGTTGCTGTACGGACAAGCCATTCAAAAAGCGGGTTCGGTCAAAGGAAAAGGTTCGCAGGCTCACGCCAAATCCGACTGGATGGAAATGGAAAAACAGCGGGGGATCTCGATTACCACCTCCGTAATGCAGTTCCCTTATGGCGATTGCTTGGTAAACTTGCTCGATACTCCAGGGCACGAAGACTTCTCGGAAGATACCTACCGCACACTCACTGCGGTGGATAGCTGTTTGATGGTGATCGACAGTGCGAAAGGGGTTGAAGAACGGACGATTAAATTGATGGAAGTGACTCGCTTGCGTGACACGCCGATTCTCACCTTTATGAACAAGCTCGACCGTGATATTCGTGATCCCATGGAATTGCTTGATGAAGTCGAGAGTGTCCTAAAAATTCGTTGTGCTCCCATCACTTGGCCGATCGGCTGCGGCAAATTGTTCAAAGGCGTGTACCACATTGCCAATGATGAAACCTATCTCTACCAAACGGGACAGGGCCATACCATTCAAGACGTGCGAGTAGTGAAAGGCTTAAATAGCCCAGAGCTTGATGCCGCGGTGGGCGACGATTTAGCTCAACAACTGCGTGATGAGTTAGAATTGGTGCAAGGGGCGAGCAACGAATTTGAGTTGGATGCCTTCTTAAAAGGCGAATTGACCCCGGTTTTCTTCGGGACGGCTCTCGGTAACTTCGGCGTTGATCATTTCCTAGATGGCTTAACCGCTTGGGCACCCGCTCCACAAGCTCGCCAAACAGACGAACGTGAAGTGTCGGCAAGCGAAGAAAAATTCAGCGGTTTTGTGTTCAAAATTCAAGCGAATATGGATCCAAAACACCGCGACCGTGTGGCATTCTTACGGGTCGTTTCAGGCAAATACGAAAAAGGAATGAAGCTCAAACACGTCCGTATTGGTAAAGATGTGGTGATTTCTGATGCTTTAACCTTTATGGCGGGCGACCGTTCTCACGCTGAAGAAGCCTACGCAGGTGATATTATTGGCTTGCACAACCACGGTACGATCCAAATCGGCGATACCTTCACCCAAGGTGAAAACCTGAAATTTACTGGTATTCCTAACTTCGCCCCAGAGCTATTCCGTCGCATTCGATTGAAAGATCCCCTCAAACAGAAACAGCTACTCAAAGGCTTAGTTCAACTTTCCGAAGAGGGTGCGGTGCAAGTATTCCGTCCATTGATGAATAACGATTTAATCGTCGGGGCGGTTGGCGTGTTGCAGTTTGATGTGGTGGTTTCCCGCTTGAAATCAGAATACAACGTCGAAGCAATTTACGAAACCGTAAATGTCGCCACAGCGCGTTGGGTAGAGTGCCATGATGCGAAAAAATTTGAAGAATTCAAACGCAAAAACGAACAAAACTTAGCCCTAGATGGTGGCGATAATCTCACCTACATCGCTCCAACGATGGTGAATTTAAACTTGGCACAAGAGCGTTATCCAGACGTGGTGTTCTTTAAAACCAGAGAGCATTGATTTATATAACTAGTAATGGAGAATTACATCATGAAAAGAATACTTGGTATTTCATTGATATTATTATCTGGCTGTTCCACTACAAGTCCAGAAATGGAGAGAAAAATCGTTGAGTATCAAAATCTAATTACAACTTCAAAAGATATTCTTGTTTTTTATAATTCTAAAGAGGTTCAAGAAATAACAGTTGAGGATAGTTCAGCTGCATCAGCAAATAAATCGGGTGGTATTTTGCCAGCTATTTTGTTGTCTAGCGTTGATAAGGTAGTTGAAGGAAGGAATAGGGCTAAATCAAATCGCTACACAATTGATTTTAATGAAAAATTAAAATTACTCCAAAGTAAAGATTCTATAAATGTTCAATTTGCAAATGCAGTTCTGTCGAACTTAAGTAATAAAGGATACTCAGCTAAACTAATTGATTTAGATCAAGAAAATAGTCAAAGCTATAATAATTTAAAGGGACTTAAAATTATATTAAATATTAAAACAGGCTATTTAAGCCCTGCAAATTCTATATTGCTAGAACCTAATAGAGCGATATCTTATGAGGTTATGTATGATTCTAATATTCTTAGTTCAGGAAAAATAGGAGAAGTAGGAGGATGGATTAGTGATAAATACTCAACTTATGAAACACTAGCAGCTGATGCAGAAAACGCTAGAAATATCTTAAAAAAATATTTAATGGATGAGGTTGATAATACCGTTAAGCAAACATTAACTATTGGTAAATATAATGTTAAACATCCTTAAAACTAATTAATATAGTTATAAATATGAGCGAACAAATCTACGGCATTCACGCCGTGAAATCCTTTTTAGATGTTGCACCAGAACGATTGATCGAGGTGTTTGTACTAAAAGGGCGTGAAGATAAACGATTAACTCCTTTACTCAACGATATACAACGTTTAGGCATTCGGGTGCAGCAGGTCAATCGCCAAGCCCTTGATAACAAAGCACAGGGTGAGGTTCATCAAGGCATTATCGCCAAAGTGATTCCTGCCAAAGAGTTAAATGAAAATGATCTCGATCAGATTTTAGATCGTAAATCCAACCCGTTTTTATTGATCCTAGACGGCGTAACCGATCCACATAATCTCGGGGCGTGCTTGCGTACGGCCGACGCAGCAGGTGTGGATGCAGTCATTGTGCCGAAAGACAAATCCGCACAACTGACCTCAACCGCTCGCAAAGTGGCTTGCGGGGCAGCAGAAACCGTGCCACTCATTCGTGTTACCAATCTCGCTCGTACAATGCGTGAATTGCAAGATCGCAATGTATGGATTGTCGGGACCGCAGGCGAAGCCACTGAAAGCTTGTATCAAGCCACACTGACTGGTGCAATCGCATTGGTCATGGGAGCAGAAGGCGACGGAATGCGACGTTTAACCCGTGAGCATTGTGACCAACTGATCAGCATTCCAATGGCGGGTTCGGTTTCATCACTAAATGTTTCGGTTGCGACTGGCGTGTGTCTGTTTGAAATCGTACGACAAAAGCAAGCTACGCTTTAGATAATAAAATGCCCCTTACAAGCGGTGAGATCCGACTCAACATTTGCAAAAAATAGTGACAAACTAACCGCTTGTTGAAGGGAGGGGGGCGAATTTCTTCCTGCCTTTTCTTCCCATTTTGGGCTCTTCCCCGTATAATCAGCGACTATTTTTAACTTAAATTTTACGATAATGACTTCATGCAATTAATCCGCGGCATTCATAATTTAAAAAATCGAGCAGGGTTTCAAAATGGCTGCGTGCTGGCTATCGGCAATTTTGATGGAGTTCATTTAGGGCATCAGCAAATTCTCCATCGTTTACGAGAAAAATCGGTAGCGTTAAATTTACCTTCAGTCGTGATGCTTTTTGAGCCACAGCCAAGGGAATTTTTCGCAAGACAACAGGCTGAAATGGTTGCACCAGCTCGTTTAATGCGATTGCGAGATAAACTCCATGCGTTAGCGAAATTGGGTATTGATTTTGTGTTGTGCGTTCGATTTGATCAAACCTTTGCACAGCTTTCTCCTGCCCAATTTATTCAACACTTGTTAGTTGAACAGCTCAACATTCGTTATTTAAGCATTGGTGATGATTTTCGCTTTGGTTTGAAACGGCAGGGCGATTTCAGTACGCTTCAACAGGCGGCTGAGCAGTTTGACTTTGCCATTGAAAGCAGCGATAGCCACTGTTTAGAGACAGTTCGCATTAGTAGTTCGTTGATTCGTGAAGCGTTAAAAAAAGATGATTTAGTATTGGCAGAAAAAATGCTCGGTAAGCCGTATTCTATTCGTGGACGTGTTGCTCACGGCAATAAATTAGGTAGAACAATTGGTTTTCCAACGGCAAATATGATGCTAAACCGCCAAGTGACGCCAATCCAAGGGGTTTATGCGGTACAAGTGGAAACAGAAAACGGGCTTTTTAATGGCATTGCGAATGTCGGCAATCGACCGACCATTAATGGCACAAAACCATTGCTTGAAGTGCATTTATTTGATTTCAATGAATTTATTTATGGAAAAGCGATCGAGGTTCGTTTCTTGAAAAAAATCCGTGCTGAAATCAAATTTGAGCATTTCGAGGCGTTAAAACAGCAAATTGAGCGGGATGTTGCCAACGTAAAACAATTTTTTAGCGAGCGTTAAAATGGCTTGGCTCTATTTAATTGTGGCGGGGCTAATGGAAGTTGGTTGGCCTGTTGGATTAAAAATGGCACAGCAGCCTGAAAACCGCATTTTAGGGATTGTGATTGCTGTTGCTTTTATGGCGGCAAGCGGTTGGTTTTTATGGTTGGCACAACGCACCATTCCAATCGGTACATCTTATGCGATTTGGACAAGCATCGGGGCGGTTGGTACGTTTTTAGTGGGGATTTGGTGCTACGGCGATAGTGCAACACTCGGCAAATATTTCGGCATGTTACTGGTGATTTCGGGTGTGGTTGTGCTGAAATTATCGCATTAAATCTCTCTATATCCCCTTTTTTCAAAGGGGAAAAATTTGCAAAAAATGGTTGAAATCAGACCGCTTGTAAAATGTAAAATCGACCAAAGATCGTGATAATTACAACATCCCTTCTAAGCCGCCAGAGCGAAGTAGGGCGTGTTTCTTTAATTCCTTTCTTGACACGAGTAAAGAAAGGGAGAGAAAAACGGAATTCAATTTAAATGGAAAAAACAAAATGACAGACTACAAAAACACACTCAACCTACCTGAAACAGGTTTCCCGATGCGGGGAGATTTGGCGAAACGCGAACCCCAAATGTTGAAAAATTGGTACGATAAAAAGCTCTACCAACAAATTCGTCAAGCCTCGAAAGGCAAAAAATCGTTTATTTTGCACGACGGCCCTCCGTATGCAAATGGTTCATTACACTTAGGTCACGCCGTCAATAAAATTCTGAAAGATATTATCATTAAATCAAAAACTGCATTGGGCTACGATTCGCCGTATATTCCAGGATGGGACTGCCATGGCTTGCCGATCGAATTAAAAGTAGAAGGTCTTGTGGGTAAGCCCAATGAGAAAATTTCGGCGGCAGAATTCCGTGAAGCTTGTCGCAAATATGCCGCTGAGCAAGTGGAAGGGCAGAAGGCCGATTTCATTCGTATGGGCGTGTTAGGCGATTGGGATAATCCGTATTTGACGATGAATTTCAATACTGAAGCGAATATCATTCGTGCTTTCGGTAAAGCCGTGGAAAATGGGCACCTTTACAAAGGTTCAAAACCCGTTCACTGGTGTTTAGATTGTGCTTCTTCTTTGGCGGAAGCTGAGGTTGAATACGAAGACAAAGTCTCGCCATCTATCTATGTGCGTTTCCAAGCGGTCGATTCTGAGCAAGTTTTTGCCAAATTCAACGTGGTGAAAACCACCGAAAACGTCTCTGCACTGATCTGGACGACAACCCCTTGGACAATCCCATCTAACCGTGCAATTGCGATCAACGATAACTTAGATTATCAGTTGGTGCAATTCGGCAATGAATGTGTGATTTTAGCGAAAGATTTAGTGGAAGACGTGGCAAAAGCCGCTGGCGTGGAAAGTTTTACTGTGCTTGGTGAAGCGAAGGGTGAAGCCTTAGGTGGCTTACGTTTCAACCACCCATTCTACGATTTCAGCGTGCCGTTTATTTTCGGCGATCACGTTACCACTGACGGCGGTACAGGTTTAGTCCACACCGCACCAGACCATGGTCAAGACGACTATGTGATCGCGATGAAGAACGGCATCGAAATGGCGGGTTTAATCGGCAATGATGGTAAATTCAAAGCTGACGTCCCCTTCTTTGCAGGTAAAGGTGTGTTTGAATCGAACGATTTAGTGGTCGCGAAATTGCAAGAAGTGGGAGCCTTGCTCAAATTCAGCAAAATCAAACACAGCTATCCACACTGCTGGCGTCACAAAACTCCGATTATTTTCCGTGCGACACCGCAATGGTTTATCGGAATGGAAAAACAGGGCTTACGCCAACAAGCGTTAAGCGAAATTAAAAAAGTGCGTTGGATCCCAAGCTGGGGGCAAGCACGCATTGAGAAAATGGTGGAAAACCGTCCTGACTGGTGTATCTCACGCCAACGGACTTGGGGCGTGCCAGTGGCGTTGTTCATCAATAAAGAAACCGAAGAACTGCACCCACGTACTGTTGAATTAGTTGAAGAAGTGGCAAAACGTGTGGAGCAAAAAGGTATCCAAGCATGGTGGGATCTCGATCCGAAAGAATTACTGGGTGCCGATGCACAACAGTATGTGAAAGTACCAGATACCCTAGATGTGTGGTTCGATTCAGGATCGACCTATTTCTCCGTCGTGAAAGATCGTTCAGAATTCAACGGCAATGAAGCGGATATGTACCTTGAAGGTTCTGACCAACACCGTGGCTGGTTTATGTCATCGTTAATGCTTTCCACCGCAACCGATAATAAAGCCCCATATAAACAAGTGCTTACCCACGGCTTCACCGTTGATGAGAAAGGTTACAAAATGTCGAAATCACTTGGTAACGTGATTTTACCAAGCGAAGTATGGAACAAAAACGGTGCTGATATTTTACGTTTATGGGTGGCTTCAACCGATTACACTGGTGAAATCGCGGTTTCGCACAATATTTTAAACAGTGCGGGTGATACTTATCGCCGTATTCGTAACACTGCCCGTTTCTTATTAGCCAATCTAAACGGTTTCGATCCAAAACGTGATCTGGTTCAGCCAGAACAGATGATCAGTCTTGATCGCTGGGCGGTCAGCTGTGCGTTAGAGGCTCAAAAAGAGATCAAAGACGCCTACGATAACTACCAATTCCACACCGTTGTGCAACGTTTAATGCGTTTCTGTTCAGTGGAAATGGGGTCGTTCTATTTGGATATTATCAAAGACCGTCAATATACGACTAAAGCCGACAGCCTTGCACGCCGTAGCTGCCAAACGGCGTTATGGCATATCAGCGAAGCACTCGTGCGTTGGATTGCCCCAATTCTTTCGTTCACTGCCGATGAAATTTGGGGGCATTTACCAAAAGTGGACGGACGCTCTGAATTTGTGTTCACCGAAGAATTTTACGAAGGCTTATTCGGCTTAGGTGAAAACGAAAAATTAGACGATAGCTACTGGCAAAAATTGTTGAAAGTGCGTGCAGAAGTAAACTGTGTGCTTGAGCGTGCTCGTAACGATAAACTTATCGGTGCGGGCTTAGAAGCGAAAGTGACCGTTTACGCTAACGATGAAATCCGTCCATTGCTTGAACAGCTTGGCAACGAATTGCGTTTTGTGTTGATCACCTCGCAAGCGGTGGTTAAGCCATTAGCCGAAGCCGATGTAGCGGAAGGTGATTTCCCAGGTTTAGCGGTGAAAGTCGAACGTGCAGACGGCGAAAAATGCCCACGTTGTTGGCACTATGCAACGGACATTGGTGCTAATACAGCACATCCACATATTTGTGGACGTTGTGTGGAGAATGTGGCTGGTCAAGGTGAAGTGCGTAATTTCGCATAGATCTTTCCTCTCTATTCAATGCACTTCGTGGGCGTTGATGGGAACTGAATTCAGAGCAAGCGGTCAGATTTTCGATGCATTTTGCAAAAAATCTCAAGAAACCGACCGCTTGTTATCGGAATAGTGAAATATGCTAAATTTAAATAAAAAAGCAAAAGCCAAAAAATTTCTGGAAGCCCTGACATTCTTGCCACAATCGGCAGAGCACGTCAGTTTTTTAGCCAGTAGTGCGGCATTCAAACAGCAAATTCTGAGCCTAATCGCTCAAGCCAAATCTCGCATTTATCTCACTACACTTTATTTTGAGAAAGACGACGCAGGGCAAGAAATTCTTGACGCTTTGTATCAAGCCAAGATCGCAAATCCACAGTTAGAAATCAAAGTGTTAGTTGATTGGCATCGAGCACAGCGGGGGAGAATTGGCGAAGCGGCACAGCTATCCAATGCCGATTGGTATGCCACAATGCGTGAGCAATATAACCTTCCTAAGGGCAGCGAAATCATTTTTTACGGCGTGCCGATTAATGTGCGGGAAGTGTTTGGTGTGTTGCATCTCAAAGGATTCGTGTTTGACGACACCTTGCTTTACAGCGGGGCGAGTATCAACAATGTCTATCTGCATCAGTTTGATCGCTATCGTTATGACCGCTATCATCAAATTGAAAGTAAAGCTTTGACCGATAGCATCGTCAATTTCACCGAACAGCATATTTTGGCAAATCCTGCTGTCTGCCGTTTAGATCAATTCAATCGGCAAAAACGTGAAGAAATTCGACCGCTTGTCAAAGCTTTTCGTAAGGAATTGAGCCAGCAAAGCTACCAATTTGCAGGGCAGCCGATGGCGAGCGATAAATTGATGGCATCCATGCTGATTGGGCTTGGTCGCCGAAATCGCTTGAATAAAACCATTGAAGCGTTGTTTTATCAAGTGCAGGAAAAATTGACGATTTGCACGCCGTATTTCAATTTCCCACGCTCGCTGCGTTCTCGCATTGCGTGGTTGCTGGAGAAGGGTAAGCAGATTGAAATTATTGTCGGTGATAAAACCGCCAATGATTTCTACACGCCACCAGAAGAAAAATTTACGATGGCATCGGCATTGCCGTATTTGTATGAAAAGAATTTGCGGGTGTTCTGCAAGCGGTTTGATAGCTCTATTCAAAATGGGCAACTCACCATTCGTTTGTGGAAACATGAGGCGAACAGCTACCATCTCAAAGGGGTTTGGATTGACCAACGTTACATTTTGCTGACGGGCAATAATCTCAACCCACGTGCGTGGGGCTTAGATGCCGAAAATGCAGTGTTGCTATCCGATCCGTTAGCGGAACTCGCTGAAAAAGCCGAAAATGAACTGTCGCAGATCCGCACGCATACTCAAGTGCTTAGCCATTATAGTGATTTGGAACAGCAGAGAGATTACCCCGCCCCCGTGCAGAAACTGCTGAAAAAATTCGGGCGAGTGAAACTAGATAAAATCGTGAAGATGTTGTTGTAGCTTGTATGTTATTACGGCTTTACTCTTGACAAGCGGTGAGATCAGCAAAAAATTTTGCCAATCACACCGCTTATTTTATTGTGCCATTCGATCTACAACTTCTAAAAAACCGTCCGCAGTTGCGTAAACTTTCTCTTTGCCTTGCGCGTTTAAAATCATATCCGACAGCTCACGAAAGGCGGAATGTCCGCCTGCTCGGGTAAGGACTAAATCCGCTTGAGCTTTGATATAGTCAAAGGCATCGCCCACCGCCACGGCTACCCCACAGACTTCAAACGCTGGTAAATCGAGAGTGTCATCGCCCAAAAATGCGGTTTCTTCAGCACAAACACCTGCTTGTTGCATTAAATCCAAGCAGGCTTGGCGTTTCGACATTTTGCCGAGTTGAAATAATGGAATACCTAAACTTTTAATTCGCCTACGTAAAATAGGCGTATCTCCACCTGAAAGCACCGCCACTTGAATGCCACAAGCAAGCAACATTTTGATGCCTAACCCATCTTTGACGTTGAAATATTTCAAGGCTTCACCGTTTTCGTCATAATATAGGCTGCCATCGGTCAGTACGCCATCAATATCGGTAATCACTAATTTAATTTTTGCCAACTGTTCCATAAGTTTCCTTGTTTTTCGAGAATGAGCGTTTTATTATTCCGAGCATTATAACTTTTTGGAGGAAAAAATGTCGATTTCCGATAACTTAAACCAAATTCATCAAAAAATTCAACAGGTTAGCCAAAAGGTAAATCGCCCACAAAATGCTGTAAAACTGTTGGCAGTGAGTAAAACCAAACCCGTTGAAATGATCGAGCAAGCGATTGACGCAGGGCAACGTGCCTTTGGTGAAAATTATGTGCAAGAAGGCGTGGAAAAAGTGCAGTTTTTTGCGGATAACCACGAATTAGAATGGCATTTTATCGGCTCGTTGCAATCCAATAAAACTCGCTTGGTGGCGGAACATTTTGCGTGGGTACAAACCCTCGACCGCCTGAAAATCGCCCAACGCCTCAGTGAACAACGCCCAGCCAATTTGCCACCGTTAAATGTGCTGATTCAAATTAATATCAGCGATGAAAATTCAAAAGCGGGAATCCAACCCGACGCCTTGCCTGAACTTGCCCGCCAAATTTCACAACTGCCGAATCTAAAATTACGCGGCTTAATGGCAATTCCCGCCCCTGAATCCGATCCCGAAAAACAGAAAATGGCATTATCTGCTATGCATCACTTATTCATCCAACTGCAAACTCAATTTGACGGCATCGATACGCTCTCAATGGGCATGTCAGATGATCTTGCTAGTGCGATTGAATGCGGCTCAACAATGGTACGAATCGGCACCGCGATTTTTGGAAGCAGATCCTAATTGCAAAACGTTAGACGAAACTGACCGCTTGTGGGAACGAGCGATTCCATTAAGGCAAGAAGCGGTCAGATTCGGCGAAAATTTTGCAAATAGAAAATGGTCAGAGAGTTCGAAATTTCATCATTTTCTTTTTGTCTTTCTTAAAGAAAGGAGTATTTTAGTATGCGTAGATTAAACCCTATAGGCAGAGTATGAAGTATAAAAGTGGCAAACAGTTCAAAGATTGGTTGTTTAAAGTAGTGATGATAGGCACGGTAGCGGTATTTGGTTACTTTATGATAAAAGATGCTATTGTTGAAACGTTTGAAAGTAATGGCTACTGTTTTGAGAAGGGTAAATACTTATCCGAAATTTATACTGAACAAGAGCTTATTGACAGAGCGATTGAAGATATTTTAGATTCTATTTATAGCGTATTAGTTCTTCCAGAAGACATCACGTTTAACTTCAGAAATAGGGAGTATTTAAGTGTAGAAGATTTTAAATTTCTAAATCCAGACTGCTGCAAATTAATTTATGGAAAAATACCTGATGGGCTACAGGAAAATGTTTTTTTAAATGTAGAGTTACGTTATTGGATATACTTACCGACCGAACATCGGTATAGAAATTTTACAGATTATATCCCATACAGTTCTTGTGGAATAAATTCTGGAGAATATTAATGGATTTATGGATGTTGACTTAAGAAGATTAAATAATGATTAAACTTATTAGAGACTTCATTAAAGAAATGGAGATTTATAACAAGATTTTTGCTGTTATATATATTGGTTTCATAGTTTCATTATTGGTACTATTTACACCAAAAGTTCTGTTTAATCAACTTGAAATTGAGCAGCAAGAATATCATAACGTAACAGTTAAAGTTATTGGTAAAAGAATGAATGGTAAGCTAGGTAAATATCTTACAATTAATAGACTTAGTAATAAGTGCTATAACTCTCATTGTGGTTTGCCTAAGGATGGAGAATATTTTATTTCAAAAATTAACTTTATTTCAATAGAGGGAAAGGTTTTTATACACTATTTTTGTCTTAAGGAGAGTCAGAGATGTATTTATAATATCAATGAAGATTTTATTGAAAAACAAAAAATAGATTATCTGAGAAATGGAAAATTTGTGGTTGTCGGTTTTTTAATGGCTTTTGGACTATCGCTTTTTATTTCATTTCTGGGTTTTAAACAAAGAAAATTAAAAAAGTAATAATTGTAATGTGAAGTGATTATTAGTGGGAGCTTTCTAAAGGGTAATTTTTATGATGTATAAATTTATAACAAAAAGTTTATGAAAGAGTATGCTATACCAATGATTTTAGCTATCTTTTTATTACTCATTGTATTACTTTTCAGTGTTCCTAAATTATTGGGTTATGACAAAATAGAGTATAAAGACTTTTATAATTTTCAGGTGGATGTTAAAGAGAGTAAATTGGTTGGTACGTTAAATGAATATCAGAGTATAAGAAGTGTTAATGATAAATGTTATTTTTCGTACTGTGGATTTCCTAAAGAAGGGAGATATGAAATTTCAATTTTAAGGTTGGTTTATATAAATAATGAACCTTATATATTTTATTCTTGTGTTAATGGTGGGGAGTGTTTCTATCATATAAATGATTCATTTATTGAAAGTAAAAAAATGAGGATTATGAAAGTACAAAAGTGATTTTGTTTGGTGTGCTATTGGCAATAATAGGAATGATAATGGAAGTTTTAATTAAATCTTTAATTAACAAGAAGAAAAAATGTTAGAGACTGAGCTAAATAACTAGATAAAGTTCTTTTTAACTCATTGTTTAAAAAATGGAAATCTGAGATTTAAAATTACCGTAAAAAACACAACCCTAACAGGCGTTCAGTGCAACACTGAAAACAGTTGGGGTTGCGTTTTTATGTTCATCCGAATGCATACATCTCAATGACTTTCCCCCCAATCTGCAATATACTACGCGGCATAAATTTGAACTTACTCTGACCTAAGGAAATGCTATGCAACCTAAAGCAAAATTTAGAAAAGATTATCGTCCTGTCGATTTTACCATCACTGATATTTACCTTGATTTCCAACTTGATCCGCAAGATACGTTAGTGACTTCAACCTTAACGGTGAAGCGTCAAAATAGCGACGCTACGCAACTGCGTTTAGACGGGCACAGTTTTGAATTTTTGTCACTCAAATTAAATGGCGAGCCGTTTAGCAAATATCAGAAAGATGATGAATCTTTAACCTTAGATTTAAGCCAATTCCCTGCAGAGCAGTTCCAGCTGGAAATTCAAACTCGGTTAAATCCGTCTGAAAACACGTCATTGCAAGGCTTGTACCAATCGGGTGATGGGCTTTGCACGCAATGTGAAGCGGAAGGCTTCCGCCAAATTACTTATATGCTTGATCGCCCTGACGTACTTGCAAAATATCGCACGAAACTGACCGCTTGTAAGAGCAAATATCCGTACCTACTCGCCAACGGCAACCGCATTGCTCAAGGGGAGTTGGAAGATGGTCGTCACTGGGTTGAGTGGGAAGATCCGTTCTTAAAACCGTGCTACTTGTTTGCGGTGGTAGCGGGCGATTTTGATCTCTTGCAGGACAAATTCACCACGATGAGCGGGCGAGTGGTGGATCTCGAAATTTATGTCGATCGTGGCAATTTAGATCGTGCGGGTTGGGCAATGGAAAGCTTGAAACGCTCAATGAAATGGGACGAAGAACGCTTCGGGCTAGAGTACGATTTGGATATTTATATGATCGTAGCGGTTGATTTCTTCAATATGGGGGCGATGGAGAACAAAGGGTTGAACATTTTCAACTCGAAATTTGTGCTTGCCAACCCGCAAACGGCGACCGATGATGACTATATGGGGGTGGAAAGCGTGATTGCTCACGAATATTTCCACAACTGGACGGGCAACCGCATTACTTGCCGTGACTGGTTCCAGCTTTCGCTGAAAGAAGGTTTGACTGTATTCCGTGATCAAGAATTTACGTCAGATTTATGGTCACGCCCTGCAAAACGGATTGAAGATGTACGAATGATGCGTTCGGTGCAATTTGCCGAAGATGCCAGCCCAATGGCTCACCCCATTCGCCCTGAAAAAGTGATCGAGATGAACAATTTCTATACGGTTACCGTTTATGAAAAAGGGGCGGAAGTGATCCGTATGATCCACACCTTGCTTGGCGAAGAAAAATTCCAAAAAGGGATGAAACTTTATGTGGCGGAGCAAGATGGCAAAGCGGCAACTTGCGAAGATTTTGTGTCTGCGATGGAGCGGGCTTCGGGCGTGGATTTACAACAATTCCGCCGTTGGTACAGCCAATCAGGTACACCTGAATTGACGATTGCCGATGAATATGATGAAAAACGCCAAACTTACCGTTTGCACGTTTCTCAAATGACGCCACCAACCGCTGACCAAGTGGAAAAAGTGAACTTGCATATTCCATTGCGTGTGGCGTTATACGGCGAAAACGGGCAAAAAATCAACTTACAGCATGAATTATTAACGGTGAGCGATGTGTTGGACGTGATCCACGAACACCAAACGTTTGAGTTCCACAACGTTCCGCAACGTCCAGTACCTGCTTTATTGTGTGATTTCTCTGCCCCTGTGCGTGTGGATTACAATTACAGCACCGAGCAGTTGCTGACATTAGTGAAATTTGCGGATAACGAGTTTGTCCGTTGGGATGCCGCACAAACTTTATATATCAATGAGTTGCGTGCGAATTTAAGCCGTTTTCAACAAAACCAACCGATGCAGTTCTCTGAGGCGTTAATCGAAGCCTTAACACTGGTGTTGGAAAAGGCAAATACTGATCCAGAATTGACTGCTTTAACGCTCACTTTACCGAAAGAAACGGAATTTGCCGAAAGTTTCAAAGTGATCGACCCTGCGGGCATTGCGGCGGTGCGAGACTTTATGCAACGCAGTATCGCCGAGAGCTTAAAAGATCGCTTGTTGGTGGTGTATAACCAGAATCGTCTGCCTGAATATCGAGTGGTGGCGGAAGATATGGCGAAACGAGCGTTACGCAACGTGTGCTTGTCTTATCTTGCCTTCACCGATGTCGGCAACACGTTGGTGCATAAACATTATCATCAAGCAGACAACATGACCGACACTTTAGCTTCCCTTGCAGCCGCAACTAAAGCTCAACTACCGTGCCGTGATCAATTGTTGGCAGACTTTGAACAGAAATGGCATCATGATGGTTTAGTGATGGACAAATGGTTTATGTTGCAAGCTACCCGTCCAGATGAAAACGTGTTGGAAATCGTACAAGGTTTGTTAGAACATCGCAGCTTTAATTTCAAAAACCCAAACCGTGTGCGTTCATTGATTGGGGCGTTTGCCAGCCAAAACCCAAGAGCGTTCCACGCCATTGATGGCTCAGGCTACCGCTTCTTAGTGGATATGTTGATTAAACTCAACGACACTAACCCACAAGTAGCTGCCCGTTTAATTGAGCCATTAATCAAACTTTCTCGCTACGATGCTCAACGCCAAACCTTGATGCGTCGTGGTTTAGAGCGTTTGAAAGGGTTGGATCACCTTGCTCGTGATCTGTTTGAGAAAATTGAAAAGGCGTTGCAATAATGGCTTGGTATCACGCCCTGTTTTCATTCCAAGGTCGGCTCAACCGTCAAGGGTTCTGGATCGGCTTTGGGATCAATTTCGTGTTCCTCTTTCTATTTGCAAATTTTGTGCTAAATCCGACCGCTTACACCGCCATCAGCGTGATTCCACTGATTGCTTCGGCGTATAGTTTGTCGGCAGTGGCTGTGAAACGCTTGCACGACCGAAACCGCTCAGGCAAAGCCTTGTTAATGGTGCTGGTGCCTGCGGTTTGCTATGCGGCCTCGCTTGGAGCCAGTGGTACAATGGCGTGGCTATTAGGCGTGATGATGCCGCTATTTATCGGCACAATGCTGCTGTTAGAATGGGGCGTTTTTGCGGGCAATCCTGAACCGAACCAATATGGTGAAAAGGGCTTAACGGTCAAATTTAGGTAAGTTGTGGAGACGTATTGTAATGGATGGCACGCGTCTTTCATACGTGCTCTTCACCTTTTAAGCCCCTGTGTAACACAGGCACTATCATTTATTATTAAAGATGACAGAAATTAAACTTAACTATCACAAAACCCACTTTCTCACGTCCGCCCCTGATATTCGGCATTTGCCCGAAGATAGCGGGGTGGAAATTGCGTTTGCGGGGCGGTCTAATGCGGGAAAATCCACGGCGTTGAACGCATTAACCAATCAAAAAAGCTTGGCGAGAACCTCAAAAACCCCAGGGCGTACTCAGTTGATCAACTTATTTGAAGTGGAGCCAAACTGCAAATTGGTCGATTTGCCTGGTTATGGCTATGCGGCGGTGCCTGAGCAAATGAAGATCCAATGGCAGAAATCGCTCGGCGAATATCTACAAAAACGGGAATGTTTACGGGGCGTGGTAATTTTGATGGACATTCGCCACCCGCTCAAAGATCTCGATCAGCAAATGGTCGAATGGGCAGTGTCGTCTGACTTGCCCGTACTGTTATTGCTGACCAAGGCCGACAAACTCAGCCAAAGCCAACGCAGCAAGCAAGTCAAAATGGTGCGGGAAGCGGTGCTCTATTTCCAAGGCGATATTCAAGTGGAGGCCTATTCTGCTTTGAATAAAATCGGCATTGATAAATTGGCCAATAAATTAGATGGTTGGTTCGCGAGAGCCTTCCAAATTCACGAATAAGGAAAAATTATGTACGATTTCAATCAATTACGCCAAGAAACCGATGAAATTATCGAAAACTTGCTACAAGATGGATCCGATCCCGAAGCCCTTTACATTATCGAACACCACGTTGCTCACCAGGATTTCGATAAACTCGAAAAATTAGTGGTCGATGCCTACAAACTCGGCTACGAAATTTCCGAAGCAGAAGAGGTGGAAGAAGAAAACGGCAAAGTGATTTTCGTGTGCGACATCGTCAGCGAAATCAAATTAGATGCGGATCTCATCACGGCACAGCAAAAAGAGTTGCTACCGTTAATCGAAAAAGCTGGAGCAGAATACGAAGGTTGGGGAACTTATTTTGAAGACCCAAACAGCGATGAAGATGAATACGGTGAAGACGGCGAATTCTTCGATGATGAAGATGACGACGATTTCGAACCGACAAGGCATTAATGTACAAGCGGTCAGATCCTGAGAAAGTTTTGCAAATTTTTTCTCAAATCTGACCGCTTGTTTATAGCCCTTTCTTCACCCAATAGCGATACGGCTTTTCCGCTGTTTCGCTTTGCAACAGCTGATGATCCATAAATTGACAGAAACTTGGAATATCGCGAGTGGTGGCAGGGTCATCGGCGATAATCAGCAACACTTCGCCATCTTGCATATTGCGAATCGTTTTACGGGTGAGCATCACAGGCTCTGGACATCGAAGCCCAAGGGTATCTAAAGTTTGATCGATAGTTATAGTCATTGAAATCACTTAAAGGAAATTATATGCAATCGCTTTTCACACAACATCTTGCCACGGTGCAGCAGACCGTGCAACAAGCGTTAGAATTAGCTCGGCTTGATGGATTATGGATTTACGCAGGCTCGGCAAAACCGCATTTTTTAGACGATCAACATTCGCCCTTTAAAATCAACCCGCATTTTAACTACGTTTTCCCTGATCCCAATGCCGAGCAGAGCTGGCTGTATCTAGACGGCAAAAACAAGCCGAAAATCTATTTTTATGCTCCGCAAGATTACTGGCACGTTGCCCCTAATCCGCCGACTGACACCTTTTTTGCCAGCGAATTTGATTGGCAGATTTTAGCGGATAGCCAGCAAATCGCCCAATTTATTCAGCCGCAACATTGTGCCTTTATCGGTGAAGACGAAAAGTGGGCGGAAGCACTCGGTTTCAGCCACATCAATCCGAAAAAGGTGCTTAATGTACTGCATTTTGCTCGTTCATTCAAAACAGAATTTGAAATTAAATGCCTTTATCAAGCTCAATTTTCGGCATTGAAAGGGCACCACGCAGCTAAAAATGCCTTTTTGGACGGAAAGAGTGAGTTTGAAATCAACCTTGCTTACTTGCAAGCTACCCAGCAATCGGACAACAATGTACCTTACGGCAATATTGTGGCGATTAACCAAAACAGTGCGATTTTACATTACACCAAGTTAGATGTTGCACCACCTGCCGAACGTCACAGCTTCTTGCTAGATGCGGGCACGACCTATTTGGGCTATGCTTCAGATCTTACTCGCAGTTATGCTTTTGATTCGAAGAGCGAATTTGCCGCATTAGTAGCGGAAATGGAAAAACTCAAATTAGCGGTGATTGATAACCTACAAGTTGGCTACAACTATCTGAGCTATCATACTCAAATGCATCAATGGATCTCACAGCTATTACAGGATTTTGATTTCGTCAAACTGCCAGCAGATCAAATTTTTGAAGAAGGCATTAGCCGCACGTTCTTCCCGCATGGCTTAGGGCACCAGCTTGGTTTACAAGTGCATGACGTCGCTGGGTTCCAGCAAAACGCTCGAGGCACACACAAAGCGGCTCCTGAACTGTACCCAAGCCTACGTTGTACTCGTGATCTTGCCGAAGGCATGGTGCTGACGATTGAACCAGGGTTTTACTTTATTGAGATGTTACTCAATCCGTGGAAAAATGCACCACTTGCCCGTTTCTTCAACTGGCAAAAAATCGACGAATTTAAAAAATTCGGCGGTATTCGCACAGAAGATAATGTGGTGATCCGAGCCAACGGTGCAGAGAATTTAACAGCAAAAGCCGCAGAAATGCTAAATATCAGATAATAAAAAAGCACCTTCGGGTGCTATTATTTTTCTGATGTGTTTTCTAAGTTTTTGATATGCGAGTAAATGGTGCCCGAGGCCAGACTTGAACTGGCACGCCCCGAAAGGCGAGGGATTTTAAATCCCTTGCGTCTACCGATTCCGCCACTCGGGCACGACGCGAAGTAAAGCTTTGAAAAATTGGAGCGGGAAACGAGGCTCGAACTCGCGACCCCGACCTTGGCAAGGTCGTGCTCTACCAACTGAGCTATTCCCGCATTGAGATGATTTATTTTGAAATGGTGCCCGAGGCCAGACTTGAACTGGCACGCCCCGAAAGGCGAGGGATTTTAAATCCCTTGCGTCTACCGATTCCGCCACTCGGGCACGACGCGAAATAAAGCATTTGAAAAATTGGAGCGGGAAACGAGGCTCGAACTCGCGACCCCGACCTTGGCAAGGTCGTGCTCTACCAACTGAGCTATTCCCGCTAAAAAACGCTACCGATTACTCAGTAGCGTTTCGATGTGGCGTATTCTAGCGAATTTAATGTGAGTGTCAAACAGAAATTTCAAAAAAATGCACGTTAGGCGAAAATTCCGTCTTATTGCTGAAAATTTGCAAAATTTTGGTCGGATCTGACCGCTTGTATGGTTTACTCAGCGATCCTTTCCAACAACTCACTCACAAACTGCAATCTTTCGGCTGCGGTTTCAAGCGGTTTGGTAAAGCGGAATTTTTGCGGGCCGTCGAATTTATATCCATTTTTGTCCTGTTGGATCAGCTTTAAAAACTTCATCGGGTCAGGGGTGGCTGTTGGTTTAAATTCGAGATAGCCGCCGTTAATGCTTGCATCGACTTTTTTCAATCCCAAACCTTTTGCGATATGGCGTAATTGGGTGATCTGGAACAGGTTTTTAGTCGGTTCAGGCAGCAATCCAAAGCGGTCGATCAGCTCTACTTTCAGATCTTTCAAGGCATCGGCGTTATCGGCGCTAGCGATGCGTTTGTAGAAGGATAGCCGCATATTCACGTCAGGTAAATAATCATCAGGTAGTAACGCAGGCACTCGCAATTCAATTTCCACTTGGTTTTGAGTGATTTCGTCTAAAGTTGGCTCACGACCTTCTTGCAAGGCGTTGACCGCATTTTCGAGCAAATCCATATAGAGCGAAAAACCGATACTTTCGATCTGCCCGCTTTGTTCGCTGCCAAGTAATTCGCCCGCACCACGAATTTCGAGATCGTGGGTCGCTAAGGCAAAACCCGCCCCGAGATTATCAATAGTACTCATCGCTTCCAAACGTTGCTGTGCATCTTTAGTGAGCGTTTTCGGGTGCGGCGTGAGCATATAAGCATAGGCTTGGTGGTGAGAGCGTCCAACCCGCCCACGCAATTGGTGCAGTTGTGCCAAGCCGAATTTGTCGGCACGTTCGATGATAATCGTGTTCGCTGTTGGCACATCAATCCCCGTTTCAATAATGGTTGAGCAAACGAGTAAATTGAAACGTTGATGATAGAAATCGCTCATCACTCGCTCGAGTTCCCGTTCTCGCATTTGTCCGTGTCCGATCACAATACGAGCTTCTGGCACTAAAGCAGTTAGTTTTTCGGCACAATTTTCAATTGTGGCGACATCGTTGTGCAGATAATAAACCTGCCCGCCACGTAGAATTTCACGCAAAATCGCTTCACGAATAAGGTTGTCATCGCTTTGTCGCACAAAAGTTTTAATCGACAGGCGGCGAGCAGGCGGGCTGGCGATAATCGATAGATCCCGCATTCCATTTAACGCCATATTGAGCGTGCGAGGAATTGGTGTAGCGGTCAAAGTCAAAATATCCACATTGGCTCGCAGCTGTTTCATTCGCTCTTTTTGGCGAACGCCAAAACGGTGTTCTTCATCAATCACGAGCAAGCCAAGATCACGGAATTTGACATCTTCCTGCAGTAATTTGTGGGTACCAACTAAAATATCGACTTTGCCTTCTGCGGTGCGAGCCAAAATTTCTTTCTGCTCTTTGGCGGTTTTAAAACGGGAAAGCACTTCCACATTGACAGGCTGATTGGCAAAACGATCTTTGAAATTTTCGTAGTGTTGTTGAGCGAGCAAGGTCGTTGGGGCGAGAATTGCCACTTGTTTTTGGTTCATCACTGCCAAGAACGTTGCTCGAATTGCCACCTCGGTTTTACCAAAGCCCACATCGCCACAAACGAGACGATCCATTGCTTTTGGCAAGCACATATCGCTGATCACGGCATTGATCGCCAGTTTTTGATCGTCCGTTTCTTCGTAAGGGAACGTGGCACTGAATTGTTGGAAGGCTTCTCTATCATATTGAAATGCAAAACCTTTTTGCGACTCTCGTTTTGCATAGACATCAAGTAATTCTGCCGCCACATCACGAATTTTCTCTGCCGCTTTTTGACGGGTTTTCGCCCACGCTTCTGAGCCCAGTTTATGCAACGGGGCATTTTCGTCCGCACCGCCGATATAACGGCTAATCAAATGTAGCGAGGCAACAGGTACATAAAGTTTGGCATCGTTGGCGTAATGCAACACCAAGTACTCCGCTTTGATTCCACCCGCATCCAGCGTAGTTAAACCACCATAACGTCCCACACCATTTTCCAAATGCACCACCGCCTGCCCGATTTTCAGCTCCGCTAAGTTGCGAATCAGCGTATCAGGATTGACGCTTTTGCGTTTCTCTCGGCTGCGGCTTTGCTGGATCCGCTCGCCAAGTAAGTCCGTTTCGCAAATAATTGCCAAAATCTGACCGCTTGTTTGCTCAATCATAAAGCCTTGATCGAGGTTGCCGATCATCAAACTCAACGGTTGATCCGCTTCACTGAGATCGTGGATCTGCTTCGGTTTGATCCCAAGGGGGGAAAGCAGATCGAGCAAGGTCTCCCGTCGTCCTTCCGTTTCAAAGGAAAATAGAATGTTACCGTTGAATTTTTGGCGGAACTGCTGAAACGCCGAAAATGGCTCTTTGGTATTGGATTGCATCGCCACATTAGGTAGTGGCAACACGTTGGCATTCTGCTTCGCCGCGGATTTCCGTATTTTCTCCGTTGTTAAACTCAAACGAGGATAGCCTTTCAGCCAGCGATTGATGTCGTCAATCGGGAACCATAATTTTTCAGGTGGCAGCAGCGGCCGCATCGGATCGACACGGCGATTTTCGTAGCGTTGTGCCGTATCGTTGGCGAACTGCTCCGCTTTGGATTGCAGCTCGTCTAAGGTGATAAACAAGGTTTTTGGTGGCAGATAGTCGAAAAAACTTGCCATTTCGCTGAAAAACAGCGGCTGCCAGTACTCAATACCTGCATTCAGGACGCCTTTGCTCACTTGCTGATAAATATGTTCAGGCTCACGGCGAATTTCGCCAAACTGTTCGCGGAATTGTCCTCGGAAAAATTCAATGCCTTTGCTATCAGTCGGAAATTCGTGGGCTGGCAGCAGATTGATTTCGCTGATTTCCGTTAAGGTGCGTTGATTTTCCACATCAAAAGTGCGGATAGAATCAATTTCATCATCGAAAAAATCCAAGCGATAAGGCTGATCTGCCCCCATCGGATAGAGGTCGAGTAATGCTCCCCGCACTGCGTATTCACCATATTCTAACACCTGATCAACGGCTCGATAGCCCGCATTTTCCAGTTGTAAACGTAACTTTTCGATCGAAAACGTATCGCCTTTTTTGATCAGCAACACATTGTTCGCCAAATAGCTCGGCGGACAAAGTTTTTGTAGTAAGGTATTGATGGGCAACAAGAAAATTTGTTTTCGACCCTGTTGCAGTTGGAACAACGCCGACAGCCGTGCGGAAATAATGTCTTGATGAGGCGAGAAATTATCATACGGCAACGTTTCCCAATCAGGAAAAAGCTGCACGGGCAAGTTGCTAAATTGCGGTAGGCTTTTTTCAAGGCGTAACGCCGTGCGAGTGTCAGGCGTCACCACCACGCTCAAGCCATTGAACTGTTTGGCGGCTTCGGCAATCGCCAAGGTGTCCGAATGTCCAACTAACGAGCCTAAGGTTTGATGATCTTGATAATTGCCGTCGGTTTTCGGCAGACTAAATTGAAGTGTAAATGACATAACAAGCGGTCAGTTTTGAATGAAATTTTGCAAATGGAGCTAGTTTACCCGCAGAGTGCAAGACTTGCAAAAAATTGCAGGGATCTGACCGCTTGTATGGCTATTTGGCTAAGGTTAAGGCGATTTCGGCTTTGACCCAAGCCAAAAATTGCTGTTTTTTATAATCTGTATTGAAGTCCGTCTCAGAGAGTAAATAGTAGGCAGAACCATCGGGAATAAAACCGTAGGGGGCAATTAAACTGCCTTGTTTGAGTTCATGTTCTACCATCAGTTTTGAGGCTACGGTCAAACCAATGCCACTCACGGCTCCCTGAATCGCTAAGGCAAAACGTTCAAAAAAGACGTCAGGGTAGTGCTTGAATTCAATACCTGTTTGGGCACTCCAATGTTGCCAAGCGTTTGGACGAGTGCGAGTATATAACTTCTGATGTAAAGTCAAGTTAGGCATTTGCACAACGCCCATTTGTTCTTCTGCAATTTTTTCAGTATATAGCGTGGGAGACCAATGAAAGTCATTGCGACGCAAGGCAATATCAATGCCGTATTGGCGAAAATCGACTTGTCCGCCAGCCGCTAAAATAACGATTTGAAACGGATGTTTTGCCTGAAATTCAGCCATTCGAGGGATCAACCATTTCATGGCTAACGTTGGCTCACAGGAGATAACCAAATGCTGTTTTTGTTGATGTTGTATCTCAGTTAGCCCTTTTTCTAGACAGGAGAAAGCGTCATGGCAATGTTCATATAATATTTTACCTGTGCGGCTTAACTGAATGCCTCGTCCGTGTTTGAGTAGAAGTGGTTCCTCAAAATAGCTTTCCAGTAATTTTAATTGCTTACTTACCGCACTATGTGTGATACAAAGCTTTTCAGCCGCGACAGATAAACTGCTATAACTCCCAACAAAATAAAAATATTTTAGTGCGTTGAGTGGTAATCGTTTTATTTGTTCCAAAATCTCACACCTCTCTTGCGATTTTTTCAATTTTTCTTTTTTTTAATGTACTGCAAAATACGCTCAAAAAACAGTAATAAGGAAATTAAATGAATGAATTTATTGCAGTTGCAAGTATTACAATTTTAGCGGTGATTAGCCCAGGAGGCGATTTCGCAATGGTGACTCGCAACAGTTATCTTTATGGAAAACAAACAGGCGTTTTAACGGCTTGTGGCATTGCCGCAGCAGTATGGATTCACGTGATCTATACGCTAGTTGGGGTGAGTGTGTTGTTGGTGAAATTTCCCTTTCTGTTCCATTTCATCAAGTTTCTAGGAGCGTTATATCTGATTTATATTGGTATACAAACATTTCGCCATCGTTCAATTGAGATTGATTTATCCACCACAAGAAGCCCGTTGAGCGGTTTCACGGCATTTAAAACAGGGTTTCTGACTAATGCACTCAATCCGAAAACGACGCTTTTTGTCTTGAGTGTGTTCACCCAAGTTGTACAGCCCGGCACCTCTCTTGCCATTCAAATTGGCTATGGTGCCTTTATGTCCTTTGCTCATTTAGTCTGGTTTGTTGTTGTGGCGATTTTGCTTTCTGCTCCCATGATTCGTCAAAAGTTATTAACTAGACAACAAAGGGTGAATCGCTTGATTGGCATTTTGCTCTGCCTGTTAGGCGGGATGTTGCTGTTCTCATTACGCTAGACAAATAACACGCGGTCAGATCTTGCCGAGCTTTTGCAAAAAAATGGCAGGATCTGACCGCTTGTTGATCTCTTCTACTCTAAATTTTGAATTTGTTCCCGCATTTGTTCAATCAACACTTTCAGTTCGACGGCGGAATTTGTCACATCCGCATTGATCGATTTTGATGCCAAGGTATTCGCTTCACGGTTTAGCTCTTGCATCATAAAATCTAATTTACGCCCAACCGCCCCGCCTTTGTTCAGGATTGACGTGGTTTCTTTCACGTGCAGCTGCAAGCGGTCGAGTTCTTCAGCCACATCGACTTTTTGTGCAAGTAACACCATTTCTTGCTCTAAACGTTGTGGGTCGAGCTGTAAATTTAGCTCATCAAAACGTTGCTGCAAGCGGTCTTTTTGCCATTGCAAAATGCTTGGCATTTGGGCTTGGACTTTTGCAGCTTCGGCGGCGATGCTGTCTAAACGTTGTTGAATTAACGCCTGTAAATTCGCTCCTTCACGCCCACGCATCGCAATAAAATCACTGACGATTTGCTCAAATCCCGCAAGCAGATCTTGGCTAATTTGATCAACATCTTGCTGTGGATTATCCACTACGCCTGGAAAACGCAATACATCAACTAAGTTGATTTCGCCTTCATTGGCGGTTTGTTTGAGCCATTGTAACGAGCTGATTACCTGTTGAGCATACGCTTGATTTAAGGCTAATCCATTGTTTTGGTTGGTATTTAAGTCAATCCGTAAACTGCACTCGACTTTGCCACGGGTTAAAGATGCCCGCAATTTTTCACGCAAATTCAGCTCTAAATGGCGGAAGCTTTCAGGCAAGCGAAAATAAGTTTCAAGGAAACGTTGGTTCACTGAGCGGATTTCCCACACAGCGTTGCCCCACTCTTTTTTGAGCTCCAAATGGGCAAAGGCAGTCATACTGTAAATCATTCTAGTCTCTCGGTTAGTTAGAAAATTCGGGCGTATTGTACCCTTTATTCTGTTAGAATAGGAAAAAATCCAATTGATAATGAAGGAAGAACAATGCGTCCGAATGATCGTTTAAATACTCAAACTCGTCCAATCAACATTACTCGCCATTACACTCGTTATGCAGAAGGCTCAGTGTTAATCGAATTTGGTGAAACCAAAGTACTTTGTAATGCCACCGTGGAAGAAACGGTACCACGTTTTTTGAAAGGGCAAAATCAAGGCTGGATTACGGCAGAATATGGCATGTTACCACGTGCAACCCACAGCCGCACCCAGCGTGAAGCGGCAAAAGGCAAACAAGGCGGTCGTACGATGGAAATTCAGCGTTTAATCGCTCGCTCATTGCGTGCAGTGGTCGATTTAAAAGCTTTAGGTGAGCGAACCATTACCGTCGATTGCGATGTGATCCAAGCCGATGGCGGCACTCGCACCGCTTCAATCACAGGAGCGTGTGTGGCATTACACGATGCGATTCAAAAATTATTGGCAGACGGTGTTCTCAAAGAAAATCCATTAAAGGGCTTAGTGGCAGCCATTTCGGTTGGGATTGTGGAAGGTGAAGCCGTATGCGATTTGGAATATGTGGAAGATTCCAACGCCGAAACCGATATGAATGTGGTGATGGTCGAAGATGGGCGTATGGTTGAAGTACAAGGCACCGCAGAAGGCGAGCCGTTTAGCCATAGCGAATTGCTGAATTTATTAGCGCTTGCTAAAGGTGGTTGTGAGCAGTTATTTGCGGCACAACGTCAAGCGTTAGCGAAGTAATTTGCAAATTTTTCACGGGAACTGACCGCTTGCAAGCGGTCAGTTTCTAACCATTTTTTGCAAATCAGCGGCGGATCCAATAGCGTTGGATAATTTTTTCACCATCTTGCTCTTCATTTTCAAGCACGCCACCGTTTTTGATGATTACTTTGGCGGAGGCCGGATTTGTTTTATCGCAAGTAATCAGTATCTCTTTCAGCCCAAGTTTGTCCGTTTCTTGCAAGGCGAGCGCTAACTGCTCTGTTCCGTAACCTTGTCCCCAAAAGTCAGGGTGAATCGAATAGCCGATGTGTCCGCCCGTTTTAAATAAATCCTCAGTCAATTCGTAGCGAATATTGATGATACCAACCATTCGATTTTGTTCCGAATGCCACGCTAAATATGTGTCGTCTTCTACCGTGTTATAGCCGAACCAGTTCGTACCCGCAGGCGAATTAAGATATTCCAACCAGCGATCTAATTCATCATCACCAAAGCCATTCAAATTACTGCTGCCATGCACACGCAAATTTTTTGCTGCAAATGACCGCTTGTATTTTAAGATTTCGTCAAATTGTGCTTCAGTGGGCTTAATGAGTTTGATACGTTGCATATTTGCTCCTTTTTTGGTTATTTTTATTGCGTGATTGAGAGAACTTAGCCAACTTTTAAAATAAAGTCAAAGCAAGTTAGCGTAAATTTATCGACAGATAGCGGATTAAAGGGTAAAATTTCCGCCTATTTTTCTATCTGTATTTTATATACTGACTCTTTTTTACATTATTGAGGTTTAAGAATGTCATTCTCTATCGAAACAACTCAAGGTTTAGAACGCCGTGTAACTATTACTGTCGCAGCTGAGAAAGTCGAAGCGGCATACCGCGAACAATTAAAAGGCTATGCGAAAAACGCACGTGTTGATGGCTTCCGTAAAGGCAAAGTGCCACATTCAATTATTGAACAACGCTACGGTTTAGCGGCACGTCAAGATGCGTTATCAGATGAGATGCAACGTGCATTCTTTGATATGGTTATCAGCGAAAAATTAAATCTTGCTGGTCGCCCAACCTTTACCCCAAACAACTACGAAGCAGGTAAAGATTTCTCTTTCACTGCGACTTTTGAAGTTTTCCCAGAAGTTGACGTAAAAGGCTTAGAAAACATTGAAGTGGAAAAACCAGTGGTTGAAATCACTGAAGCAGATTTAGACAAAATGGTTGATGTACTTCGCAAACAGCAAGCGACTTGGGCAGAAAGTCAAGACGCCGCGAAAGCAGACGACCGTGTAACCATTGATTTCGTTGGTTCTGTTGATGGTGAAGAATTCGAAGGTGGTAAAGCGACCGATTTCGTATTATTCATGGGTCAAGGCCGTATGATTCCTGGTTTTGAAGACGGTATCGTTGGCCACAAAGCGGGCGAACAATTCGACATTAATGTGACTTTCCCTGAAGAATACCACGCAGAAAACTTAAAAGGTAAAGCAGCGAAATTTGCAATCACCTTGAAGAAAGTGGAAAACATGGTGTTGCCAGAATTGACAGAACAGTTCGTGAAAAAATTCAGTGCGGGTAAAACCGTTGAAGAGTTACGTGCTGAAATCAAGAAAAATATGCAGCGTGAACTCAAAAATGCGGTAACTGCTCGTGTGAAAAACCAAGTATTAAATGGTTTAGTGGCTCAAAACGATATCGAAGTACCAGCAGCGGCGGTAGCGGAAGAAGTGGATGTGTTACGTCAGCAAGCCGTTCAACGTTTTGGTGGCAAACCAGACATGGCTGCCCAACTTCCAGCGGAATTATTTGAAGCGGATGCAAAACGTCGCGTTCAAGTCGGTTTATTACTTTCATCTGTGATTCGTTCAAACGAATTACAAGTGGATGAAGAGCGTGTGAAAGCGACTATCGCTGAATTAGCATCTGCTTATGAGCAACCACAAGAAGTGATCGACTACTATGCGAAAAACCGTCAATTAACTGACAACATTCGTAATGTCGTATTAGAAGAGCAAGCCGTTGATGCGATTCTGACAAAAGCAAAAGTGACTGAGAAAGCGACGTCATTCGATGAAGTAATGGCTCAGCAACAGGCGTAATTTTCTCTTAATTCTCCCCGAAAAGGCTCCCCGCTTGCGGGGAGCTACCGTCAAAGGCGGCGGGGTATTTCACATTTGCAAAAAGTTGTGAAAATCTGACCGCTTGTTACCTTCTGTCTCGAACTACATTCGGTCTCTGATAAGTGAGAATAGAGTTAAGCAAGCACGTTTAATTTCAAAGAGAAACACCAATGGAACAACTCACATTTGCTCAACAAGCTCAACAATTTGTCGCAAACCATACTATTATGGTGGTGGCGTGGATTGCATTATTTGTAGCAGTGGTTATTAACCTTTATAAAGGTGTAACCAGCAAAATTAGTGTGGTCGATAATGCTAAAGCGACGTTACTGATTAATAATGAAGATGGCGTTGTACTTGATGTGCGTACTGATGATGAATTTAAATCAGGTCACATCATTGACAGTGTTCATGTTTTACCAAGCGATATCAAAGGCAATAAGCTCAACAATATTATTGAAAAATATAAAGATCGTCCAGTTATTGTGGTTGATAATAATGGTTTAACTGCTCAAGGCTTAGCAAATACTCTGACGAAACAAGGATTTGCTAAGGTTTCTGCACTCAAAGAAGGTATTGCAGGTTGGCGTGCTGCTAATCTTCCCCTTGTGAAAAAACATAAATAACGAAGGATTTTATTATGACTGAAGAAAACAAAGTCGCTGCTCCTGAAGAAGCACAAGCATTTGAGATGCAAATTCAACGTGTCTATATTAAAGATGTTTCATTCGAAGCACCAAACTCACCAAACGTTTTCCAACAGGAGTGGAAACCACAATTAGGTTTTGAGTTAGACACTGAAACGATTCAACTCAGCGAAGACACTTACGAAGTTACATTACATATCAATGTCGAAACAAAATTAGAAGACAGCGAAGATGTGGCGTTTATCTGTGAAGTGAAACAAGCAGGCGTGTTTACGATTAAAGGTATTGACGGGATTCAACTTGCTCACTGCTTAGCATCAAAATGCCCAGAAGTGCTATATCCATACGCTCGTGAATTAATTTCAAGCTTGGTAAATCGCGGTACTTTCCCAGCGTTGAACCTTTCACCAGTAAACTTTGATGCACTCTTTATGGATTACCTAGAGCGTCAACAAGCTGCTGAAGAAGGTGAAGAGAAGCCACTCGCGAACTAATTGATCTGATGATAAAAATAGGTATGCTTGGCATACCTATTTTTTTTAGCTAGGAAATAAGAGATGAATACCACTTACACCGCTCCTGTCACCGTTTTAGGGGCGGGATCTTATGGTACAGCGTTGGCGATTGCCTTGTCTCGCAACGGGCACACCACTTATTTGTGGGGGCATAATCCACAGAAAATGGCGGTGCTGGCGGACGAGCGTATGAACCGTGAATTTTTGCCCGATATTACTTTTCCTGAAGCATTGGCGATTGAAAGCGATTTAGCACAAGCGGTCAAAAAAGCAAAAGATCTGCTCATCGTGGTACCTAGCCACGTTTTTACCGAGGTGTTACAGCAGCTCAAGCCACTGTTGCGAGCAGAGCATCGCATTATGTGGGCAACCAAAGGGCTTGAACGGGATACGGGACGATTGCTACAAGACGTGGCGTTGCAAATTTTAGGCGACAACCACCCGCTTGCGGTGTTGTCAGGTCCGACTTTTGCCAAAGAGCTGGCCATGGGCTTGCCAACGGCGATCTCACTGGCTTCAACAGATCCGGTTTTTGCCGATGAAATGCAGCAACGGATCCACTGTTCTAAGGCGTTTCGGGTTTATCTCAATAGCGATATGGTTGGGGTACAGCTTGGCGGGGCGATCAAAAACGTGATTGCGATCGGAGCGGGGATTTCGGATGGAATGGGCTTTGGAGCAAACGCCCGCACTGCCTTGATCACACGAGGTTTAGCGGAAATCAGTCGGTTAGGTGCATCACTTGGTGCTAACCCAACCACTTTTATGGGGATGGCGGGGTTGGGCGATTTAGTACTGACTTGTACGGACAACCAATCCCGTAACCGTCGCTTCGGTTTAATGCTTGGGCAAGGCAAAACTGCAGAAGAAGCTATGGCGGAGATCGGGCAAGTAGTAGAAGGTTTTTATAATACCAAAGAGGCTTACTTACTTGCTCAAACACAAGGGGTGGAAATGCCAATTGTTGAGCAGATCTACCAAATGTTGTTTCATCAAAAACATCCAAATGATGTTGCGAAAGCACTTCTTGGACGGGAACGAAAAGGCGAGTAGAGGGTATTGTGAACGAACAAAAAATTGCACAAATTTGGCAAGACATCCGCCAAGAAGCACAGGAGCTGGTAAATTGCGAGCCGATGTTGGCGAGTTTTTTCCACGCCACCATTCTCAAACATCACAATCTCGGCGATGCATTGAGCTACATTCTCGCCAATAAATTGTCGAATGCAATTATGCCCGCCATCGCTTTGAAAGAGATTATTGAAGAAGCCTACGCTGCTGATCCGTACATTATCCACAGTGCCGCGTGCGATATTGATGCCGTCCGCACCCGCGATCCTGCAGTAGATAAATGGTCTACGCCGCTACTTTATCTCAAAGGCTATCACGCCCTACAAAGCTATCGTGTTACCCACTATTTATGGCAACAAGGTCGTCAAGCCCTTGCGATTTATCTGCAAAATGAAATTTCGGTTGCCTTTGATGTGGATATTCACCCTGCGGCTCGTATTGGTTGTGGGATAATGCTCGACCACGCCACGGGTATTGTGGTGGGCGAAACCTCAGTGATTGAAAATGACGTGTCGATTTTACAAGGCGTTACCCTTGGCGGCACGGGTAAAGAACACGGGGATCGTCACCCGAAAATTCGTGAAGGGGTGATGATCGGGGCGGGGGCGAAAATTCTCGGTAATATTGAAATTGGACGTTACTCAAAAATTGGAGCCAATTCTGTGGTGTTGCAAGCGGTTCCCGAATATGCCACCGCCGCAGGTGTGCCAGCTCGCATCATTGGGCATTCTGAAAGCCAAAAACCCGCCTTTGAAATGAACCAATATTTCGGTAACGCCCACAGCAATGAAGGGATGTTCGGTGAAGGGATCTAACAAGCGGTCAGATCCGTCCCATTTTTTGCAAATGCTAGGTTGGATGGGATTTAGCACAACCTTCATGTTGAAAGCCCGCGTTGGCGTAGCGTTTTTCCGCTTGTAGGTTGAATAAAAACATCTTCAATGCTCAACGTAAACGATAGCCGTTGAAGGTGAGTTCAAAATTGCAAAACTTGGCTTGGATCTGACCGCTTGTCATTACACTTTTGCCAGCTCTTGACGCATTTGGGCGATAACTGTTTGATAGTTTGGCTGATCGAAAATGGCTGACCCCGCCACAAACATATCGGCACCTGCTTCAGCGATTTCAGCAATATTGTTGATTTTCACGCCACCATCTACTTCTAAGCGAATATTGCGACCGCTTGCATCAATACGACGGCGAACCTCACGCAATTTATCTAATGTGGAAGGGATAAAGGCTTGTCCGCCAAAACCAGGGTTTACCGACATCAATAAAATCACATCGACTTTATCCATCACATAATCCAAATAATGCAGTGGCGTAGCGGGGTTGAATACCAAGCCCGATTGGCAGCCATGATCTCGAATAAGCTGTAACGAACGGTCGATATGCTCCGTTGCTTCAGGGTGGAAAGTAATGATATTCGCCCCCGCCTTCGCAAAATCAGGAATAATACGATCAACAGGCTTCACCATTAAATGCACATCAATCGGGCATTCAATGCCATAATCTCGCAATGCCTTACAGATTGCAGGGCCAAAGGTCAAATTCGGGACATAATGGTTATCCATCACATCAAAATGGATCAAATCTGCCCCCGCATTTAGCACATCTCGCACATCATCGCCAAGGCGGGCAAGGTCGGCAGATAAAATCGAAGGGGCAATTAGAAAAGGTTGTCTAGACATCTTTTTTCTCCAAAAGTGAAGGCTCAAAATCTTGTTTAGACTACCACATTTAGCTTTGTGGATAAATTGATCTGACACCATACAAGCGGTCAGATTTTGAGGATTTTTTGCAAAAAGAAATCCATTTAGATTAACCCATAAAAAATTTATTGTTATTTATCAAATTTTCAGGCAAAATGATTTCCATATTTTATTTATGGTTTTATTTCGGAGTTAAACATGAAAAAAGGGATTCATCCTGAAAATTATCGTGAAGTATTATTTTTTGATAGCAGTGTACAACAAGGTTGGGTTATTCGCTCTTGTGCTCATACCACCAAAACCATGGTTTGGGAGGATGGCAAAGAGTATCCGCTTTATCCATTAGATACTTCGTCAGCCTCACACCCTGTGTATACGGGTAAACGTCGTGAAGCGAATACGGAAGGTCGTGCAAGTAAATTTAATGAACGCTTTAAAGGTATTTCATTAGCCTCTAAAAAATAAGAATAGGAAAAAAGTAGAATGAAGATTTTAAATTCATTGAAAACGGCAAAATCACGTCATCCAGATTGCCAAATCGTACGTCGTAAAGGCAAATTATATGTGATTTGTAAAACCAATCCACGTTACAAAGCTCGACAACGTTAGTCACATTTATTTAATAAGACTTCATTGTAAAATTAAATATATAGCGATAAATCAATAGATTTATCGCTATTTTTTTGACTACAGTCAAACTTCCTTCGAATAGTCTTTCACAACAATTTCACAATTCTTACAAACTGATACAATAGACTGTGAAATAACCTACTCTTTTACTCAACTATTTTATTTAAATGGATAAATCGCTTTCTCGTCGACATTTTTTACGTGGAAACTTTTTAAATGCACTAAAAGATGAACAAGCGAAACAACAAGGTTTGCAAGTCGTACGTCCTCCTTGGATAGAGCTTGCAAAATTTGAGCAACATTGTACCGCTTGCAGCCGTTGCATTACGGCGTGCGAAACACAAATTTTAATTAAAGGAGCGGGTGGCTATCCCGAAGTGGATTTTAGCCAAGGCAAGCAAGAATGCACTTTCTGCCAAGCTTGTGTGAAGGCGTGTGAAGTACCGAATTTATTTCGCTCAACGGACGAAGAACCATGGCTGCATAAGGTAGAAGTTCAGCCAAACTGCTTGGCACACAATCAAGTGGAATGCCGAGCCTGCCAAGATAGTTGTGAAAGTCGAGCTATCCGCTTTCAACGTGCTGTAGGGCGAGTACCGACACCAAGTGTAGATTTAGAAAGTTGTAATGGTTGCGGGGCATGTTTAAACGTCTGCCCGAGTCAAAGCATTAATTTATTGTATTTATAAATGTTATGAGAAACGTATCGGACAAATTAAATCATTCGCAGCACGACGGAAACTGGTACGTTTGCAGTTTAGTGGTGCAGGTTCGCCCTGAAAAATTAGCACAAGTGAAAACGGCATTAAATACGATGCCATACACTGAAGTTCATGGTGAAAAAGCCGAAGAAGGCAAGTTGGTGGTGGTGCTAGAAGCAGACTTTCAACCTGCATTAGTGGAACGAATGGAGAGCATCAAAGATATTGACGGAGTTATCGTAGTGTCTTTGATTTATAGTCAGCAGGACGAAAAACTTTAAATTTTTTTATTACCTATTCTTTTTGGGGAACATTATGGAACTCAATCGTCGAGATTTTATGAAAGCCAACGCTGCAGCTGCTGCAGCGGTTGCCGCTGGGATTTCTATTCCAGTGAAGAATGTCTATGCCGATGATAATACGATCAAATGGGACAAAGCTCCGTGCCGTTTCTGTGGAACCGGTTGTAGTGTGCTTGTGGGAACCCAAAACGGTCGTGTTGTGGCATCGCAAGGTGACCCAGACGCAGAAGTAAACCGTGGGTTGAACTGTATCAAAGGTTACTTCCTACCAAAAATTATGTACGGAAAAGACCGCTTGACCTCGCCAATGTTGCGAATGAAAGATGGAAAGTTCGACAAAAATGGTGAGTTTACCCCAGTTTCGTGGGATCAGGCCTTTACGATTATGGCGGAGAAGTTCAAAAAAGCGTTGAAAGAGAAAGGGCCTAATGGAGCAGGAATGTTCACTTCTGGGCAATCAACCATTTTTGAAGGAATTGCAAAATCTAAGTTATTTAAAGCGGGCTTACGTTCAAACAATATTGACCCTAATGCACGACACTGTATGGCATCTGCTGCGGTTGCGTTCATGCGTACATTCGGTATGGATGAGCCAATGGGCTGTTACGACGATATCGAGAAAGCCGATGCGTTTGTGCTTTGGGGCTCTAATATGGCGGAGATGCACCCAATTTTGTGGTCACGTATTTCTGACCGCCGTCTATCGAAAAAAGATTCGAAAGTTGCGGTGCTTTCAACCTATGAACATCGTTCATTTGAATTAGCCGACTTAGGTATTGTATTCACACCACAGTCTGATTTAGCGATCATGAACTATATTGCGAACTATCTGATTCAGCACGATGCAATTGATCACGATTTCATTCAAAAACACACGAAATTCAAACGTGGTGAAACCGATATTGGTTATGGCTTACGTGAGACCCATCCGTTAGAGAAAGCGGCGAAGAATGTCAAAACGGCAGGCAAAATGCACGATAGTGATTTTGAAGAATTCAAAAAACTTGTTGCACCTTATACCCTTGAAAAAGCTCACGAAATTTCAGGCGTGCCAAAAGATCAACTTGAATCCTTGGCAAAAATGTATGCAGATCCAAAACTGAATATCGTGTCGTTCTGGACAATGGGCTTTAACCAACATACCCGTGGGGTGTGGGCGAACCATTTGATTTACAACATTCACTTACTCACAGGTAAAATTTCAAAACCAGGTTGTGGCCCGTTTTCATTAACAGGTCAGCCATCAGCTTGTGGTACTGCTCGTGAAGTAGGTACTTTCGCACACCGCTTGCCAGCGGATTTAGTAGTAACAAATCCAGAACACGTTAAAAAAGCAGAGAAGTTGTGGAAACTCCCACATGGCGTTATTCAAACACAAGTGGGTTATCACGCTGTTGCTCAAGACCGTGCATTAAAAGACAAAAAAATGAATGTGTTATGGCAAATGTGTACCAATAACATGCAAGGCGGTCCAAATATTAATGAAGAACGTTTCCCAGGTTGGCGTGATGAAGAAAACTTCATCATCGTATCAGATCCATATCCGACGGTTTCAGCACTTGCAGCGGACTTAATTTTACCAACCGCAATGTGGGTGGAAAAAGAAGGCGCTTATGGTAACGCAGAACGTCGTACACAATTCTGGTATCAACAAGTGAAAGCACCAGGCGAAGCGAAGTCAGATATTTGGCAGCTAGTTGAATTCTCCAAATATTTTACAACTGACGAAATGTGGCCTGCAGACGTGTTAGCAGCGAATCCAGAATACAAAGGTAAAACGCTTTACGAAGTGCTGTACCGTAATGGACAAGTTGACAAATACCAAGTGCCAACTGACAAGGTTGGTTATATGAATGATGAAGCTGACCACTTTGGTTTCTATCTGCAGAAAGGTTTATTTGAAGAGTATGCCGTATTTGGACGTGGGCATGCACACGACTTGACCGACTTTGATACTTATCACCAAGTTCGTGGTTTACGTTGGCCAGTGGTCGATGGTAAAGAAACCTTATGGCGTTATCGTGAGGGGTATGACCCGTATGTCAAAGAAGGTGAAGGAGTGGCATTCTACGGTTACCCAGACAAGCGTGCGATTATTTTAGCCGTGCCGTATGAACCACCTGCGGAAGCACCAGATGCGGAATATGATTTATGGTTGTGTACTGGTCGTGTGCTTGAACACTGGCACACCGGCTCAATGACTCGCCGTGTACCTGAATTACACCGTTCATTCCCGAACAACCTTGTTTGGATGCACCCAACGGATGCGAAAAAACGTGGTTTACGTCATGGCGATAAAGTGAAAGTCATTTCACGTCGTGGCGAAATTATTTCTCACCTTGATACTCGAGGACGTAACAAAGTACCTGAAGGTTTAATTTATACCACCTTCTTTGATGCAGGGCAGTTGGCGAACAAGCTGACGTTAGACGCTACAGACCCAATTTCCAAAGAAACCGACTTCAAAAAATGTGCGGTGAAGGTGGAGAAGGCGTAGGGTTATAAATTCTGCCTCCGTTAAAGGGGCAGAATTCACCTTACAAGCGGTTACTTTCCGGAAAACTTTTGCAAATATGAAACTCGATCCAAACCGTCGCCAATTTCTGAAAGATGCAACACGCACTGCTGCGGGTGTTTGCGGTGTAGGGATTGTTTTAGCGTTGCAGCAAAATCAGAGTTTGGCACGACAAGGTGTAGCATTGCGTCCACCGGGTGCGTTGGCAAACGATAAGGATTTTACCGCTGCTTGTGTGCGGTGCGGGCAATGTGTGCAGGCGTGTCCTTATGATATGTTGCACTTAGCCTCGTTGCTTTCGCCGATGGAGGCAGGAACACCATACTTTATCGCCCGTGATAAGCCGTGCGAAATGTGTCCTGATATTCCGTGTGTTAAAGCCTGTCCAAGTGGGGCCTTAGATCCGAATTTAACCAATATTGATGATGCCCGAATGGGGTTATCAGTATTGCTGGATCACGAGACTTGCTTGAACTGGCAAGGGTTGCGATGCGATGTGTGTTATCGGGTCTGTCCATTGATTGATAAAGCCATTACGCTGGAAATGCAACGTAATGAACGCTCAGGAAAACACGCAAAATTTATCCCAACGGTTCACTCAGATGCGTGTACAGGTTGTGGAAAGTGTGAAGAAGCCTGTGTATTGGAAGAAGCTGCAATCAAAGTGTTACCAATGGATCTTGCGAAAGGTATGTTGGGTAAACACTACCGATTAGGTTGGGAAGAGAAAGAAAAAGTGGGGCACTCGTTGTTAGACGAAGCTTACCCAGAAGGTATTCAATCTTTCCCTACTCGTTTACCTGAGGACGTAAAATAATGGCGATCGCACCGAAAAGTAATAGCCCTAAAAATGCCGGGCTTGAAGCAAGGGAAAAGTTAGGATGGTGGCGTGCATATCGCTTTTTGATTTTACGCCGACTGAGCCAACTAAGTGTTGTCTTGATGTTTTTAAGCGGACCATTGTGGAATGTTTGGATCTTAAAAGGCAATTATAGCTCAAGTATGCTTTTTGATGTGATCCCATTGACGGATCCGTTGATTACGGCTGAAAGTTTAGCAACGGGCTATGTTCCTGAATGGAAAACATTGCTTGGTGCATTGATTATTGTGGCAATTTACGCTTTTCTCGCCAGCAAAGTTTTTTGTGCTTGGATTTGTCCTTTGAATTTTGTGACAGACTGTGCCGCTTGGTTTCGACGAAAATTGGGGATCCGTCAGTCGGCAAAATTACCCCGCAATTTACGCTACGGGATTTTAGCGATGATTTTAGTTGGCAGTGCGGTTTCAGGTACTTTATTGTGGGAATGGATTAACCCTGTTGCAGCACTTGGACGAGTCTTCGTTTATGGCTTGGGAGCAACATTGTGGTTGGTCTTAGCCGTGTTCTTATTCGATTTATTGATTGTAGAACATGGCTGGTGTGGGCATCTTTGTCCGATTGGGGCGACTTATGCGTTTATTGGTGCGAAAAGTATTGTTCGTGTGAAAGTGGTTGATCGCAAACAGTGCGATCGCTGTATGGACTGCTTCCACGTCTGCCCTGAACCGCAAGTGCTACGTTTACCGCTAAATGGTAAACCTGAAGACAGCCAAATTGTGTTAGATAAAGATTGTATTAGTTGCGGACGTTGTGTTGATGTCTGTGCTGAAAATGTATTTACTTTTTCAACGCGTTTTGAGAAAGAAAAACGAATTATTTAGTCAAAAAGTTCTGCCTTTACTGAGAAGGCGATCGAGTGGTGAGTTCTAAATTTGCAAAACGTTTAGAGAATCTGACCGCTTGTAGCTCTCTGATGCGATAGCTTTTCTGAGATATAAGACAGAATGAATTACCTTGGAGTGAAAAAATGAAAAAATATCTCGCCTTATTCTTCATTGCGATATCGGGCTTAGCGGTTGCTAACAGCATTGAAAAAGTGCCTTCTAAAATTGAAGACGGTGTAGAGTCGACTGCCCCAGAGTTCCATAATATGCCAAAAGATGGATCTAAACTGGCGTTAAGTTATGTGAATCAGCCTCCAATGATTCCGCATAGTATCAAAGGTTATCAAGTGACTAAAAACACTAACCAGTGTTTAAATTGTCATGGTATTGAAAATTATCGAACAACGGGTGCACCACGCATTAGTCCAACTCACTTTATGGATCGTGATGGTAATGTAACCGCAGATACATCACCACGTCGTTATTTCTGCTTACAATGCCATGTACCGCAAGCAGAAGTTGCACCGATTATTGAGAACAAATTCCAACCAACCAAAGTATTTGGGGGTAACTAATGTTTCGTTTAATCAAAGGCTTTTGGAAGTGGTTTCGTACCCCGAGCCGTATTGGAATTGGCTTTCTCATTGTCATTTCGGCTCTTGGTGGGATTCTGTTTTGGGGAGGATTCAATGTGGCATTGGAACACACCAACACTGAAGAATTCTGTTCAAGCTGCCATATGAACGATGTTGTGCCAGAGTACCGTGCTTCACCACATTATCTCAATCGTAGTGGGGTAAAAGCGACCTGTGCGGATTGTCACTTGCCGCATGAATTTATTCCAAAATGGACACGTAAAATCGAAGCTGCAAAAGAAGTGTATGCTCACATTACGGGTAAAGTGGATACTAAAGAAAAATTCGAAGCACATCGTCTAGAAATGGCACAGCGTGAATGGGCTCGTATGAAAGCCAATAATTCGCAAGAGTGTCGTAACTGCCACAACTTTGCTGATATGGACTTCACCCAACAAAAAGGCGTTGCTGCGAAAATGCACGCCATGGCTGAAAAAGAAGGTAAAACGTGTATCGACTGCCATAAAGGGATTGCACACAGTTTGCCACATATGCAAAATGTGGAATCGGGTCTGAAACCACAAAAATAATGACGATTAACGAAAAGAGACGCAGATATCAGCGTCTCTTTTTTTGTTGCGATCTTTTCAAGGTATAAAATTTTAAATACTAGATAAAATGCCACATAAAATGTGCAAGATCTTCCCTTAATTTTCGGGTATTATAACCATTTTATTTACCCTATTTTTGGAGCAAATTGTGTCTTCCCTTTGGTCTGATTGTTTAAGTCATTTACAAACAAAAGTATCGCCTGCGGATTACAGCACGTGGTTACGTCCGCTACAAGCGAGCTCGACCAGCAGTGAATTAGTACTTTATGCACAGAACCAATTTGTTGCCAATTGGGTGAAAGACAAGTTTATGGCAGAGATCGTTGGACTTGCCCGCTTTTTAGGGAAAAATGATGATCTGAATGTGACGATCCAAGTGGGTAATAAGCCAGTTGAAGAGGCTGTTCCAACGGCACAGACGACCGCAAAAAGTCAACCAGAAATCACTACCAATATTCGTACGGGGATCACTGAAAACCTTACGTTTGATAATTTCGTACAGGGTAAATCTAACCAATTAGCTAAAGCCGTAGCACAACAAGTGGCGGCCAACCCTGGTGAAAATCATTGCAATCCATTTTCGCTTTATGGCGGAACGGGTCTAGGTAAAACCCACTTGCTGCATGCGATTGGAAACGAAATTCTCAGCCAAAATCCAAATGCCAGGGTCGTTTACATTCATTCTGAACGTTTTGTACAGGATATGGTGAAAGCAATTAAAGCCAATACGATTGAAAACTTTAAAAAGTTCTATCGTTCTTTAGACGTGTTAATGATCGATGACATTCAGTTTTTCGCTAATAAAGAAGCAACCCAAGAAGAGTTTTTCCATACATTTAACTCCTTGTTTGAACGCAGTAAACAGATTATTGTGACTTCGGATGTCTTTCCAAAAAATATCGAAAATATTGAAGAGCGTATCCGCTCTCGTTTGAGTTGGGGGGTCAATGCCGCTATTGAGCCACCAGAACTAGAAACTCGCGTTGCGATTTTGATGAAAAAAGCAGAAGAGCGTGGTATTGAATTAACGGAAGACGTCGCGTTTTTTCTTGCCCAAAAATTGCGAACCAATGTTCGTGAGTTAGAAGGAGCACTCAATCGAGCAATTGCGTGGAAAAATTTTACTCATCGTCCAATTACCGTGGATGCGATGCGGGAAGCCTTAAAAGATCTACTTGCATCTTATGATCATCTTATTACGATTGAAAATATTCAGAAAACGGTTGCTGAATATTACAATATCAAAATGTCGGATCTGAAATCTAAAAGCCGCACTCGCTCTGTGGCAAGACCGCGTCAAATGGCAATGGCATTAGCCAAAGAGCTGACTAACCATAGCTTGCCAGAGATCGGGCGTGAATTCGGTGGTCGCGATCACACGACAGTAATGCACGCTTGCAAAACGATTAACGAATTGCGAGAGAGTGGCGGCAGCATTCAAGAAGACTATACTCATTTAACTCGTAAACTCTCGTCATAGGGGGAAATATGCAATTTACTATTACACGTGAACAATTACTCAAACCGTTACAGCAAGTATGCGGCGTATTAAGCAGTCGCCCAACTTTACCTGTGATCAATAATATTTTGCTTGATATTCGTGGCAATCAATTATTTATGACGGGAACCGATCTTGAAGTAGAACTAACAACCCAAGCCGAGTTACTGGAAGCGGTTGGATCCGATGGAAAATTTACCATTCCGGCCAAAAAATTTCTTGATATTTGTCGTACCTTACCAGACGATAGCGTGATTTCGGTGCAATTCGAAGCTGATCGTGCATTTGTCCGTGCTGGCCGCAGTAAATTCAATTTAGCGACATTACCTGCGAGTGACTACCCAAATTTGATGGATTGGAAGCCAGAAGTGGATTTCACCATCGACCAAGCGACTCTTGCTCGTTTAATTGATGCAACCCAATTCTCCATGGCGAATCAAGACGCCCGTTATTTCTTGAACGGGATGAAATTTGAAACAGAAGGCAATTTACTTCGCACCATTGCGACAGACGGTCATCGCCTTGCGGTTTGTACGATGGCGTTAGATCAAGAGCTATTGGCTCACTCGGTTATCGTGCCACGTAAAGCGGTACTTGAACTTGCTCGTTTAGTTGGACACAACAGTGATTCTGTTCGCCTTGAAATCGGTACCAGCAACTTGCGAGTGACAATGAACGGTATTGTGTTCACTTCGAAATTAATTGATGGCCGTTTCCCAGATTACCGCCGTGTGTTCCCACGCAATGCAGATCGTATTTTAGAAGCGGATGCGGAAGTGTTAAAACGTGCATTAGTGCGTGCGGCGATTTTATCCAACGAGCGTTTCCGTGGCGTACGCTTAGCCTTAAGCAAAGATCAACTCAAAATTACCGCTAATAACCCTGAACAAGAAGAAGCGGAAGATATTATTGACGTTTCTTATGACAATGTTGAAATGGAAATTGGCTTTAACGTTAGCTACTTATTGGATGTGATCAACACCTTAAAATGCCAACGCTTACGCATCAATTTGGTTGATTCCATTTCAAGTTGTGTGATTGAGGATGTAGATAACAGTTCGGCAGAATATGTGATTATGCCGATGCGATTGTAGTTGTTTGTTACTTTTCTTTGCGTTGTCAAAGAAAAGTAACCAAAAGAAAGGCAACCCTACTTCACCGCTTGTCTTCGCTTTGTTTGAATGTGCTTAACGGAAAAATTTAAAACTCGCTTGCAGGCTCGCTCAGACACTAAATTTTTCCTACAAATTCAAAGCTGCTCAGGCGGTTCAGAAGGGAAGATCGTGAGCGGTAGGTGAATTTATTGACGTATTCACTCACGTAAATTTGCAAAAAATCTATAAAATTTGACCGCTTGTTATGTCACTATCCCGTTTAATCACCAACAACTTCCGAAATTTAACTGCGGTGGATCTAGAATTGAGCCACAGCTTTAATTTTTTGGTGGGGGAAAACGGAAGCGGCAAGACCAGTTTGCTTGAAGCGATCTTTTATCTCGGGCACGGGCGGTCGTTCAAAAGCCACATCAGTAACCGTATTATTCATTACGATCAAGATCAATTCACCCTGTTTGGCAAGGTGGAAGAGGCTAAGCACGAATGGTCGGTTGGGATCCAAAAAAGCCGCCAAGGCGATACTATTCTGAAAATCAATGGCGAAGATGGCAAGAAGATTTCAGATCTTGCTCATCTGTTGCCGATGCAAGTGATCACCCCTGAAGGTTTAACTCTGCTGAATGGCGGACCGACGTACCGCAGAGCATTTCTCGACTGGGGATTGTTCCATCAACACCCTGAATTTTATAGCCATTGGGCAAATCTCAAGCGGCTGCTCAAACAACGCAATTCAGCATTGGCACAAGTGCGGAACTATGCAGAATTGCGACCTTGGGATATTGAACTCACCAAACTCGCCAACATTGTTAGCCAACTGCGTGCGGCGTATGCGGAAGCGTTGCGACCTGAAATTGAGAAAACCTGCCAATTCTTTTTGCCAGAATTAGAAATTAGTGTCAGCTTTCATCAAGGTTGGGAAAAAGGGGCTGATTATGCAGAAATTTTAGCCCAAGGCTTTGAGCGAGATCGGGGGGTAGGCTATACCATGGTTGGGCCGCAAAAAGCGGATTTCCGCTTTCGTGCCAATGGTTTACCGGTGGAAGATGTACTTTCACGTGGGCAGCTAAAATTGCTGATGTGTGCATTGCGGTTAGCTCAAGGCGAATACTTAATGGCTCAAAAGCAGAGAAAATGCCTGTTTTTGATCGACGATTTCGCCTCAGAACTTGACCCAACCAAGCGGGCACTTTTGGCTCATCGTTTGCGTCAAAGCGGCTCGCAGGTATTCGTGACCGCCATCACCCAAGATCAGCTCAACCAAATGCAATGGGATGAACAGAACAACGATATGCGTTTCTCCGTTCATCAAGGGAAAATTCAATGAATAAAAATAAGGACAAATATGCAAGATTCTCAACTTAAACACTCACTTTTAACCCGTTTATTACGTTACACCCAAATTTATACGACCTCCGATCGCAAAAGCCAAACTACGCCAAGTTCGCCGCAACAGTGGGACTTGCTCCACCTTTTGCGAGATGAAATGACTGCAATGGGCTTGAGTGACATCAGCCTAGATCAAAACGGCTATCTGTTCGCCACGTTACCTGTGAACACCGATAAAAGTGTGCCAACTCTTGGCTTGATTGCCCATGTGGATACTGCACCTGATTTCAACGGCAAAAATGTGAAGCCACAAGTGATTGAGCAGTACGATGGATCAGATATTCTGCTAAAAGGCAGCGGTGATGTACTTTCACCGAAGGATTTCCCTGCATTAAATGGCTTGAAAACGCATACTCTGGTCACTACCGATGGCACATCGTTACTGGGAGCAGACGACAAATCGGGCATTTCGATTATCCTGTCGGCAGTGGAATATTTGCAAGCTCACCCTGAAATTCCACACGGCAAAATCCGCATCGGCTTTACTGTGGATGAAGAAATCGGGCGTGGGGCAGATCACTTTGATGTGCAGGCCTTTGGTGCCGAAGTCGCTTACACATTAGATGGTGGTCCCCTTGGCGAATTGCAGTATGAAAACTTCAACGCAGACGGAGCAACAGTCACTCTTTTTGGTCGTAGCGTTCACCCAGGCACAGCCAAAGGCAAAATGATCAACGCATGGGAGCGAGCTTGCGAATTTCACAGCCGTTTGCCAGCCCATTTAACCCCAGCAGAAAGCGAACAGCGAGAAGGTTTCATTATGCTTGGCGGTATTGACGGCGGCATCGATCGTACTGAACTGCATTATATTTTGCGTAGCTTCAGCCGTGAAGAATTAGCTAGCTTCGGCGAAATGTTGCGATCTACAATGTCTGAAATGCAAAACGTGTACGGTGAGCATTGTGGTAAAGTGGAAATCACCGAGCAGTACCGCAATATGTACGAGGTGTTGGAAAACCATAAATATCTCATCGACATCGCCCAAAACGTGATGCAAGCCCAAGGTATCAAACCGATTTTAGAGCCAATTCGTGGTGGCACTGATGGCTCGCGCCTCTCTTTTATGGGCTTGCCTTGCCCGAACTTGTTCACTGGGGGTGAAAACTTCCATGGTAAATTTGAATTTATTTCTGTTGATGTGATGGAGCAAGCTACCCAAGTGGTTATTGGCATCGCTAAGGCTTTTACTGAGTACGAGTTTTAGGGCTGACAAGCGGTCAGATCTGGCAAAAATTTTGCAAATCAGCTTGGTGGTATCGAAGAATGAAAAAATCGGCATCTTATTTGGATGCCGATTTTTTTATGATGTTGCCCTATTTTTGTTTTCCGAATTGGTTACCGATTAAAAAAGCCACCAAGCCGATAATGAGTGCGGGAACGATAGTGTGGAAGCTAAGAATTTTGATACCAAAACTGCTCATCAAAACATAACTACCAAGCCCTGCGATCATTGAACAGATTGCCCCTGTCGCATTCGCTTTTTCCCAGTAAAGTCCAAGTACGATCACCCATAAGAAGGTTGCTTCTAAGCCACCAAGTGAGAGTAAGTTCAACCAAATCAACATATCAGGTGGGTTGAACGCCAGTAAAAATACGCCTGTGGTGAGGGTTAATGTTGTTAGAGTAGAAAACAGTTTGAGTTTGCTCTCGTTTTGGGCTGCACTTGGTTTGATCGCCAGATAGAGATCCTTGATCATCGTAGAAGAGGATTGGATCAACATCGAGTCGATAGAGGACATAATTGCCGCCATTGGGGCAGCTAAGAAAATGCCGACAATCACTGGCGGCAGCACTTGCAACATCAACGTTGGGATCACTTGATCGACCACTTTCAAGTCAGGCGAAACCGCACGTCCTAAAGCCCCTGCTAAGTGCATTCCGAGCATCAAAAACGATACCACGATAGTGCCGATAATCATTGCATGGTGTAATGCGTTACTGTCTTTATATGCCATACTGCGAACGGCAAGCTGAGGCAAACCAACCAAACCAAAGCAGACCAGTACCCAGAACGAAGTCATAAACGTGAAATCGAGCGGACGCTCATCAATGCCGTAAGGGGTGATTAACTGCGGGTTAATCGCTTCTAATTGATTGATAATTGGCTCAACGCCACCCGCGGCATAAATGACCCCACCGAGCAATAATGCGGTTCCAACCATCATCACCAAGCCTTGAATAGTATCGGTTAACACTACCGCACGAAAACCACCGATAAAGGTATAAACCCCAACGGTGAGTGCAAAAATCAGCAGTGACATTCCGTAAGAAATACCCAGTGTGGTCTCAAGCAAACGCCCTGCTCCAATGAATTGTACTACCATCATCGCAAAGAAAGAGAGCAACAACGCAAGGCTTGAAAGCCATACAATCACAGGGCTTTTATAGCGAGCGAGCAACATATCGTTAATCGTTACACTATTATTTTTACGGGCTAAAATCGCAAATTTTTTACCTAATGCCCCGAGAGATAAAATCACCGCAGGCACTTGGATCATCGCAAGCAACACCCAGCCTAAGCCGTATTTATACGCAGCCCCAGGGCCACCAATAAAGCTACTTGCTCCGACATAAGTTGCCGCCATTGTCATTGCCAACACAAAACCTGACATTGAGCGACCACCAACGTAATATTCCGTTAAAAATGAACCACTTGCACGTTTACGATAGGCATAAAACGCCACGCCAAATACAAATAGCAAATAGGCGATAAGCGGTATTAATACGGCAAAATCCATTTATTTGTCCTCCAAATCGATCGCTTTGTATACCGTTTTGATTACTATTGTGGTGAGCAACACAAATAAAATTGGCAAATAAATGCACGCCAACTCAAACCAAATCGGAAAGCCTAAAAGGCCCCGTCCCGTTGGCGAAAAGTAGGCAAATCCAACCCAACCTGCGAGATAAAACAGCGTCAGCCATAACGACCAACGCACTTCTCGCATTATTTGCTGTGAATGTTTCATTTTTCCTCCAGATTATTCACAAAGTCACAAAAAAAGCGGGATAATCCCGCTCATAAAGGAGAATTCATCATCAATGAATTACTCTAATGATCATTTTTTTCTTCTTCATCGGTACGATCTTTCATCAACTCTTCATCTGTTGGTAAAGGCTGACCTGTGAATGCGTGTAAAAAGGCTTCACAGAGTAGTTCACTATTTGTTGCGTGGCGAAGATTACGAATTTGGCGACGAGTACGTTCGTTGGTCAAAATTTCCAACACTTTAATTGGAATTGACACCGTAATTTTTTTCACCTGCTCGCTTTTTTTGCCGTGTTCTGCATACGGGCTAATGTATTCACCATTCCATTCTGCCATTTTCAGTACCTAAAAATAAAAAACTTAGCTATCATTTTAATCAAAAGTCGTTATGTTCGCAATCTAGACGTCTAGATTCCTAGTTTTAATGTTATGATTTTATTTATTTGAACCTATAAAGGATATCGCCATGAAACCAATACCAACGCTTCCAGCTGGGCTTTCTCTTATCAAACATAACCAGTTGGATATTTTGTATATTCAGCATACCTCTTTTCACGCAAAGGTCGCCTTGCAAGGGGCGCAACTATTGAGCTGGCAGCCAACCCCGTGTTCACAAGATGTGATTTGGCTGAGTGACGTTGAGCCATTTGAAACAGGTGTGGCAATACGTGGCGGTGTACCGATTTGTTATCCGTGGTTTGGGGGCGTAAAACAGCCTGCCCACGGGACGGCTCGTAATCGTTTATGGACACTCACTAAAGTCGATGTCCTTGCTGATCGTGTGTTGTTAGAACTCGCTTTGGAAGACGAAGCGTTAATGCAAATGGAATTAGGCTCTGAATGTCGTTTAACCTTCACCCATCTTGCCGCAAAGCCTGCTCAAGTCGCGTTGCATAGCTATTTCAAGGTAGCGGATATTGCCCAAATTGAGTTACATAACTTGCCCAATGAGAGTTTCAATTCGGTTGAACAGACCATGCAAGCGGTCACTTCCCCAAGAAAATTTGCAAATTTAGTCGATGAAATTTACACCGCAAATGGTTTGCCAACCGTGATCATCGATCCAATTGCAAAACGTCAAATTAATGTTGAGCATCAAAATGCCAGTGAAGTAGTGGTGTGGAATCCGTGGCACAAAGCGATGTCAGGAATGAACGAAGCAGGGCATAAAACGATGGTTTGCGTTGAAACCGCCCGCATTCATCGCTTGTTAAATCAAGGCGAAACGGTCACGGCAAAATTCAGCGTAGAAGCACTTTAAGTTCATTTTGTGATATGATTTGCCACACACAGAGCGGGGGGTTAACCCGCCTTTTCTTTGATGTTATTTTTCGGGTGAATAAATACGCCCAACGGAATGCTATATGACCACTCTCAAAAACGATCGCTATTTAAAAGCCCTATTGCGTGAACCTGTTGATATGACGCCAGTATGGATGATGCGTCAAGCGGGGCGTTATCTACCTGAATATAAAGCAACCCGTGCTCAAGCAGGGGATTTTATGTCCCTTTGCCGCAATGCGGATTTAGCTTGTGAAGTCACTTTACAGCCTTTACGTCGTTACGATCTTGATGCCGCAATTTTATTCTCTGACATTTTGACCATTCCCGATGCGATGGGGTTAGGGCTGAGTTTTGGGGCTGGCGAAGGTCCGAAATTTGCTCACCCAATCGAACGCAAAGCGGATGTGGATAATTTGCCTATTCCTGATCCTGAAGGTGAATTGCAATATGTAATGAATGCGGTGCGAACCATTCGCCGTGAATTAAAGGGTGAAGTGCCGTTGATTGGCTTTTCAGGCAGCCCGTGGACGCTTGCCACTTATATGGTTGAAGGCGGTTCAAGCAAGGCTTTCACCAAAATCAAAAAAATGCTCTATACCGATCCAAAACTGCTACATTGCTTGTTAGATAAACTGGCTAACAGCGTGATCTTATATTTGAATGCTCAAATCAAAGCAGGGGCACAGTCGGTGATGGTATTCGACACTTGGGGGGGCGTATTGGCTCATCGTGATTACAAGGAATTTTCGCTGCAATATATGCACAAAATCGTGGACGGTTTACTTCGTGAAAATGACGGTCGCCGTGTGCCAGTTACCCTGTTCACTAAAGGCGGTGGTTTATGGCTAGAGGCGATTGCCGATACTGGCTGCGATGCTGTGGGCTTGGATTGGACGGTGGATATTGCCGATGCCCGTGCAAGAGTTGGGCATAAAGTAGCGTTGCAAGGCAATATGGATCCAAGCGTACTATACGCCTCGCCAGAACGCATTGAACAAGAGGTGCAAGCGATTTTAGCTGGCTTTGGCAATGGCTCAGGGCACGTTTTCAACCTTGGACACGGTATTCACCAAGATGTGCCAGAACAAAGCCCGAAAGTGTTTGTCGATGCGATCCACACATTTTCGAAGTCATATCATCAATAAAAGGAAATCCTATGCGAAACCCTATCCATAAACGTATGGAACGTTTTGAGAGTTGGCAACATCTTGTTTTTATGGCGTGTTTATGCGAACGAATGATGCCAAATTTCCAACTATTTTGTGAAGTGAGCAAGCGGGCAGATCAGGCAAAAGTTTTTCAAAATATACTAAATCTCGTTTGGGAGTTTCTCACAGTGAAGGGGGCGAAGATCAATTTTGAAAATCAGTTGGAAAAATTAGAAGACATCATCCCTGATGTTAATCAATACGATTTTTACGGAGTTTTCCCCGCTCAAGATGCATGCGAAGCCTTGTCAGAGCTGTTGCATGCGATTATCGCAGGCGAAACACTCGAACAGGCGGTCAAAATTAGCCAACTTTCGCTTGCAACGGTAGCAACTTATTTAGAAACTCAGCTCGATCGTGAATTAAACGAGCAAGAGCTTAAGAATGCTATTGAAATTCAGGAGGAATTAGATGTGCAATGGCAGATCTACAGATTGTTGAATGAGCGTGAAGAACGCGATGTAGAATTGATTTTAGGCCTGAAAAATGAGATTAGAGAGAGTGGAGTCAGCAATATTGGGTTAAATTTTAATCAATAAATGTGATGTAGGTAACAATTTTTGCATTATTTGCTTTGAGAATAAGCGGGTTTGAATTAAGCTATCACCGCATTTACGCAAATCTAAGTTTAGGCATAACAGCCAGTAATAACAATAAATCTTTTAGAGGATACAACCAATGAACAAAACTGAGTTAATTGATGCGATCGCAGCAGCGGCACACTTAAGCAAAAAAGACGCAAAAGCAGCATTAGAAGCGACTTTAGAAGCAATTTCTGGCAGCCTTAAAAAAGGTGATGCCGTACAACTAATCGGTTTCGGTACTTTCAAAGTAAACCACCGCAAAGCTCGTACAGGTCGTAATCCAAAAACTAACGAAGCAATCGAAATCCCAGCAGCTAACGTACCGGCATTCGTTGCAGGTAAAGCATTAAAAGATTTAGTGAAATAATTCTTTTCCCATCCTATTTTATGTAAGCCTAGAGATATTCTAGGCTTTTTGCGTTTATTCGCCTTGTCAGCTAAAATAGTGCGATTTTATGTAGGTGGATTTAAGCCACCATTTCTTTTCACTTATTGGTGGGCTAAAACCCATCCTACTTTGTATTATGAAACAGTCGATTATTACTAAATTAGAAAGCCTAAGCGAACGCCACGAAGAACTCCAAGCCTTGTTGGGCGATGCATCTGTCATTAGCGATCAAGATAAATTCCGAGCCTATTCCAAAGAATATTCCCAACTGGAAGAAGTGGTTGGGGCATTTAACCGCTGGAACAAATTACACCGCGATATCGAAGAAGCTCAATTTTTGCTTGATGATCCCGATATGAAAGAGATTGCTGCCGAAGAAATTGAGCAGAACAAAGCTGAAATCGAACAAGTCGAACAGCAATTACAAATCTTATTATTACCAAAAGATCCAAACGATGAATACAACGCTTTCCTTGAAATTCGTGCAGGCACAGGCGGTGATGAGGCGGGCATTTTCGCTGGCGATTTATACCGTATGTATAGCCGTTACTGCGAAGGTAAACGCTGGCGAATTGAAGAGCTTTCCGCTAACGAAAGTGAACAGGGGGGCTACAAAGAGATCATCGTTAAAATCAGCGGTGAAGGTGTTTATGGTCAGCTCAAATTTGAGTCGGGCGGGCACCGTGTTCAACGTGTTCCAAAGACCGAATCTCAAGGGCGTATTCACACTTCCGCTTGCACAGTGGCGGTAATGCCAGAATTGCCAGAATCAGAAATGCCAGAGATCAATCCGTCGGATTTACGCATTGATACTTACCGCTCATCGGGTGCGGGTGGTCAGCACGTGAACACTACGGATTCTGCGGTGCGAATTACCCACATTCCAACAGGCATCGTGGTAGAGTGTCAAGACGAGCGTTCCCAGCACAAAAACAAAGCCAAAGCGTTGGCTGTGTTGGCTTCTCGTATCGTCCAAGTGGAGAAAGAAAAACAAGCCCAAGAGCAAGCAGACACTCGCCGTAATTTGCTCGGTTCGGGCGACCGTTCCGATAAAATCCGCACATACAACTACCCACAAGGGCGTGTAACTGACCACCGTATCAACTTGACGGTTTACCGCCTTGATGAAGTGATGAACGGTAAGATCGACGAATTGATCCAACCTATTATCACTGAATATCAAGCGGATCAACTTGCGGCGTTGTCCGATCAATAGCCTACAAGCGGTCAGTTTATGTCAAAATTTTGCAAAACTTTTGGAACGTTGGCTATGCCAACGCTCCCGAAGCCGAGAACAACTTCTCTAAAGACGTTGTGAGTAATATGTCTGTTTAGACAATGGGGAGGCTATTTTGATTAGCATCCCCATTTTGTTTACAACTGCATTTCTTGGTGCAACTCTTGGACGGAGTAAACATCAAATTCGTTGATGTGTTTAACTCCTTCCACTAATGCATAAGCCCCCGAAATGGTGGTTTGGATTGGCACTCGCTGTTGCAAGGCGGTGCGGCGGATTGAGTGGCTATCGGCAATTACTTCGGGTTCACCGCTAACGGTGTTGATGATGAGGGCGATTTCACCGTTTTTGATTGCATCGACAATATGCGGGCGACCTTCACGCACTTTATTGATGGTTTGCACTGCAACGCCATTGTCTCGTAAGAATTTGGCGGTACCGAAAGTGGCACACAAGCCGTAGCCTTGCTCTTGGAAACGTTTGGCGATGGTAAGCAAGGTCGCTTTGTCTTGATCAACAACCGACATAAACACCTTACCGATTTTCGGAATTCGTTCGCCTGCACCGAGCTGTGCTTTGAAGAAGGCTTCAGCAAAGGTTTCGCCCACGCCCATCACTTCCCCCGTTGAACGCATTTCAGGGCCTAAAATCGTATCAACTCCTGGGAATTTAATGAATGGGAACACCGCTTCTTTCACAAAGAATTTGGTTGGAATGATTTCGTCTAACGCATTCAATTCCGCCAAGGTTTCCCCTGCCATCACACGAGCTGCAATTTTCGCCAATGGGCGACCTGTGGCTTTACTCACAAATGGAACGGTTCGGCTAGCACGAGGGTTCACTTCTAGCACATAAATCACATCGTTCTGCACTGCAAACTGCACATTCATCAAGCCACGCACTTTTAACGCAAACGCCATTTCTTTGGTTTGTCTGCGAATTTCATCCAAAATCTCACCGCTTAACGAGTAGGCTGGCAATGAGCAAGCCGAGTCGCCACTGTGAATTCCTGCCTGCTCAACGTGTTGCATAATGCCGCCGATCACCACATTTTCGCCATCGCAGATACAATCCACATCGACTTCAATCGCATTATTTAAGAAGTGATCGAGCAGAATTGGGCTATCGTCAGACACAGACACCGCTTCACGCATATATTTGTTCAATTCTTCATCGTTATACACGATTTGCATCGCACGTCCACCCAATACATAAGAAGGACGAACCACTAACGGATAGCCCACTTCATTCGCCAACTCCACCGCTTCCGCCGCATTACGCGCGGTACGGTTGGCAGGCTGCTTGAGATTTAATTCATTCAGAATACGTTGGAAACGCTCACGATCTTCGGCGGCATCAATGCTATCCGCCGATGTACCGATGATGTTCACCCCGTTTTCGTGTAAGGCATTCGCCAATTTGAGTGGCGTTTGACCGCCATAATGCACAATCATGCCCCAAGGATTTTCCACACGCACCACTTCCAACACATCTTCCAGCGTTAATGGCTCGAAATACAGGCGGTCGGACGTATCAAAATCCGTAGAAACGGTTTCAGGGTTACAGTTCACCATAATGGTTTCATATCCCGCTTCACGCAAGGCAAGGGAAGCGTGCACACAGCAGTAATCGAACTCAATCCCTTGTCCAATACGGTTCGGGCCACCGCCTAAAATCATCACTTTTTTGTGATCCGATGGATTTGATTCGCACTCTTCTTCGTAGGTGGAATAGAGATAAGCGGTATCAGAAGCAAACTCGGCAGCACAGGTATCGACACGCTTATACACAGGCAACACATTTAGGCTACGACGATAATCACGCACTGCTTTTTCACTCACATTGGTCAGTTGAGCGATACGTTTGTCGGAAAAGCCTTTACGTTTTAAACGGCGAAGCTCGTCTCGGTCAAGATCGCTAAATTGCTTTTTCTCAAGCGCCAGTTCTTCTTGAACTAAATCTTGAATTTGAATTAAGAACCAAGGGTCAATTTTGGAATAGTGATGCACTTCTTCGAGCGAGAAGCCTGCCCCAAAGGCATCGGCAACATATAAAATACGGTTCGGGCCGGGGTTGGCAAGCTCACGACGGATTTTTTCAGGCTCTTCTGACAGTAAATTAAAGCCACAAATGCCGGTTTCTAAGCCACGCAACGCTTTTTGCAAGCTCTCTTGGAAAGTACGCCCCATTGCCATCACTTCGCCCACTGATTTCATTTGGGTGGTCAAGCGGTCGTCCGCATTGGCAAATTTCTCAAAGGCAAAACGTGGGATCTTGGTCACTACATAATCCAACGTTGGCTCAAATGAGGCTGGAATTAAACCGCCAGTGATGTCGTTACGCAGTTCATTTAGGGTATAGCCCACCGCTAATTTCGCTGCCACTTTGGCAATCGGGAAGCCTGTCGCTTTTGACGCTAAGGCAGAAGAACGGCTTACACGAGGGTTCATTTCAATCACGATCATCTCGCCATTTTCAGGGTTAATCGCAAATTGTACGTTTGAACCGCCCGTATCCACGCCAATTTCACGCAACACCGCAAGGCTGGCGTTACGCATAATTTGGTACTCTTTGTCGGTTAAGGTTTGTGCAGGAGCAACGGTGATACTATCGCCCGTATGCACGCCCATCGGGTCAAAGTTCTCAATCGAGCAGATAATAATGCAGTTGTCCGCTTTATCACGCACCACTTCCATTTCATACTCTTTCCAGCCCAATACCGATTGTTCGATAAGTAGCTCGTGGGTTGGCGAGGCTTCAAAACCACGCTCACAAATCGCCATAAATTCATCACGATTGTAAGCAATACCGCCGCCCGAACCGCCCATGGTAAACGATGGACGAATTAAGGTTGGAAAGCCCACCTGCTCTTGAGCGGTTAAGGCTTCTTCAAAGGTGTGGCAGACAAACGATTTCGGCGTATTCAGCCCGATTTTGGTCATCGCCTCTTTAAAACGCCCACGATCTTCGGCTTTATCAATGGCATCTTCCGTCGCCCCGATTAGCTCAACGCCATATTTTTTCAGCACACCGTTTTTCGATAAATCTAAGGCACAGTTCAACGCTGTCTGCCCACCCATTGTTGGCAAAATTGCATCAGGACGCTCTTTTTCGATGATTTTCGCCACCGTTCGCCACTCAATCGGCTCAATGTAGGTAACGTCCGCCATATTCGGATCGGTCATAATGGTCGCTGGGTTTGAGTTCACCAACACCACCTTATATCCTTCTTCCCGCAACGCCTTACACGCCTGCGCCCCCGAATAGTCAAATTCACACGCCTGCCCGATTACAATCGGACCTGCACCAATAATTAGGATGGTTTTTATGTCTGTACGTTTTGGCATTGTTATTCCTTATTTAAATCTTTTCTTTGATATATTTAGAATGTTGCATAATTTCAGGAAACATTGATGCATCATTTATAGACATTACTTTATCTAACTCTTCTTTTAACGGTCTCTTATTTTCAGCTGAAATTTTAAATTTCAAAAGAATATCAAAATTAGGTTCTCCTAAACCACATAGTAAGAATGCTCCTCGCTGAGCTAAAATTCTATTATTATTCATTTTTCCTTTGATAATAATATTAGATAATAGATCACTAGGGTTTATATTGTCATCAAAATGATTTTTTTCTAATTTTATAAAATGAAGTAATCTTTTAAATTCTTTTGTTTTCATTAGTTCACTTTTGAATGCATCTTTTTCATTATTTTCTTTATTCACATACTGTTGGCAGTAATTTTTAATAGTGTCTTTTTCATCCTTAGATAAGAATGCTAAATTAGCGATACAACTAGCTGTATCGCTATCATAATATTTTATCTGTTCTTTTTTTACTTTTAGTACAAATACAGCACCATCAGCAAATTTCTTTGCTCCGTCTTCTTTATACTTTTCGTTATTATTCTCATCAAGTTCAATTGTTTCAGATAAAGAAAAATATAATGCTACCAAAGGGTTTAGTGTTAAATCTATTAATCTAGTGGGCAACTCATAATGCTGAGCTCTAATCAAATAATCTAAAGTTGTTTTATCATCTCTAAAGTCATTAGGAAAAGATGATATTATTTCTCTAATAAATATATTTTCCTTATTTATGAAGTCTTTTCTCTTTATTGATGGTGTAATATCCCAATTATAATCAGCCTGACCTCTATAAAGTAAGATTTCATCATCTTTTATATCTTTGACTGTCTTAATTATTGTTTTTATAAAACCATCTAAATTAGTATATGGTTTTGTTGCATATGACTTTCTATCTTTTGGCATACTTTTTCTCCTATTTTTTTAAATTTTTTGCTTAAATCCAAAAACTCCCTTCCCCTACTTCAATCACTTGCCCACCAACATAAATCGTCTGATTTTCGTCAAGTTTGAGTGAAAGGCGATTAGGTCTGCCTATTTGGTCGCCTTGATGAATTTGGCGATTGAGAGGGAACTTACCCTGTGAAAGAAAATACGCTCCTAAGTTTGCAGCGGCGGAGCCTGTTCCGCTATCTTCAAACAGGGCATTGTTCGCCACATAAAAAAGACGAGAAAAAATCGTCTCGTTTTCTTCACACCACAAATAAATCACCGTTCTCGCTTCTTGTTCACAGATTTCTTGTAAAGTGGCGATATGAATTGCCACTTGATCAAGGGCAGATCGTTCATGAAGTTGCAATAAAAGCTGTGGGGATCCGCTGTTAAGCCAATAGGCTGTCTCCGCAATTTGTGCTTCCGATAATCCCGTCGCCTTGGCTAATTGACTGTGGGTAGCTTCACTTGGTTTGATGTCGTAACCTTCAATCGCCAATTCCATTTTTGCATTTTTCCCGAATACTCGAACTGCTTTCGCCTTGGTATTTAACACAAACTGCTCGGGTAGCCGTTGTTGCTGTTGCAACACATAAGCACAGCCTAAAGTCGGATGCCCTGCAAGCGGAAGTTCATAAGCTGGGGTGAAAATGCGTAGATCCGCAACAGCAGTTTCCGATGAAAAAGCAAAGACCGTTTCGCTCAAATTAAATTGTTTAGCGATTTGTTGCATTTCTTCATCGGTTAAACCGTCCGCTTGGGGAAACACTGCTAGCGGATTGCCACCGAAGTGAGTTTCAGCAAAGACGTTTACTAATTTAAAAGCATAAGTTCGCATTGTTTTATCTCGTTATTTCTCCACAAGCGGTCAATTTCTATCAAAAATTTGCAAATTTTCTTTAAAATCTCACCGCTTGTTACGCCCCCTTCGCCTTTCTTAATTCGTCAATAAAACGGTCGAATAGATACGCGACATCGTTCGGGCCGGGGCTAGCTTCAGGGTGCCCTTGGAATGAAAATGCGACTTGGTCGGTTAGCTCAATGCCTTGCACAGTGCCATCAAATAAAGAGCGGTGGGTCACTCGCACATTGGCAGGTAAGCTCTGTTCATCTACTTCAAAGCCATGGTTTTGGCTCGTAATAAGCACTTTTTGGCTGTCGAGATCTTGCACAGGGTGGTTTGCCCCATGGTGTCCGAACGCCATTTTTTTAGTTTTTCCGCCAGCGGCTAAGCCGAGAAGTTGATGCCCTAAGCAGATGCCAAAGATAGGTTTTTTGGTGGCAAGTAATTTTTGGATAGCAGTGATTGCATAGTTGCAAGGTTCTGGGTCGCCAGGGCCATTTGATAAGAAAATGCCGTCTGGATTAAGGGCTAACACAGCTTCCGCAGAAGTCGTCGCAGGCATAACGGTTAAACGACAGCCACGTTCGGCAAGCATACGCAAGATATTGTGTTTTACGCCGTAGTCGTAGGCGACAACATGAAATTCAGGGGTAGCTTGTGGTACATAGCCTTTTCCGAGTTGCCATTCGCCGTCTGTCCATTGATAAAGCTCTTTGCAAGTCACTTCTTTGGCTAAATCTTGGCCAGTCATTGAGCCAAAACTTTTAGCAAGTGCTAACGCTTTTTCGGCGTCATCACCGACTAAAATGCAGCCTGCTTGTGCACCTTTCTCACGCAAAATGCGAGTTAAGCGGCGGGTATCAATATCGGCGATGGCAACGATTTTATTGGCAATGAGATAATCTTGAAGGGAAATATTTGAGCGGAAATTGCTATGTAATAGAGGAAGGTCACGGATAATCAAGCCTGCGGCATAAACGGCATGAGATTCGGTGTCTTCAAGATTGGCACCTGTGTTGCCGATATGGGGGTAAGTCAGTGTGACGATTTGCCCTGTGTAGGAAGGGTCGGTTAGAATTTCTTGGTAGCCCGTCATGGCGGTGTTAAAAACTACTTCACCGATGGTGTGTCCATCATAGCCGATTGATTTTCCATGGAAAGTTGAACCGTCGGCTAAGACAAGAATTGCGGGTTGAAACATTATTTACTCCTAAATAAATCTATTTGGTTGGTACTTACAAGTAGCCATTAACCACCACCGTTGCGGCGTGATTAGAAGTAGGCGGCTAAGTTTACTAAAGCAAACGTTTGCATTCAAGCTAAACTTTCTGACCGCTTGTAAGTGACGATTAAGATGAAAAGTTATGCTAAATAATTGCATGTCTATTCACAATTTACAACTATTTAACAAATTTTTATTTTGTTGGCGGGCACAAGCGGGTAGAATGTGGCGAAATTTTACCAAAGGGTTAAACAATGAAAGATGTTGAGTTTGGCGATGCGTTGATCGCCATTGTGAAACGCGATGTCGCCCCGGCATTGGGCTGTACGGAACCGATCTCACTTGCTTTAGCAACGGCGATTGCCGTGTCGCATTTGGATTCACCGTTGCAACAAATTCAGGCAAAAGTGTCTCCGAATTTGATGAAAAACGGAATGGGGGTCACGGTGCCAGGAACAGGAATGGTTGGGTTGCCAATTGCGGCGGCGGCAGGGGCGATAGCGGGCGACTGTCAAGCGGGGTTGGAGGTACTAAAACATATTCAGCCTGATGATGTGGCTCAAGCCAAGCAGATGTTGGCGGAAAATCGGGTGAGTGTCGACATTGCCAACGTAGAATTTCCGCTCTACTCTGAAGCTTTGGTGCTTGGCGACAGCGGTTGGGTGAAGGTCTGTATTCAGGACTCACATACGAATGTGGTGTTGATTGAAAAAAATGGTGAGGTGATTTTTGAGCAGCCTACAGTTACTGCGGAAGTTGCCGATGATTACCAGTTTTTCAATCAGCTTTCAGCCCAGCAAATTTACGATTTTGCGATGCACGCTCCTGTTGAAAAATTGGCGTTTATTGCTGAGGCTGCTCAGCTCAACAGTGCCTTATCCAAAGAAGGCTTGGAAAAAGAGTATGGATTGCATATTGGTCGCACGTTGAAAAAGCAGATCGAACTCGGTTTGCTGTCGGACGATCTGCTCAACCGCATTGTGATCGAAACCACTGCAGCCTCCGACGCTCGAATGGGCGGGGCGTTACTGCCTGCGATGAGTAATTCAGGCTCTGGCAATCAAGGCATCGCTGCCACAATGCCTTCGGTGATTGTGGCACGTTTTGTCAATGCCAACGATGAGCAGCTGATTCGTGCGTTATTCCTTTCACACACTATTGCTATTTACATTCACAGTAAATTGCCAAAATTATCGGCATTATGTGCAGTCACTACGGCGGCAATGGGCAGTGCTGCGGGAATGGCATATCTGCTAAACGGCAATTTTAATGCGATCAGTATGGCGATCTGCAGTATGATCGGTGACATCAGTGGCGTGTTATGTGACGGGGCAGCAAACAGTTGTGCGATGAAAGTCTCCACAGGTGTTTCGTCTGCTTACAAAGCAGTGCTCATGGCGTTAGACAACAGCCGAGTAACAGGTAACGAAGGCATTGTAGAACATAGTGTTGATAAATCGATCAACAATCTTTGTGCGATCGCTACCAAAAGTATGGTCTATATGGACAGGCAAATCATTGAAATAATGAGTGCCAAAGGGCAGGAGTGCTGATTAGGTTGTTCATACAGGCGGACGAGGTGTCCGCCTGAAAATATGGGATTATGCCTTTTTCAAAAACTCTGATTTCAGCAGTAATTTTCCGCAATCAACATTGTGATCGCCTGCTACTAAACGAATTCCTTTGTATTTCGTGCCTTTTTTCAGCACTTCCGATGAGCCTTTGAGTTTCAAATCTTTAATCAAAATCACATCATCGCCATCGGCTAATAAATTGCCATTGCTGTCTTTTACGATCAGTTGATCATCATCTTGTGCTTCGGCTTCTTCGCCAGTCCATTCATAGCTACAATCTGGGCAGACAAATTGAATCGAGTCGTGGTAAGTATTTTCGCCTTTACATTGTGGGCAAATTGGGAAATCCATTGTTTTTCCTTCTATCAATGTTAAAAAGGCATCTAGTTTACAAGAAAGTGAGTCAATCTGCTTTGATTTTTGCAAAATTTTCAGCAAAACCGACCGCTTGCAAGCGGTCAGTTTGTCGGATTTTTTTGCAAATCGTCTCGAATTCGCCAAAAGGTTGCAAATCTCGGTTTGCCCGATTCCGTCAGCCCATGATATTTATAGGTGATCACGCTGTTGATCGGTGGCGGATTTTCTCGATCTTTATCTTTAAATCCCGAACCGATGCGAAAACGCCCTCGCTTATTTTCGCAGGTAATCGCCCCAAGTTTATCGGCATATTTCCCCTTGCCTTTGTGATGTGCTACTACGGTACATTCTTCGTCCAACACCGCTTTGAGTTTGAGAATTTGAGCGGAGCGTCCATGAATATAAGGCGAATTAGGATTACGCACCACTACGCCTTCGCCCCCAAGTTGTTGAATCTCACTAAAAAATTGATGCAAGTGATCAGTATTTTTGAGTGGGATCTGTTTGATGATCGCAATATGCGGCGAAGGATTGGTTTCCAACCACTTTTCTAATGTCGCCAGACGATCAAAGAGATCACCTTCGGCATTCGGCACATCAAAAACGTGTAGTTTCAATTTATACCACCCTTTTGGGTTAGCAGAGCGAACGGTTGCCGAAATTTCACTAAATTTGCCACGCTCGCTAAATAATTCGCCATCAATCGCAAAAGGCGGGAAATGCTCCACGAAATAATCGGGCGGATTGAATGGATAGCCTTGGCGAGACAGCAGTTGCTTGCCGTCCCAAAATCCTCTCACGCCATCCAACTTTTCGCTCATCACCCAGCCCGTAACATCTTGATTTTTATACTGTTCCAACAGCATTAAATTTAGCGGCTGAGCCAAGACAGAGGGAATAAATAGAAAAAAGAGTAGTCGCCACATAAATCGTCCTCAGAAAATGTAGCGACTATACAAAAGGAAAGCGAAGAAATCAGAACGAAAAACGATTTTTTCGATCTGTGTCGCAAAATTTGCAAAAAGGCTTGCTATTTTACCGCTTGTACTAGGGCTGAAATACCATCCACAAACTGCTCTTTTTCTGCCATTTCGACAATCTGTTCGTGGCGATATTGCTTGCCGTTGTAAACTACGACAATGCTGGTATCGCCTACTTGCAAGAAATTGTACTCGCCAAAATCGGTATAGCGAGTTGCTCCGATGCTGATTACCGCCTGAGTTGGATAGTTGGCACGAGCCAGTAAATCAGCAATGTTGTTCATTGGGTCTTGGTCGGGCTGATTATTCATTCGATCGATAATCCAATCTAAAAGTTTTTGGTGGAAATAACTGTAACCAATAGTTTGGCTATCAATGCCATATTCGTTCATCACACCCGCACGTTTATGGAAGCAAGCGATGTGGTAATCATCTAAATTGCCACCCTGCTCAAATTTGTCTAAGGCAATCCAACGAGTTGATAATCCTTTGGAATTTGCCCCCCAGTTTTTCTTCTCACAAATTTTGCGAGCGTTTGGGCGACGAATTGAGCAATCATTATAGGCGGCAAAATGAGTCGGTTTAAGAGCGACAACTTTTTGATTTTCATAGTGAATTTCACAAATTAATGCAACTTCAGGCTCAATCTGTAAATTATCGGCATCGTATGGAAAGCGAATGGTGTCAGACGAAAGCGGGAATTCGGCCAGAAAGCGGTCGGTTTCCGCTAAATTTTTGCTTGGCACATAAAAGGGGAAAATTGCCTTTGGTTGAATAGCTTCCGAGGTTTTTACTTTGACAAAATCGGCTGCTTCGCCCGCTTGTTCCAAATGCCCCGCAAAGTTACCCGCAACGCCTAATCCGATAAAGTGTTGGTTCTGCATAATATGATCCTCTTTTGGTTTTGCAAAAAATTGGGCTAATCATACCGCTTGTACCATTAAAATGTCATACAAAATCATCAGTTTGGATCTTTTTTCACCAAAAGATCGTTTTTTTAAATTTTTTTAAATTTTTTGCTTGCATTGGATTTGAATTTCTCTATAATGCGCACCACACAACGACGCACTGTTGTGAACGGATTAGGTTATTACGGTGCGTCGTTGTTTTTTGCTCTTTAATAATGAATCAGACAATCTGTGTGGGCACTTGTTGATGTGATTTTGAAGTGAAATATTATTTAATTTTGAAGTCTTAATAAGTGCTTAACTTGAAATTCATAATGAATATTATTGATTTTTTTATAGTCAGTATTTATTGAGCGATTAAACTTTTTGAATTGAAGAGTTTGATCATGGCTCAGATTGAACGCTGGCGGCAGGCTTAACACATGCAAGTCGAACGGTAGCAGGAGAAAGCTTGCTTTCTTGCTGACGAGTGGCGGACGGGTGAGTAATGCTTGGGAATCTGGCTTATGGAGGGGGATAACTACGGGAAACTGTAGCTAATACCGCGTAATATCGAGAGATTAAAGACTGGGACCTACGGGCCAGTTGCCATAAGATGAGCCCAAGTGGGATTAGGTAGTTGGTGGGGTAAAGGCCTACCAAGCCCGCGATCTCTAGCTGGTCTGAGAGGATGACCAGCCACACTGGAACTGAGACACGGTCCAGACTCCTACGGGAGGCAGCAGTGGGGAATATTGCACAATGGGGGGAACCCTGATGCAGCCATGCCGCGTGAATGAAGAAGGCCTTCGGGTTGTAAAGTTCTTTCGGTGGTGAGGAAGGTATCAACTTTAATAGAGTTGGTAATTGACGTTATCCACAGAAGAAGCACCGGCTAACTCCGTGCCAGCAGCCGCGGTAATACGGAGGGTGCGAGCGTTAATCGGAATGACTGGGCGTAAAGGGCACGCAGGCGGATTGTTAAGTGAGATGTGAAAGCCCCGGGCTTAACCTGGGAATTGCATTTCAGACTGGCAATCTAGAGTATTTTAGGGAGGGGTAGAATTCCACGTGTAGCGGTGAAATGCGTAGAGATGTGGAGGAATACCGAAGGCGAAGGCAGCCCCTTGGGAATATACTGACGCTCATGTGCGAAAGCGTGGGGAGCAAACAGGATTAGATACCCTGGTAGTCCACGCTGTAAACGATGTCGATTTGGGGATTGGGGTTTAACTCTGGTGCCCGAAGCTAACGTGATAAATCGACCGCCTGGGGAGTACGGCCGCAAGGTTAAAACTCAAATGAATTGACGGGGGCCCGCACAAGCGGTGGAGCATGTGGTTTAATTCGATGCAACGCGAAGAACCTTACCTACTCTTGACATCCATGGAAGTTCGCAGAGATGTGAATGTGCCTTCGGGAACCATGAGACAGGTGCTGCATGGCTGTCGTCAGCTCGTGTTGTGAAATGTTGGGTTAAGTCCCGCAACGAGCGCAACCCTTATCCTTTGTTGCCAGCGATTAGGTCGGGAACTCAAAGGAGACTGCCAGTGATAAACTGGAGGAAGGTGGGGATGACGTCAAGTCATCATGGCCCTTACGAGTAGGGCTACACACGTGCTACAATGGTGCATACAGAGGGAAGCAAAATGGCGACATGGAGCAAATCTCACAAAGTGCATCTAAGTCCGGATTGGAGTCTGCAACTCGACTCCATGAAGTCGGAATCGCTAGTAATCGCAAATCAGAATGTTGCGGTGAATACGTTCCCGGGCCTTGTACACACCGCCCGTCACACCATGGGAGTGGGTTGTACCAGAAGTAGATAGCTTAACCGCAAGGGGGGCGTTTACCACGGTATGATTCATGACTGGGGTGAAGTCGTAACAAGGTAACCGTAGGGGAACCTGCGGTTGGATCACCTCCTTACCGAAGTAGAAATGACACAATAAGCGCTCACACAGATTGTTTGATAGAAAGACAAAAAAACTGAAGGTCATCCGTTGGGTCTGTAGCTCAGGTGGTTAGAGCGCACCCCTGATAAGGGTGAGGTCGGTGGTTCAAGTCCACTCAGACCCACCACTCAAACAGGTAACAAGCAAAGCAATAGGCTAAAGCAAGTTAATAATGAGTGAAGAAAACGGAAGTGATGAATGGGGATATAGCTCAGCTGGGAGAGCGCCTGCCTTGCACGCAGGAGGTCAGCGGTTCGATCCCGCTTATCTCCACCAACTCATCATACCTAAGGTTGCAAGCGGTCAGTTTTTGCGAAAGTTTTGCAAAAGCCTTTGTGATTTTAGGTATGATGAGTGAAACAGAAATGTTTCATTGTCTATAGTTCTTTAAAAAATAGGAAACAAGCTGAAAAACTGAGAGATTTTCGAAAGAAAGTCTGAGTAGTAAAAATCTTGTGTGAACAAAAGCACACAAGTAGTAGTTTTTGATTATCAGCTTTAAATATTTTGATGATTGTTTAATAACAATATTATCTAAAAATGTTTGAGGTTGTATGGTTAAGTGACTAAGCGTACACGGTGGATGCCTAGGCAATCAGAGGCGATGAAGGACGTGCTAATCTGCGAAAAGCTTGGATGAGTCGATAAGAGGCGTTTAATCCAAGATGTCCGAATGGGGAAACCCGATAAGCGAAGAGCTTATCATTATTTACTGAATCCATAGGTAAATAAGGCAAACCGGGAGAACTGAAACATCTAAGTACCCCGAGGAAAAGAAATCAACCGAGATTTCGTTAGTAGCGGCGAGCGAACGCGAAGGAGCCATTCAGTTATAGCACAAGACTTAGAGGAATGAGTTGGGAAACTCAATCAAAGAGGGTGATAATCCCGTACTTTAAAAGCCTTGTGTGGAACTAAGCTGAAAATAAGTAAGGCGGGACACGTGATATCCTGTCTGAAGATGGGGGGACCATCCTCCAAGGCTAAATACTCCTGATTGACCGATAGTGAACCAGTACTGTGAAGGAAAGGCGAAAAGAACCCCGGTGAGGGGAGTGAAATAGAACCTGAAACCGTGTACGTACAAGCAGTGGGAGCCAACTTGTTTGGTGACTGCGTACCTTTTGTATAATGGGTCAGCGACTTATATTTTGTAGCAAGGTTAACCGAATAGGGGAGCCGTAGGGAAACCGAGTCTTAACTGGGCGTCTAGTTGCAAGGTATAGACCCGAAACCCGGTGATCTAGCCATGGGCAGGTTGAAGGTTGGGTAACACTAACTGGAGGACCGAACCGACTAATGTTGAAAAATTAGCGGATGACTTGTGGCTGGGGGTGAAAGGCCAATCAAACCGGGAGATAGCTGGTTCTCCCCGAAATCTATTTAGGTAGAGCCTTATGTGAATACCTTCGGGGGTAGAGCACTGTTTCGGCTAGGGGTCCATCCCGGATTACCAACCCGATGCAAACTGCGAATACCGAAGAGTAATGCATAGGAGACACACGGTGGGTGCTAACGTTCATCGTGGAGAGGGAAACAACCCAGACCGCCAGCTAAGGTCCCAAAGTCTATATTAAGTGGGAAACGAAGTGGGAAGGCTTAGACAGCTAGGATGTTGGCTTAGAAGCAGCCATCATTTAAAGAAAGCGTAATAGCTCACTAGTCGAGTCGGCCTGCGCGGAAGATGTAACGGGGCTCAAATATAGCACCGAAGCTGCGGCATCAGAGTCAAATCTGTTGGGTAGGGGAGCGTTGTGTAAGCGGATGAAGGTGAATCGAGAGGTTTGCTGGACGTATCACAAGTGCGAATGCTGACATAAGTAACGATAAAACGAGTGAAAAACTCGTTCGCCGGAAGACCAAGGGTTCCTGTCCAACGTTAATCGGGGCAGGGTGAGTCGGCCCCTAAGGCGAGGCTGAAAAGCGTAGTCGATGGGAAACGGGTTAATATTCCCGTACTTGGTTATATTGCGATGTGGGGACGGAGAAGGTTAGGTAAGCAGACTGTTGGATGTCTGTTTAAGCCGGTAGTTGGGGTAGGTAGGCAAATCCGCTTACCCAATTTAAACAACGAGAAGTGATGACGAGTTCCTAAGGGAATGAAGTTACTGATACCACGCTTCCAGGAAAAGCCACTAAGCTTCAGATATAACTAAACCGTACTGAAAACCGACACAGGTGGTCAGGTAGAGAATACTCAGGCGCTTGAGAGAACTCGGGTGAAGGAACTAGGCAAAATAGCACCGTAACTTCGGGAGAAGGTGCGCTGGCGTAGGTTGTAGGAGTTTACCTCCGAAGGCTGAACCAGTCGAAGATACCAGCTGGCTGCAACTGTTTATTAAAAACACAGCACTCTGCAAACACGAAAGTGGACGTATAGGGTGTGATGCCTGCCCGGTGCTGGAAGGTTAATTGATGGTGTTATCGAAAGAGAAGCTCCTGATCGAAGCCCCAGTAAACGGCGGCCGTAACTATAACGGTCCTAAGGTAGCGAAATTCCTTGTCGGGTAAGTTCCGACCTGCACGAATGGCATAATGATGGCCAGGCTGTCTCCACCCGAGACTCAGTGAAATTGAAATCGCCGTGAAGATGCGGTGTACCCGCGGCTAGACGGAAAGACCCCGTGAACCTTTACTATAGCTTGACACTGAACATTGAATTTTGATGTGTAGGATAGGTGGGAGCCTATGAAGCAGGAACGCTAGTTCTTGTGGAGGCGTCCTTGAAATACCACCCTTTAACGTTTGATGTTCTAACGAAACACCAAGTACAGGTGTTCGGACAGTGTCTGGTGGGTAGTTTGACTGGGGCGGTCTCCTCCCAAAGCGTAACGGAGGAGCACGAAGGTTTGCTAATGACGGTCGGACATCGTCAGGTTAGTGCAATGGTAGAAGCAAGCTTAACTGCGAGACAGACAAGTCGAGCAGGTGCGAAAGCAGGTCATAGTGATCCGGTGGTTCTGAATGGAAGGGCCATCGCTCAACGGATAAAAGGTACTCCGGGGATAACAGGCTGATACCGCCCAAGAGTTCATATCGACGGCGGTGTTTGGCACCTCGATGTCGGCTCATCACATCCTGGGGCTGAAGTAGGTCCCAAGGGTATGGCTGTTCGCCATTTAAAGTGGTACGCGAGCTGGGTTTAGAACGTCGTGAGACAGTTCGGTCCCTATCTGCCGTGGGCGTTGGATGATTGAGAGGGGCTGCTCCTAGTACGAGAGGACCGGAGTGGACGCATCACTGGTGTTCCAGTTGTCTCGCCAGAGGCACTGCTGGGTAGCTAAATGCGGAAGAGATAAGTGCTGAAAGCATCTAAGCACGAAACTTGCCTCAAGATGAGTCATCCCTGACATTAAGTCAGTAAGGGTTGTTGTAGACTACGACGTAGATAGGTGGGGTGTGTAAGCGTTGCGAGACGTTGAGCTAACCCATACTAATTGCCCGAGAGGCTTAACCATACAACCTCAAGCGTTTTTGGAAAGAAGAAAGAAGCCAAAAGCGGTTGAGAAGAAAGCTAAACGAAAAGACAAAGCGAGAGCGAAGTGAAAGAAAATCAAACAGACAGCTTGTTTCAGATTAAAGGCGACGTAAGAAGCCAAGAATAGAGAACGAAAAAATAAAGACGAACAAAGACAACAACAGGATTTTCCTGATGGCCATAGTGCTGTGGTCCCACCTGATTCCATTCCGAACTCAGAAGTGAAACGCAGTGACGCCGATGGTAGTGTGGGGTTTCCCCATGTGAGAGTAGGGCACCATCAGGGTTTTATTGGACCCCTTGCAAGTACTCGGTTGAGTACAGTGCAAGGGGTTTTTGTTTTGGGAAGGGGGAAAGAATAGGCTTTGTAAAAGATACCACCAACGTGACCGATTGTAGTGCGTGAATTTCGTTGTGAAAAAGCGTATAATTCGCCACACTTTTTGTTATAAGAGAAAGTATATTCATGAATAATATTCCTATCCGAACTGAAGCGGAGTTAGAAAAGATCCGAGTTGCCTGTAACTTAGCTTCAGATGTATTAGTGATGATTGAACCTTATGTCAAAGAAGGTGTAAGTACAGGCGAACTTGATCGTATTTGCCATCAGTATATTGAACAAGTGCAAGAGGGTATTCCCGCTTGTTTAGGCTATCATGGTTTCCCGAAAGCAACTTGTATTTCACTCAATGAAGTAATTTGCCACGGTATTCCTAATGACGATAAAAAATTGAAAAAAGGGGATATTCTCAATATTGATGTCACAGTGATCAAAGAGGGTTATTATGGCGATAATTCTAAAATGTATGTGGTTGGTGAGCCAAGTATTCGTGACAAACGTTTGATTGAAGTCACTCAAGAATCTTTATACAAAGCATTGCGAATTGTGAAGCCTGGTATTCGTCTGAATCAAATAGGTAAGACTATTCAGCAATATGTAGAAAAAGAAGGGTTTTCTGTCGTGCGTGAATATTGTGGTCATGGTATTGGGGATCAGTTTCATTGTGACCCACAAGTGTTGCACTATTTTTCCGATGATGGAGGGGTAATTTTGCAGGAAGGAATGGTGTTTACGATTGAGCCGATGGTCAATGCGGGTAAGAAAGAGATCCGAACAATGCCAGATGGATGGACGGTGAAAACGAAAGATCGTAGTCATTCCGCACAGTTTGAGCATCAAATTGTTGTTACCAAAGATGGTTGTGAAGTGATGACGATTCGTGAAGAGGAAATCGCTTCAGGTAGAATTACACGCTTGATGAAAAATAGTTAATTGCAAAATATGACGTAAAAGTGACCGCTTGTTTCTCCACAAGCGGTCACTTTTTTATCACCATTTGCAAATGGTTAAATTAGAATATTGGCTAGGAAAATTCCGACACTACAAGCCGTAATGACACCGATTAGACCTGGAACCATAAAACTATGGTTGAAGTAGTATTTACCAATCTTCGTTGTACCTGTGACGTCAAAGTTTACGGTTGCAATATCAGATGGATAGTTTGGAATGAAGAAGTAACCGTAAGTAGCTGGAAGTAAGCCGATTAATAATGGAGCAGGTAAGCCCATTGCTAAACCAACTGGTAGCAACATTTTAGCAGTAGCGGCTTGGCTGTTAATTACAACTGAAACGGCAAACAAAGCAAAGGCAAATGTCCATGGATATGCATTTACCATTTCTGTGATACCACTTTTGAATGATGGCATTGCGTGAGTGAAGTAGGTATCGCTCATCCAAGCAATCCCGAAAATAGCGATTGCTGCCACCATGCCTGACTTGAAGACCACCCCATTTGGCACTTTTTGTACGTCGGTTTTTGTTGCTAATAAAATGATACCACCAAAAGCTAACATCATCATTTGAATGATTGCACTCATTGAGATTGGTTTTTTCGCATCGCCAATCGTACGAATCTCAGGGAACATAGCAATAATCACGATACTTACTAATGCGAGTAAGAACAGTAACACTGCATTTTTTGCCGCAGGTGGCAATTTCTCATCTAATGAAGTGCTTGTGGTGTTTGCGATACGTTCTTTCCACACAGGATCTTGTAAACGGCGTTGATATTCTGGATCATCTTGTAATTCTTTGCCTCGTTTTAAGCTATACAATGAAAGTGCGAGTACTCCAGTAAAGGTTGCAGGAATAGTGACACCAACAATGCTCAGTAGTGAAACGTGTTCAAATCCAGGTAATTCAACGATTTGGCTTAAATAGTAAACAACCGCAGCGGAGATTGGGCTGCCCGTGATCCCGAGCTGAGAGGCAACAGAGGCTGCTGCCATAGGACGCTCTGGACGGATTCCATTTTTTAGTGAAACGTCACCAATAATTGGCATAATTGAATAAACGGCATGACCTGTACCTAACATTAATGTCATGGTGTAAGTCACTAGAGGGCCTAAAATGGTCACCCGTTTTGGATTGCTACGTAAAATACGTTCGGCAATTTGTAGCATGAATTTTAATCCACCAGCGGCTTCAAGCACCGATGCACAAGTTACCACCGCAATGATGATGAGCATAACCTCAATCGGCGGTGATGTCGGCGGCATGCGTAAAATAAAGACTTCAACAAGCAAGCCGATTCCAGACACAACCCCTAACCCAATACCGCCGAAGCGGCTACCAGCATATAAAAAAGCAAGTAATAGAATAAACTCAAAATAGAGCATAGAGACCTCGTAAAAATAAAAAAGAAGAATGCCATTCTAACGTGTTTGCTCCAGACTGTTTTTATCTAAATCAAAAAAATTCTAAAATTTATACTTTTTGTTGAAACAAGCGGTTAGTTCCTGCCAATTTTTTGCAGATTTGTTGAGCTAAACTTGCTAAAAATGTGAACTTGATCTCAAAACTAAAACCTTTTATCTTTGTGTTCTTTATTTGCTAAAACGATTTAGTTAAAATGAAATAGTTTGATTTCTCACACTATAAAGGTACTTACTATGAATTTTCCACAAATTGCTCAGCAGGTGATTGATAAACTCGGCGGAAAAGAAAACATTTCAGCTGCCGCACATTGTGCTACTCGCTTACGTATGGTTGTCAAAGATGAAAGTCTGATTGATAAACAAGGCATTGAAAATATTGATGGCGTAAAAGGACAATTCTCAGTTGCGGGCCAGTATCAAATTATTTTTGGCTCTGGTACAGTGAATAAAGTTCACGCAGAACTCATCCAGATGCTTGGTATTGGGGACATGACAACCGCAGATGTTGCAACCGCAGGCGCAGAAAAACAAGGTTGGTTCCAATCTGCGATCAAGGGGTTAGCTGATATTTTTGTGCCAATCATTCCTGCCATTGTTGCGGGCGGTTTGTTAATGGGGATTCACTCTATGTTAACTGCCAAAGGCTTCTTTGCTGAGGGCGTGAATGTTGTTGATATGTACCCTGGCATCGCAGATTTAGTCGATTTAATGAATACTTTTGCGAATGCACCATTTGTCTTCTTACCTGTATTGCTTGGTTTTTCTGCAACTCGTAAGTTCGGCGGTAATCCTTATTTAGGGGCCGCTCTTGGAATGTTATTAGTCCATCCGGCATTAGCCGATGGTTGGAACTATGCTCTCACTCTTGCGAAGGGCAACATTCAGTATTGGAATGTGTTAGGGTTAGAAATTGAAAAAGTCGGTTATCAAGGCACAGTGATCCCGACATTAGTTTCTGCCTGGGTCTTGGCAACATTGGAGAAGTTTTTCCGTAAAATTGTACCATCGTTCTTAGATAACTTGATTACACCGCTTTTCTCATTGTTTATTGCTGGGTTCTTAGCATTTACGATTATTGGTCCACTAGGACGTGAAGCTGGATCGCTAATTAGCTTCGGTTTAACCTGGTTATATGACACATTAGGTTTTGTTGGCGGTGCGATTTTTGGTTCGTTCTATGCTCCAATTGTGATTACAGGAATGCACCAAACCTTTATTGCGGTTGAAACACAGCTATTAGCAGAAGTGGCGACAACAGGCGGAACCTTTATTTTCCCAATTGCAGCGATGTCGAATATTGCACAAGGGGCAGCATGTTTAGGTGCCGCTTTTGTGATGAAGGATGCGAAAGTGCGTGGTATTGCGGTGCCATCAGGTGTTTCTGCACTACTTGGTATTACTGAACCAGCTATGTTTGGGGTTAACTTGCGTTTTCGCTATCCATTTATTGCGGCAATGATCGGAGCTGGAGTATCGAGTGCATTTATTGCTTTATTCAATGTGAAAGCAATTGCATTGGGGGCAGCAGGGTTGCCGGGAATTCCGTCAATCAAACCAGAAAGTCTTGGGATGTACTGTGTCGGTATGGTCATTTCCGCTGGCTTGGCATTTACAATTACGGTTATTTTAGGTAAACGAGCTCATACTAAAGCAAACTAATGTGTAATAAAAATCCCCAAGGTATCTTGGGGATTTTGGTATTTGCAAAAAAATCTAATGATCTAACCGCTTGTTAGTCGATGATTTTTGTCCCATAGAAGTAAGAGTAGCCAAACGGACTTTGTTTATAACCTTCCACTCGTTTGCTTGTTGGAGCAAAGTTGATAGAGTGAGCAACATTGATCCATGGTGCTTGCTCTTTAATGATAACCTGAGCTTGCTCGTACAATTTTGCACGTTCGCCTTTATCTGACAAGATAATTGCTTTTGCAAGCAACGCATCGACATCGGCATTTTTAAAGCGTGCATAGTTGCTATTGCCAATATTTTCGCTGCCTAATAATGGTGATAAGAAGTTATCTGGATCACCGTTATCGCCAGACCAGCCGTAAGTCCCTGCAGTTAATTCTCCCGCTTTGGTACGTTTGATGTAATCGCCCCATTCATAGCTAACCAATTTAGTTTTTACGCCCACTTTTTGCCAGTCGGCTTGGACTAATTCCGCCATACGACGTGGGTTTGGATTTGATGCACGCACCACAGGCTGCACCCAAATATCCGTTTCAAAACCATTTTCAAAGCCTGCTTCTTTTAACAACTGCTTCGCTTTTTCTGGATTGTATTCGTAATCAGTGATGCTGTCGTTATAGCCCCAAATTGTGGGTGGCAATGGATTTTTCGCAGCGACACCCGCACCACGATAAACGGCATCTAAAATTGCTTTTTTATCCACCGCATAGTTCAACGCTTGGCGAACTTTTACGTTATCAAACGGGGCTTTTTCGGTATTAAAAGCGATATAAGCGATGTTTAACCCCGGTTGTGAAAGCAAATTCACTTTTGGATCGGTCTTCATTTTGTCGAGATCCGCTGCATTCGGGAAATCCATCATATCGCAGCTGCCCGCTTGCAATTTTGCATAGCGAGTAGTCGCATCTGGCACGATATCAAAGATCAAGCGGTCAATATCCGCTTTGCCATTCCAATACTCTTTGTGGGCTAAGAAACGAATTTTTTGATCTAGCTGATAGCCTGCAAACACGAATGGCCCAGTGCCGATTGGTGTTGTATCAATCGCTTCAGGTTTGCCTGCCGCAAGCATTTTGTCGGCATATTCAGCGGAATAGATCGAAATAAAGTCCATACCTAAACTGGCTAAGAAGGTTGCATCGGGGTGATTAAGGGTAATTTTCACGGTGTGATCATCCACTTTTTCAACCGCTTTCAACAATTTCGGAAACTTCATCGCTTTGAAGTACGGATAGGTTGCTTTCGACACATTGTGATACGGGTGGTTTGGGTCAAGCTGACGTTGGAATGAGAACAGTACATCGTCAGCATTAAATTCACGGCTTGGCTTGTAGTCTTTGGTTGTGTGGAATTTCACGCCTTTGCGTAAATTGAAGGTATAAGTCAAACCGTCATCACTGACGCTCCAACTTTCTGCGAGTGCAGGTTCAATTTCTGTTGAGCCACGTTTAAATTCAACCAAACGGTTGTACACTTGTTGCGAGCTGGCGTTATAGGAAATACCATCCATTACAAGAGCAGGGCTAAAGCCTGTAGGTGAGCGGCTTACGCAGTTTACAAAGGTTTTATCGGCAGCTTGTGCAAGGCTTGAAGCCAATAATGTTGCAGCAATGAGCGAAAATTTTGTACGTAATTTCATCGTGTCTCCTATGGGGAAATTAACAAAACCTTTACAAGATAGCGAGATTTTGTCCATTGGTAAAGAACAAATTTATGTCAGTTATAACCAAAAAGCATAAACAAGCGGTCAGATTCGGACTATTTTTTGCAAATTGCAACATTTTCTTCAGAAGTGACCGCTTGTAACACAACAAATTAAAATGAGACGTGTGGATTAACCAAATTCTTTTAAGAGATCTTCCACTTTTTGTACCATTGCGGTTGAGCCGACATAGAATGGCACGCGTTGGTGAAGCTCTGTTGGTTTGATGTCAAGAATCGGATTGATGCCGTCCGTTGCCATACCGCCAGCTTGTTCCGCGATAAATGCCATCGGGTTGCCTTCGTATAATAGTCGCAATTTACCTTTCGGGTGAGTAGTGGTGGTTGGGTAGATGTAGATGCCACCTTTGAGTAAGTTGCGGTGGAAATCGGATACGAGCGAACCGATGTAGCGAGACGAATACGGGCGTTTGGTGGCTTGGTCTTCTTCTTGGCAGAATTTAATGAAACGTTTTACGCCTTCAGGGAAGGTACGATATTGCCCTTCATTGATTGAATAATATTTGCCTTCAAATGGCATTTTCATATTGGGGTGCGAAAGAATGAACAAGCCCAAAGAGGGATCGTAAGTAAAACCGTTTACGCCGTTGCCCGTGGTGTAAACTAACATTGTGGATGAACCGTAAGTTACATAGCCCGCAGCGACTTGTTTACGTCCAGGTTGCAAGAAGTCTTCCATTGTAACGGGCGTACCAATCGGCGAAATGCGTTTGTAAATCGAGAAAATAGTGCCGACAGAAACGTTTACATCAATATTAGATGAACCGTCGAGCGGATCGGTCATTAAAATATATTTGGCGTTACGCCCCCGCTCCGTATCAAAGGCGACAAAGGTATCATCTTCTTCTGAGGCAAAACCTGCGACATCACCACGAGCGATGAGTGCTTTTTTCATCGTTTCGTTGGCGAAAACGTCTAACTTCATCTGCGTTTCGCCTTGAATATTTTCATCGCCTGACACGCCTAAAATATCTTGTGTTAGCCCTGCTCGATTGATGTCACGGTGAATAATTTTTGCCGATAGCCGAATAGACGACAGAATACCACTCAACTCCCCTGTTGCTCCCGGGTATTCCGCTTGTCGTTCCACGATAAATTCGCCTAAAGTTTTCATTTTTCTCTCCTTATTTCAACAAATTGCTTTATTATACCTGTCATTATTTTTCGGTTTTGTGACTTTGTTCACAGTTATCTACATTCAAGGAATTTTATGCAAAAACATATTCACATTCTCGGTATTTGCGGCACCTTTATGGGCGGGGTGGCGATGATCGCCCGTGAGCTTGGTTATAAAGTCACCGGTTCAGACACCAACGTGTATCCGCCGATGAGCACTTTTCTAGAAAGAAGTGGTATTGAGATTATCCCAAATTATGATGTGGCACAGCTGCAGCCTACACCTGATATGGTGATCATCGGCAATGCGATCAGCCGTGGCAATCCGTGTGTGGAGTATGTGTTAGATAATCAGCTCAATTTTACTTCAGGCCCACAATGGCTTCATGATAACTTATTGAAAAATCGTTGGGTTTTAGCGGTTTCAGGTACCCACGGCAAAACCACTACAACGGGAATGTTGGCGTGGATTTTAGACCAAGCGGGGCTTGATGCTGGCTTTTTGATTGGCGGGGTGGCGGGGAATTTTGGCATTTCCGCTCGTGCGGGAAGTGCCCCATTTTTCGTGATAGAAGCCGATGAATACGACTCTGCATTCTTTGACAAGCGGTCGAAGTTCGTCCATTACAACCCCAAAACGTTGATTGTGAATAACATCGACTTCGATCACGCCGATATTTTTGATGATTTAAAATCGATTCAACGCCAGTTCCATCACGTTATCCGCACAATGCCACAGAAAGGCTGTATTTTATCGGCAAAATCCGACAAGAACGTGCAAGATACTCTTGCGATGGGAAGCTACTGTGAATTGCAATTTATCGGCAAAGACAATGAATGGTTTGCTGAACCGATCACCGCAGATTGCACTCAATTTGCCGTTTATCATCACGGCGAAAAAGCGGGCGAAGTGCATTGGCACATTTGGGGCGAGCACAATATGCACAATGGATTAATGGCAATCGCCGCCGCACATCATGCAGGCGTTACCATTCCAATGGCGTGCCAAGCTCTCAGTACGTTTATCAACGCTAATCGCCGTTTGGAAGTGAAAGGGGAAGTCAATGGCATCACCATTTACGATGATTTCGCCCATCACCCCACCGCTATTTCGGCGACAATCGCCGCACTTCGTGGCAAAATCAGCAAAGATCAACGCATTTTAGCGGTCCTTGAGCCCCGTTCAAACACGATGAAAATGGGCGTGCATAAAGACGAAATTGCCCCATCTCTGGCTGATGCGGATCAGGTGTTTGTCTTCCAACCCGACACAATTCCTTGGCAAGTCAGCCAAATTACCGAGGCTCTTTGCCAGCCAGCACAATGGGCTACAAGCATTGATGAACTCGTCGAGCAAGTTACCCAAGTCGCACAACCAAATGATCACATTTTGGTGATGAGCAACGGCGCCTTTGGCGGCATTCATCAGAAATTGCTTGACCGACTTGCAAAAAATTAGCCGGAAGTGACCGCTTGTTTAGGGCGGGTAACGCCCTAAATGTCATTGATGGCTGCTTTGGTCACTTGCCAGCCACTACGAAAAATAATCAAACTGAGTAGTAAACTGGCGAGTGGATCAATCCATTGCCATGCCAAGAAGTAGGCACCTAACCCAGAAATAATTGCCACCAGAGAGCCAAGTAAATCAGCCAGAACATGTAAATAAGCCGCTCGGATATTGAGGTTCTCATGGTTTGCCTTGAGCATCATTTGAGCGACGACGATATTAACCAATAATCCGATCACTGCAACAGCGATCATTGGCAACGCTGCGATGGTTTGCGGAGATTGCAATCTTTCAATGGCTTCCCAAATAATACACAGTGCGATAACAAGTAGCGATCCGCCGTTGAGCAGAGCCAGCCATTTTGATATAGGCGAGTGAGCAAACCACAGTGCTAAAACGGCTAATCCAATCGACAGGCTGTCATTTGCCATGTGTCCTGCATCAGCGATTAACGCTAAGCTGTTAAAGAAATAACCACCGACAAATTCAATTAACATAAAAACAGTAATGATAGCGAAGCTCCAGAGTAAGGTGTTGCGATCCTGTGGAAGATGGCTGTGGTGATCGTGGTCATGCTCAGAATGTGAATGTGTCATAAATATGCCTTCTATGTGAAAGTAATAAGTAGAGCATAAAGGTTGTAGTCGCTACAAGCTCAAGCCGAAAATAAAAAATGCCCCAACGATGTGGGGCATTTGCAAAAAAGTTGGCGGATCTGACCGCTTGTTAGGCTTTGGGTGCGCCGATTGGTAACACGGTACGACCGAAACTTTCGTTGATGATTTCTGCTGCGGCTAAGTAGAATGCGGCAAGTGCAGTTGCTAAACCAAAATTACCGCCGATATGGGTGATGTTATGGTTACCCGTAAAATCGCCTGCGGCTAATAAGTAGAATGTGATGGTTAATAATGCGAAGATCACTTGTAACGCACGGGCTTTCGCCAGTGTACCAACGAACATCATTAAGGTGAAGGTTCCCCAAACGATTAAATACCAGCCGATAAATTCCGCCGAAACAGTTGTCGCGAAGAAGGTTTTGAATAGGGCGAATGACCACCAGAATGCCCCGTAGCTGGTGAATGCAGTGAAACCAAAGGTGTTGCCTTTCGAAAATTCGAACATCCCCGCAATCATTTGTGCGGTGCCGCCGAAGGCAAAGCCCATTGCAAGCACTAAGCCGACGTTTTCGCCGCCGAAGGTGCCGTTGTTAATTAAGCTAAGTAACCAAGTTGTTAGGGCAAATCCACATAAACCGAGTGGGCCTGGATTTGCTGTTGCTGTTTGATGAGCAGACATTTAAGACCTCTATTTGCTATTTGTTCTGAGTAAATTCCAGTATTTTTCATAGATTTCGACAGCTTCGCCGACATCACTTTGTAAAATACCTTTTTCAATTTGTTCAAGGGGTGGGAAGATCAATGGATCGTTCACTAAACTTTCAGAGAGAAGTGGTGTTACTTTCTCGTTCGGCATAGAGAAGCCCATCACCTCAATCACCTCTTTCGCACTTTCTGGACGCAACAAGAAATCGATAAATTTATGTGCCGCATCCTTATTTTTGGCTTGTTTTGGAATTGCGTAGTTATCCATCCAAACCACCGCTCCTTCTTTGGGGAAGATGAATTTGATGTCTGGATTTTCGCTTTTCGCACGGTGTGCCGAGCCTGTCCAGATCATCCCAACATCCACTTCGCCTTGTAAATAAGGCATTTCAGGGGAGTCAGAGTTGAACACTAACACATTCGGCACGACTTTGAGTAAACGCTCGTAAGCTGTTTTAATTTCACTTTCCTTGGTGGTATTCGGCGATTTGCCGTCTAACAACAACGCAATGTGGAACACTTCACGAGCATCATTCATCAGCAATAACTTGCCTTTGAATTCGGGTTTCCAAAAATCGCCCCAACTGGTAAGTTTGGCTGGGTCGATATTGGCACTGTTCACGCCGATGCCAGTTAAACCATAGACATAAGGCAGTGAGTATTTATTTTTAGGGTCGAAAGGCTTGCCCATCAAGGCTTTATCAACATTGTCGAAATTGCTTAATTTGCTTTTATCAATTTCCGCCAACATCCCTTCTTTCGCCATTTTGCCGACATAGTAGCTTGATGGGAACACAATATCGTAGCCCGCACCATTGGCTAATTTCAGCTTTGAATACATTTCTTCGTTACTTTCAAAGGTAGAGTAGATCACCTCGATACCCGTTTCCTTCGTGAACTGCTCAAGTAACGATGACGGCACATATTCCGTCCAGTTATACACATACAATTTTTCTGCTGCCTGAGCAGATAATGCAGAAAAAGCCACCGCAACTGCCATCAATTTGGCAAAAAATATTCGACCGAATTTGATCAATTTTTCGTTCCTCATTATTGGGGGGATGGTAAAAAAGTCAGCGAAACTGACCGCTTGTAGTGTGTTTTTCGCCACAGCGAAAGCGGCCAAGTATAGCGATTTTGGTAGGGATTAGCTATGAAAATTATTTGGTGGCTTGCTGCTCAAAGAGCGGTTTCATCACTTTTTCTTCTTGATAAATCCGCACGCCTAAAATAATTAAATAAATGGGGAAAACGAAGTAAAGCGTATGCCAAGCGTGGCACAACAAAATAATCCCAATAAGCTCTGGAATGATGTTCAAGAAATAGTTCGGGTGGCGGATATGTTTAAAAATGGGCGAGGTATTGAGCTGATGGTGTGGCAAAATGTAGAGTTTTACTGTCCAAATTTCACCCAATTCACGAATCACCCAAAACAATGCGACAAGCGAAAGCACAACAATCACCGCACCGATTAAGGACGTGGAATCAAATACATAGCCGTAATAATTCGCTTCAAATAACGCGGAGAAATAGAATAAAACGTGCGCAATGGAAAGCAGCGTGGAGTTGGTTTTGCCGTATTGGATCGCCCCTTTGGCAATGAGATTTTTTTCGTTTTTAATCGAAATTTTCAGACTAAATAGACGAATGATAAAAAATAAACAGAACAAGACAGTGATCATGGTTTTCTCCTTTAGAAATGAATAAAAAATTAGTCGTTAAATTTGCAAAATTCTTACTGAAACTGACCGCTTGTTTGGTAAAAATAGGGCGACCACATTGAGCCGCCCGAGATATTATTTTGAAATACCGAGTTCTTCCCAAATATCGTCCACCCGTTTGACGATGTCAGGATTTTTCACAATCGGTGTTCCCCATTCTCGCGTGGTTTCACCCGCCCATTTGTTCGTCGCGTCAATGCCCATTTTTGATCCAAGCCCTGCGACTGGGGAGGCGAAGTCAAGATAGTCGATTGGGGTGTTTTCGATCAATGTGGTATCACGAGCGGGATCGCAGCGGGTCGTGATTGCCCAGATCACATCTTTCCAATCGCGAGCATTCACATCATCATCACACACAATCACAAATTTGGTGTACATAAATTGGCGTAAAAACGACCATACCCCCATCATCACTCGTTTGGCGTGTCCTGCGTACTGTTTTTTGATCGTCACTACCGCTAAGCGATAAGAGCAGCCTTCAGGTGGCAGATAAAAGTCGACAATTTCAGGGAACTGTTTTTGCAAAATCGGGATAAAGACTTCATTCAACGCTTCACCGAGTACTGCTGGCTCATCGGGCGGGCGACCTGTGTAGGTCGAATGATAGATCGCATCTTTTCGCATGGTCATGTGGGTGACGGTGAACACGGGGAAATATTCCTGTTCATTATAATAGCCCGTATGGTCGCCATAAGGGCCTTCAAGTGCGGTTTCTTGCGGGTCGATATAGCCTTCTAACACAATTTCGGCACTGGCAGGCACTTCAAGAGAATTGCTTCGCGATTTTACCACTTCGGTTTTATTGCCCCGTAATAGCCCCGCGAACGCATATTCGGAAAGGCTGTCAGGAATGGGGGTTACTGCCGCTAAAATCGTGGCGGGATCGGCTCCCAATGCCACCGAAACAGGAAACGGCTCGTTCGGGTGAGCTTCTTTCCACTCTTGGAAATCCAAGGCTCCGCCTCGGTGGGAAAGCCAGCGCATAATCAGTTTGTTTTTGCCGATCAGTTGTTGCCGGTAAATCCCCAAATTTTGCCGTTTTTTGTACGGACCTTGGGTAATCGTCAGTCCCCAAGTGATCAGCGGTGCGACATCGCCTTGCCAGCAGTGCATAATCGGCAGTTGGTAGAGATCAACCTCATCGCCCGACAGCACGATTTGCTGACAATCTGCTTTGCTCAACACTTTGCTCGGCATATTCAGCACCTGTTTCCACTGTGGAATTTGTCCGATCAGCTCTTTAAAACCTTTCGGCGGTTCAGGCTCTTTTAAGAACGCCAGCAGTTTGCCGAGCTCTCGCAACGCCGAAACATCAGGCTGTCCCATTCCCATTGCAACCCGTTCTGGCGTGCCAAATAAATTGCACAACACTGGCATTTTGTAGCCTTTAGGGTTCTCAAATAGCAATGCTGGTCCACCCATTCGCAAGGTGCGGTCAGCGATTTCGGTCATTTCTAAATAAGGATCAATTTCGTGGCAGATGCGTTTTAGCTCGCCTTTTTGTTCCAGTAAATCAAGAAAATCTCGCAGGTTTTTGTATTTCATTGTTTTATCCTTCCATTTACAAAAATTATAGCAAATTTGACCGCTTACAAGCGGTCTGATTTCGGCAAAATTTTGCAAATCTGTTTTGTACTTAAATAACCATAAAAAAATTATAGAAATATCTTGCCGTTCTGCTAAAATCTCGCCACTTTACCGAACAGGAGAATGAACTATGTTAAAAAGAACCGCGTTAAGCCTTGCTTTATTAGGGGCAACGGCAGTTGCGAATGCCAATGTATTAACTACTGTGAAACCGCTTGGTTTTATCGCCAATGCCATCACCGATGGGGTAACCGAAACCAATGTGTTGTTACCGATGAGTGCATCACCACACGATTATAATTTGAAACCGTCTGATGTTGAGCAGCTTAAATCTGCCCAACTTGTAGTTTGGGTAGGTGATGATATGGAAACCTTTTTAGAGAAAAGTATCGATAAGTTGCCAAAAGAAAAAGTACTGACCTTGCAAGATGTGGAAGCCATTGAACAAATCGTTGATGCAGCAAAAGAGCATGATCACGATGATGATCATAAGGATCACAAAGATCATAAACACGAACATAAGCACAAACATGCACATAAACATCACGATCATGCTCATGAAGGGCACGACCATCATCACGATGAAGATTGGCACATCTGGCTTTCGCCAACAGCAAGTGAACATATTGCCACACAAATTGCGGAGCGTTTGAGCCAACAAATGCCAGAGAAAAAAGCGAAAATTGAAGCCAATTTAGCCGATTTCAAAGCGGCGTTAGCGAAGAAGAATGGTGAAATTACCCAACAACTTGCCACCGCAAAAGGCAAAGGTTACTACACTTTCCACGATGCTTATGGACATTTTGAGCGGGCCTATGGTTTGGAGTCGCTTGGTTCATTTACTATCAACCCAACCATTGCTCCAGGAGCGAAGACGTTAAATTCAATTAAGAAAAATATCCAAAAACACAAAGCACAATGCTTATTTGCAGAACCGCAATTCACCCCAAAAGTGATCGAGAGTTTAAGCAAAGGCACGGCGACAAAAGTTGGTCAGCTTGACCCGCTTGGCGAAAAAGTAGCAATGGGCAAAGATGCTTATACACAATTCCTGCAAGCGGTAGCAGATGAGTTTAGCAACTGTTTAAGTAAGTAATGGCTAAATAGCCCCGTTTATCGGGGCTATTTACGTTAAAGCAGTGGGCTAGAAAGGTAAAACAGTTTTTCTGTAATGCGTTGATAGACCGGACGTTTAGCCCATTTTTCAGCATCAATTTGAACAGAAGCCTTGATATAGTCATGTTGCAACAAGCTCACTTGTTTGGCAAAGTCTTTATCATCAACAATCATTGTCACTTCAAAATTCAGTAGAAAACTGCGAATGTCCATATTGACTGAGCCGATAAGCACTAAGCGATCGTCAATCACGATACTTTTAGTATGTAGTAATCCTTGCTCAAAGCGATAAATTTCTACCCCAGTTTCAAGTAATTCATCAAAGAAATAGCGACTTGCCCACTCGACCATCGTGGAGTCATTGCGTTCAGGCACAATGATTCTAACTTCGACTCCCCTTAATGCCGCATTTTCTAATGCACTGGCAATTTCAGGGCTTGGCACAAAATAAGGTGTGGTAATTACAATACTATTACGGGCAGAGTAAATTGCAGTTGCTAAGGCTCTTGGCATCAGTTCTTTATTTTCATTCGGACCAGAAGGCAGAATCTGCACGGCGTGTTGGTTATCCATTTCTACAGGCAGGAGCTTTTCATCGGGAAGGGAGGGAAGGGCATCAATTTCTTCTTCAATTTGCCAATCCCAAGAGTGCAATGCGGCGAGTATTGTTGAAACAGGGCCGTTAATTCTCACCATTACGTCAATCCACTGTCCAACATCTTGATCTTGTTTGAAATAGGCAGGATCAACCATATTCATACTGCCTGTATAAGCAATGTGATTGTCGATAACGATAATTTTGCGGTGTTGACGTAAGTCGATTCGGCTTAAAAAAACTCGCCATAATTTCACTTTCAGAGCTTCCGCAATTTCAATCCCATGACTTCGCATCGTATGATAATGTTCACTTCCAATAAAATCAGCACTTCCAACCGCATCTAATAGGATTTGAACTTTTACACCACGTTGTGCAGCCTGTTGTAAGGCAATAGCAACTTCATCGACCATTCCCCCATTGTGCCAAATATAAAAAATCATACGAATTTCTGTTTGGGCTTGATGAATGTCTCGAATGATTTGTCGCATAATGGTATCAGGAGAAGAAAATAGTTTTAATTCATTTCCTGCGATACAAGGAATTTGTAATTGTCTTTGACAGAGTTCAAAGAGAGCCAGATAACGACCTGACATGTTTTGGCGTAGCAAGTGCGGCTGTTGTTCAAGCTGTGTAAACCACTGTTGGTAAGTAGGGGCTAGTTTTTGTGCTTTTTCCGCATGCTTACGTCCAAGCGTAATTTCACCAAACAGTAAGTAAATAATTAAACCCACAATTGGTAGCAGATAAATCAACATAATCCATGAGATTGTGGCGGAGTTGGATTGCTTTTTAGTGAGTAAACGTAATGTGACAGTCGCAATCGCAAACCAGAAAAGTAGTGGAGAAACAATGGAGGCGATCTGTGTGACGGTAATATTCATGTTTAGTCCAATTTCAATTTAATCAACAGAGGGTTATGATCTGAGCTTTCTGTTTCAAGTGTTGTTGCATCTAGAACCGAAAGTCCTTTTACAAAAATATGATCTAATGGATTGTTCATAAAGTGAAGTCGGACATCTGGTGAAAAACTGACGGGTCTAAAGTGATGTTTATTTGCGAGTTCTTCGACTAAACGCAGACGTCGTTTGTTCCAAGTATTGAAGTCGCCAGCTAAAATAATTGGACCTTGGTGTGTTGCTATTAAGTTAAAGGCTTCAGTTAATTGTTGTTGGTAGTTAGTAGGATTCCACTCAAAATTGACTAAATGTAAATTAACTACAAGCAGCGATTTTCCATTTAGCAATGGGTAAGTTGTTGCGACCCCCACTTTAGGCAGTTTTATCCAAGGCTCTTTTGTTGCACTAGCACAATAAGTTTGTGGTGCAAATTTTGCAAGAGTACCTACACCAGAAAAAGTATTGTGATAAGCAAAGCTTACGGCATAAACGAAATAAGGAAAGTGTTTTTCAAGCAGTTTTTCTAGATGTTGCTGGCTACTAATCTCTTGTAACAACAAGAGGTCTGCGTTATGTGAAAGAGTATGTAAAGTATCTTGCCAGCCAGCATCTTGTCCTTTATGAATATTCCAAACTAATAGTTGAAATTCAGACTGATTAAGCACTTCCGTTTGTTGTTCTGCATGATAGCAGTCAGTGATATCACTCCGCTTTTTTAGTGCATAATTGACCTGATTCGTAGAGAAAAATGTTGTTTTAGGTGGGCTAAACATCGTAAATGCAATGAGAAAGTAGCCCCCTAAAACGAGAAAAATTGCCACCAAAATCACAATGGTTTTTTTTAATTTCGACATTTCTTTTTCTCTAAGAACATTTATCAATTATTCAAAATATCAACAACAGCCAGTGCAGCTTGCGCATCGGCATTGCACTGGATTTGCTGATGAAGTTCAGTAAAACGCTGTTTTAACGCATTTTGCTGTTTGCGATGCTCTGGATCATCTGACAAATAAACGCTCAGTTGTTTAGCCAAGTTTTCAGGATTGCATTCATCTTGAATTAATTCAGGTACAAGCGGTGAGTTTGCGAGTAAATTTGGCAAAGAAATATAGTCAGTTTTTACTAATTTTTTCGCCAGCCAATAGGTTGTTGGTTTCATTTTATAACCTACAACCATTGGGGACTTACATAACATAGCTTCCAATGCTGCGGTTCCCGATGCGAGTAAAGTGGCTTCTGCTGCGATCATGGCTGAGCGAGCATTACCTTTAAGAATATGTACTTCAAGATCGGGGGCAACTTCTGCTTTGATAGCTTCAAATTGGGCGATACGGCTATCATTAACCAGAGGCACGAGAAATTGCAAGTGAGGAAATTGTGCTTTGAGTAATTTTGCTGTTTGTAAGAACGGCTCACTCAAAAAGCCTACTTCGCTACCACGACTCCCCACTAACATTGCCAAATAATGTTGATTTTCATCTATGTTTAGTCGCTCGCAGGCTTCTTTACGGCTTGGTTTAAGTGGAATCGCATCTGCCATGGTATGTCCAACAAAACGGCAAGGTACGTTGAATTTATCGTAAAACGCCTTTTCAAAGGGGAGAAACGCTAGAACAAGATCCGTTGCACGGGCAATTTTATGTACCCGATTTTGCCGCCATGCCCACACCGATGGGCTAACATAATGAATGGTTTTAATGCCATTGGCTTTGAGCTTTTCTTCTACACCGATGTTGAAATCAGGAGCATCGATACCGATGAAAATATCAGGTTTTAGCTCAAGCATCGTGTCGATCACTTGCTTGCGGCGTTTGAGCAAGCGGGGCAAGTGTTTTACCACTTCTGCCAGCCCCATTACAGCCAGTTCTTCCATATCAAACAGTGTCTCACAGCCTGCGTGGAGCATCTGCTCCCCCGCTACGCCGATAAAACGAGCATTTGGATAGTGAACTTTCAAAGCTGAAATCAGGCCTGCACCTAAAATATCACCAGAAACTTCACCTGCCACAATGGCAATTAGAGGAGAATTTGTCATTAATTTTTCCTTTCCACAGGATCCCATTGATTCAATTTTTAAACGATATGTAATTCTACACGCCAATTGAAGTAAATGTGATGTATAATTCGACTAGAATAACTTATTTTTTACATTCTTTTCCGGAGAACATTATGAAAAAAGACCTTTTTGTTTTATCTGCACTTGCATTAGCAACGGCATCTTCTCAAGCATACACGTTATTAGAGAGCAAAGAAACAGGAACGAAAATTGACCTTACTGGTTCCGCTCGTTTAGTGTGGAAAAGCACCTCAGAAAAAGTTCATGCGAATGGTGAAACCCATAAAGAACATATTAATCACGCCGTTGCGAATAACGGCACACGTTTTGGTTTTAAACTCAAACAAGAATTTGATGAAGACTTTTATGCATTAGGGCGAGTGGAATGGCGTTTCCGTGGTAAGGCACCTTCACAACACGATTTTGATGACATTTATACTCGTCAATTGTATGCAGGAATCGGTAGCTACACTTTTGGTGAATTGACGTATGGTCATCAATTTACCATTGCTGATGAAGTTAAGCAGACAGATTTAGGTAATACGTTAAGTTTGAGTGATGGCTTACTTAATGGCTTTGAACGTAAATCTATCCAATATGTTTACAACGTCATTGATGGTTTAAAATTTGGTGGTTTCTACGGCGATCACAGCAAGCGTAGTAGCAACGGTCTCGACCGTAAAAATAAACGTAAAGATGTGATGGGTGCAGGGGTAATTTATGATTATAAATTTGCCGATAACCAACACGCACGTTTTGGTACAGGTATGACCCGTGAGCGTTCATTTAATCGTGATCATAGCTTATTTAACTACACTGCCTACTCGTTTGGTACCGCTTACACTTATGGTAAAACGACCGTTGGTCTCGATTTAGAACGCGGTGAAACCAAAAACAAAGGTATTATTGGTAATAAAGATGTTCAGAAAGAAGTCCGTACGGTGCTTGAATACAAATTCATACCTGAATTGCGTGCTTACACCATGTACGCCTATAAAATGAATACACGTAATGTGGTAAATAGCCGCAAACAAGAAAATAAAACGCATCAATTTATGGTAGGAACGGAGTATTACTTTATTCCTAAATATGTGAAAGGTTTCGTTGAAGCTGCAACAAGCCGCACTAAGCAGAATATCAGTGGTGCAAATTCAAGCAAAACACGTGATAACGTTGTTGCTATTGGTGTACGTGCTTATTGGTAATAACAAGCGGTCAGATCCCGCAACTTTTTTGCAAAAGTGGTCAAGAAATTGACCACTTTTATATTTTTTCGCAGTTACTTCTTCACTAAGAATAATACTGCATCCACATAGCGTTTCACGAATTCACTGGTGGACCCCACATCGGAAAAGCCTTCGGCGTTGATTTGGTATTGTCCATTGACGAAAAATGCAGGGACGCCACGCACTTTAAATTCTTCCACACCTTGTTTTTGTTTATTGACTAAACCATTAACCGCAAAGCTGTCGATGCCACCGTCAAATTGTTCTGCAGTGACGCCGTGGTTTAAAAAAATCGCACGAATATCGTCCATGGATTTCAATGCATCTTTCTGGGCGGCTTCAAACAACGCGGATTTGACTTTATCTTCTACGCCTAACGCCATCGCTAATGCCCACGCACGGGTTAAGTTTTCTGATTGACGACCTAAAAAATTAACGTGATATTGCACCAATGTCGCATCTTGTGGTAAACCATCTTTGATCGCCGCAGGGATTTTGTAACTCATCTCAAAATCGTAGCAGTGCGGGCAGTAGAATGAGAAAAACTCTACGACTTCTTTTTGTGCCGATGGCACTTGGCGGATTTGGCTGTATTCTTTACCCTCGTTGAAATCTGCTGCGATCACGCTGCTATTGACAGCGAAAAGCGCGGAAAGGGCGATAAACGTGCTTTTTAATGCTAATTTTTTCATTGTTACCTCAATATAAATGAATGCTGCTTTTGGACAACGTTAGTCCTGTAAAATTCCACGTGCTTTGAGTAAAGCGGTTTTAAAATCGTCTTCGTAATCTTTTTTTAAACCAGGGATCACTTCTGTTTTGTCTTTGCCCCGCATTTTGAGCTGATAAATCAGCACTTCATCACGCAACGCCTCTAAATTGTTCGGCTCACCTACCTCTTCAGCGATTTTATGTAATAAATCAAGTAGATGCAGATCGGGCTCATTTCGCCAGTGTTCACCCAGTAGTTCAAGGACTTCGTCTAAACGTTTACATTTCATTTTGTTACCTAAAAAATTTGGAAAAAACTGGGCGAAATCATATACTTTTAGTTCGCATTTTGCAAAAACAAGGGAAAAAAATGGCACAAATAAATTCAGTGACGGCAGTGATTTTATCAGGCGGTTTAGCTCGCCGTTTTGGCGGGGTGGAAAAGGGCTTACAGCGGTTTAATGGCAAGCCGATGATTTCCCATATTATTGAGCGACTTTCTCCACAGGTTTGCAAAATTGTGTTGAATATCAACCGTTTGCATGATGTGTATCACGCTCAATATCCTGATATTCCAACCTACTCAGACGATCTTGATGGCTTTCAAGGGGCGTTAAGTGGAATGCTGTCGGGCTTTCGACAGTTGGAAGGTGATTATCTGCTGTTTGTGTCGTGCGATAGCCCCTTCGTGCCAACCAATTTAGTACAAAAACTGGCAACTGCCTTGCGAATTAACGATGCTCAAATCGCTTACGCCCACGATGGCGAGAAAGCTCACCCAACTTTTGCCCTTATTCACCGTTCAATTTCACCTGCGTTGGCGGATTATTTAGCTCAAGGCGAACGCCGTCTGCTGCAGTTTTTTCAATCGCAAAAGAGTGTGGCGGTGGATTTCTCCGAACAGCCCGATGCCTTTCAAAATTTCAATAGTGCCGAGCAACTGGCAAGCGGTCAGATTTCGGTAAAATTTTGCAAACCGCTACTGGCGATAACGGGCTACAGTGGTACGGGTAAAACCACATTGTTGGAAAAATTGATCCCCGCTCTCAAGCAAAAAGGCGTACAGGTGGGGCTGATTAAACATTCACATCATCATGTTGATGTGGATAAAGCGGGCAAAGACAGCCACCGTCTGCGCTTAGCGGGGGCGAATCCCACGATGATTGTGTGCGATCAACGCTGGGCAATGATGGTGGAAACAGATGAGCTTGCCGATTTTCAGCATTTAACTGAGCAATTTCGCGATCAAAATGTCGATCTGATTTTGGTGGAGGGCTTTAAACACGAAGGCTTACCGAAGATCCAACTGCATCGCCAAGATCTCGATAAGCCTTTACCTGAATTAGACGAATTTACCATCGCAACGGCGACCGATTATCCGCTTGAACGGGAAAACCGCTTAGATATCAATAATATCGAGCAAATTTCTGATTTTGTGTCCCGCTATTTGCAAAATTTTTGCCGTAACTGACCGCTTGTCGTTTAAAACTGCTTACTTAAATCAATAAAGACACGGTGTTTATCGTAAGTATAGAACGAGTGGTTGCTCTTTGTTTTGGTGAAGCTATAGGTTAAACGAGGGGTAATGCCCCAGTAATGGATTGCTCGGTGCCAAATAGAGGATGTGATGCCGTACTCTTTATTTCGTTGAGTAATATTGAATATCGGCATTGGACCTTTGTAGTTTTTCTGAGCCGCACTCAATGAGATTCGAGTCGATAATCCTTTACCCCATTCTTGCCCCCAGCCTAGACTAACCCCACGGCGTAAAAAGCTGTCGTCGGCATCTCGAGTAGAAGTACGATTGTAGTTTACGCCACCAAACCAGTATTGTTTGGCACTGGCAAGGTAAACTAAACTGGTTGATACAAAGTGGTAATTGCCATTGAGATGTTTACGGGCTACATAGCGTTGTTCTCCGTATTCATAGTTCGCATTAAGTTGCCATTTTGGGGATAACCAGTAATTGAATTCAGCAGTTGCACCGCGATTCTTAGAGAAACGTTTTAACGTTTCGTTTGTGCTTGATCCACCTGCGTAGAGCGTTTGTTCCATAAATGGTAAAATCACGAACACTGATTTGGCATTTTGGTAACCTAATCCTAAGCTGCTACGCAATGACATTTCGTTATATTTTTTGTTGTTCCAGTAGTATTTTCCATTGGTATCCAAACGTAGCTCGTTGAAAAAGCCGTTTCCCCAAGACCATTTTTTTCCAATATTGAAATTGAAGCCAACACCTTGTGCGGATTCTGATTTTGGTGGTGTCCAGTTACCATACGTGGTTCCCGCTTTCGGGGCGTTATTGATGTTTGGATCGTTAAGATAAGTTAAACCACCATTAAATGACCAATGGTCACGTTTCTGAATGGCATTTAGGTAATCATCACTGATTTGTTGTATAACAGGATATGGCTCAGAACGTAATTTCTTGAACTGTCCTTCTGCGGCATCTAATTCACTGTTTTCAAATAAAGTGATTGCCAGTTGTAAACGAGCTTCTAAAATTTCAGGTTTAGCAGCAACTAATTCACGGTATAAACGAATGGATTGACTATAGTTTTCTGCTTTTTTGGCTAAGATAGCTTCCGCCCATTTTGTTAAGAGTGGATCGTGGAAGGCGGGAGGAATTTGCTGATAAATAGGAAAAAGTAAGGCGACATTATCCGCATTTCGTTGCATAACCGCGGGGATCAAGGCTCGAATAACTAAATCAGGGTGGTTTGCGAGTTCTTCTTTAGACATCGAAATTGAGTTTTCTTTTGCCGCAGCGGCAGACTGGGATGTAGATACTTTAGGTCTTTCGGGCTCTTTCATTTCATATTCGCTTTGTAAGCGACGGTCGTCCAAACGTTCTACGGCTCGCTCACGTTGCTGCTTAGTTAGCTCAGCATAAGTATTGGCTGAGAAAATCAGCACGAAAGTGGAAAGTAATATTTTATTCATTATTTGTCTCTCTTTTTACAACGAGTGATTTTTTGATATCACAAAAATGGGCGTATATAGAACGCCCGCTTTGTCCAGATGAGAATAGTTTACATTTGATTGATGAAATAATCAAAGAACCTTCAGTTTTTTAAGTGCCGCTAAAATACCATCTTGTTCAATTGGTAAGGTGACATAATCTGCTACGGCTTTGAGTTCTTCCTCGCCATTTCCCATTGCAATGCCGTATCCAACGGTTGCTAACATTTCTAAATCATTTAAGCCATCGCCAAATGCCATCGCGTTTTCCATCTGGATATTGAAATAATTCAGTACGTCCTTGATCCCTTTAGCTTTAGAATTTTCTTTTTTCAGTAAGTCAACAGAATATTTATGCCAACGGACTTCTTTGAAATCATCTTCCAATAAACCAGAACCAATGACTTCTTGTGTTCGTTCTTGTGGGAAGAAGGCGAGTAGTTGCAGTATTTTGTGATCAAGATAAAAATTCGGATCGACAATATAGTCTTCTTTAATTGGACGTAGCGATTTTTCAACTTCTGCTGTGTTTTTTGATACGGCAATTTCCTCAATACTGACGAAGCCATACTCAATTTGCAGTGCTTTGAGTTTTTCTAAGGCTCTCTCAATCCGCTCAGTAGTTAGTGGGTATTGACTAATAATATCGCCTTGATAGATGTTGTATTGCCCATTTGTGGTGACAAAAAGTTCAAACCCCTGTGGATTTAATAATGGCTGAATCGCTTTGGGAAATGCGCCTAAGGCTCTACCCGTCGCAATCGCAGGAATAATGCCTTTGGATTTTAACTGTGGGATAACCTGCTCAAAAATGGAGTCGGGAATGCGGCATTCTTTTTTGTAATATAAGGTTTCGTCAATATCAAAGAAGACGATTTTTATAGGGTGAGTTAATGCTTTCATTGTTTCTCCTTTAGTACAATGGAAATGATTTTACTCTTTTTTCGATCTGTGTCGCAAAAATTGACAAAATTTATTTCAGAAAAATTGATAGAGTGCAAAAACGGTTTTCTAAAAGGCGTGAGCTATGAATTTTTCTCGATTTCGCTGTTTCCACTGTCAGCAGACACTTGCGATTAGTTCCCATGGATTCTGTTGTCGTTGTGTAAAGTTATTGGAACGTTCAAACTACTGTGGACAT